>NZ_BAABJQ010000008.1:0-335248 GCF_039543385.1 Rugosimonospora acidiphila
TGAACCTGGTCGGCGAGCTGTCGATGCACAGCGACAGCTTCCGCACCTGGTGGGCGGCCCAAGACGTCTACGTGCACCGCCACGGCACGAAACGCTTCTACCACCCCGTCGTCGGCGAACTGGACCTCGCCTATGAAGGGCTCCAACTGGCGAGCGACGAGACCTTGACGATCATGACCTACTCCGCCGAGCCGGGTACCCCCTCCGGCGACGGCCTTGAACTGCTCGCCTCCTGGGCCGCGTCACAGCCTGACGCACTTCCCTTCAGAGCAGACCAGGCCTGACGGGGGCGGTGCCGTGGCCGCGGCCGGAAGGAAGCGCAAGCGGCTTCATGCTTGGGTGCGACCATGGGTGAAGGGCTCGCGGTCCCCGGCGAGAAGGCCGACGACAGTCTGCCGCCGTCCGGTCCTGGCTCCGGGGTATAGGTCTTTTCTCAGCAGCAGTCCATGCCAGGGGAGAACGGTGTCTTCCCCTGGCGCGGACTGCTTGCGCTACCGGCGGCGGGCCGCCGGCTGCAGCGACGGGCTGATCCAGCCGTTCTCGGACGGGTTGAGGGTGATTCCGGGCGGGACGATCTCGTCGATGCGGTCCAGCACATCGTCCGAGAGCACCACGTCCGCCGCGGTGAGCTGCGACTCCAAATGGTCCATGGTGCGCGGGCCAATGATCGGCGCGGTCACCGCCGGGTGGCGCAACACGAACGCGATCGCGAGTTGGATGAGCGTGATGCCAGCTTCGTCGGCGAGCTGCCCAAGCTGCTCGACAGCCTCCAGCTTGCGCTGGTTTTCCGGCAGGGACAAGTCGAAGCGGTTGACCAGGCGCTGCCTCGCCGCCGACGCTGGCCCGGTCCGGTCGCCACCCTTGCTGTAACGGCCGGAAAGCCAGCCCCCGGCCAGCGGGCCCCACGGAATGACGCCCATGCCGTACCGCTGACACACGGGCAGCACCTCGTTCTCGATGTTGCGCACCAGGATCGAGTACGGCGGCTGCTCGGTGACGAACCGTTCCCGGCCGCGCCGCTCGGCGGTCCACTGGGCCTCCACGATGGTCGACGCAGGGAACGTGGAGTGCCCGATGTAGCGGACCTTGCCCGCCCGCACGAGGTCGGTGAGCGCGCCCAAGGTTTCGTCCAGGTCGACCGCGGGATCCCAGCGGTGGATCTGGTAGAGGTCGATCCAGTCGGTGCCGAGTCGGCGCAGCGAGTCCTCGACCTCCCGGATGATCCAGCGGCGGGAGTTGCCGCGGTGGTTGGCATCCTCACCCATCGGCATGTGCGCCTTGGTCGCCAGGATTATGTCATCGCGGCGACCGGCGAGGGCCTTGCCGACAATCTCCTCCGACTCGCCGGCGGAGTACACGTCGGCGGTGTCGACGAAGTTGATTCCGGCGTCCAAGGCACGGTGGATGATTTTGATGCTCTCGTCGTGGTCCTTGGTGCCCCAATCACCGAACATCATGGCGCCCAGGCAGAGCTTGCTGACCGAGACACCGGTACGTCCCAGGGGACGGTGTTGCATCGGATACTCCTAAAAGTACGTGGGCTGACGTGGCGTGTACGCCCGCTCGAGTGCTTCGACCTCGTCGGCGGCCAGTTGGATGTCGAGAGCGGCGACCGCGTCGGTGAGGTGATGGGCCTTCGTGGCACCCACGATCGGGGCGGTAACGACCGGATTGTTCAGCACCCAGGCGAGGGCCACCGAGGCCATCGCGACGCCGTGAGTCTCGGCGATGCGCTGCACCGCGTCGACGATGGCCTTGTCGCTGTCCAGAAACAGCGGCCGGCCCTGCCGGTCGGTGCTGGGGTTACTCTTGGCCCGGCTGGTGCTCTGCTCGCCCCAGGGCCGGGTGACCAGGCCCGCGGCCAGCGGGCTCCACGGGATGCCACCGACTCCCTGGTGAGCCAGCAGGCCGAACATCTCCCGTTCCTCCTCGCGCTGCACGAGGTTGTACTGGTCCTGCATGGACACGAACCGCGTCCATCCATTGGCCTGTGCGGTGTGTTGCATGGTGGCGAACTGCCAGGCGTACATGGACGAGGCGCCGAGGTAGCGGGCCTTACCGACCTTGACCACGTCGTGCAGGGCCTCCATGGTCTCCTCGACCGGGGTGTCCGGGTCGAAACGGTGGATCTGGTAGAGGTCGACGTAGTCGGTGCCCAGCCGCGACAGCGACGCGTCGATGTTCTCCATGATGGCCTTGCGGGACAGCCCGGACCCGCCCGGACCATCGTGCATCCTGTTGAACACCTTCGTGGCCAGCACGATGTCATCGCGGCGGACGTACTTGCGCAGCGCCCGGCCGACGATCTCCTCGGAGGTGCCCAGCCCGTAGACGTTGGCGGTGTCCCAGAACGTGATTCCCAGCTCGAGGGCCTGCTGGAACAGCGGTGCCGCGGCGTCGTCGTCCAGGGTCCACGGCATCGACTCCGATGGCGTGCCGAAGCTCATGCAACCCAGGGCGATCCGGCTGACTCTCAGCCCGGACGTGCCCAGTCGGGTGTAATCCACCTTTACCCCTTTCGCGGGTCAGCGGTGCCGGACGCCCTCGGTGGCATTCGGCGCGAGCCGAGGTGTCCGCACGGGCGCGTCTGCGAGCGCCTCGTCGATCTGCTTGAGCACGTCGTCGGTCAGCTGCACGCCGGAGGCCTGCGCGTTGGCGTGTACCTGCTCGGGCCGGGACGCACCCGTGATCGCCGAGGCGACCTCGCTGCGGCGCAGCACCCAGGCCAGCGCCAGGGTGGCCAGGCTGACCCCGAGGCCGTCGGCGATCGGGACCAGCCGCTGCACCGCGGACAGGGTGGCATCGTTGAGGACCAGGTCGCTGAAGCCGTTCATGCTGTCGATGGCGAACCGCGAGTCGGCCGGCAGCGGGTGACCCGGCCGGTATTTTCCGGTCAGGACTCCCTGCGCGAGGGGTGACCAGACGATCTGCGAGATGCCGTTGGCGGCCGAGATCGCGAAGACTTCGGCTTCGGGTGCCTGCCAGAGCATCGAATACTGAGGCTGGGACGACACGAACAGCTCCGGCCCGGCGATGTCGATGGCCGCCCGGATCTGTTCCGGAGTCCATTCGCTGAATCCCAGATAGCGGGCCTTGCCCTGTGCGACGACCTGCTGGAAGGCCTCTATCGTGTCCTCGACGGGTACGGTCGGGTCGAAGCGGTGGGCCTGATACAGGTCCACGTAGTCGGTGCGCAGCCGCCGCAGGGACGCGTCGATCTGCTTGCCGATCTGCTCCGGGGACAATCCCCGATCGGTGTCCGACATCGGGCCCCACACCTTCGTGGCGAGGATGTAGGAGTCGCGCGGGTGCGTGGAGAGGATCTCACCCCAGGCCGACTCGGCGGCGCCGCGGCCGTACACGTTGGCGGTGTCGAAGAAATTGACCCCGGCATCGAAGGCGGCCTCGGTGCAGGCGCGGGTCTGTTCGGCCGCGATCCCGCCGGCGTAGGTCAACCATGACCCCAAAGAGATTTCCGAGACTCGCAGGTCCGATGTGCCGAGCTGACGGTATTGCACGGTGTTCCCCTTCGACTTATCAGGCGCGGGATCGCGCGGGTAGTCACCACGGCGCTTACCCGGATCTATCCCAGTGAACGTGGATCAATCATAGGGTTTCGGCCATTACCGGCACCGGCCGGGTAGGTCCGGGCCGGCTCCGCCGGCGCATCACCCGCTCATCAGCGGACGGATCCGGCGACCGCCCGATCCGGCAGCCGCAGGCTGTCGTCGACTCGAGCTTAGGCAGCTCACCCAGCCGTTGGGGGTCCCTGCCGTTACCCCTCTCAGCAGTAGCTCCTCCGCGCTGGCGGGCAGGCGTTATCCAGTGCCGTGACCGGATGGGTCCACCGTGTTGCGGCCCCGGCACGGCACTAGATTGGACCTTGCTCACCACGGCGCGGCCCGCGTCGAGCCGAGCGCCGTCCCCGTGTCAGTGGCGTCCGTTACGATCCCCGAAATGATCGAACTGGGCTCCCTTCCCGCTACCCGCGACGCCTACGACGCCGTCGCCGCGCGCTACGCGCAGCAGTTCACCGACACCCTGCGCGACCGGTCGCTGGAGCGTGCGCTGCTTGCCGCGTTCGCCGAGTCGGTGCGCGCGGGTGGTGAAGGCGAGGTTGCAGACCTGGGGTGCGGGCCGGGGCATGTGACCGCTCATCTGCGGGGGTTGGGGCTACGCGCCTTCGGCGTCGATGCCTCACCGGCGATGATTGAGCTGGCCCGGAAGGCCAACCCGGATCTGCGGTTCGAGGTGGGCTCGATGGCGGCGCTCGACATCGCGGACGACGCGCTGGGCGGGGTACTCTCGCGGTCCTCGATCATTCACACCCCGCCGAAGGACCTCCCGGCCGTGGTCGCGGAGTTCGCCCGGGTCCTGGCCCCCGGCGGCCAGCTGCTGATCAGCTGCTTCGCCACCGACGACCCCGCGATCCCGACACAGTCCTTCGACCACTCGGTGGTGACGGCCTACCGCTGGTCGCCCGACTACCTGGCGGGGCTGCTGCGTGACGTCGGCGTGAGCGAGGTTGCCCGGGTGCTGTGTGAACCGAAGCCCACCGATAAGCGGCAATTCCGGGAGTTGCAGCTGCTGGCCGCCAAAAACTAGTGCTCTGACCATTAGGGTCGCGTTCGGCCCGCTCACTTGGACAACCTGTCGGCTCACAAGGGCGAGCAGATCCGGCGCTGGGCGAAGAAGAACCGGGCCTGGAGTGCAGCCGTATGACGGCCGGCGGCGCCGGTACCCTCGCGAGCCTGCGCCCCGCCCTGGTGACCGGGCGGGGCGCAGGCCCCTGTCGTTTGGACCGTCGAGGGCTACCGGTGTCCGGCGCCGTCCTTGCCGCCGGACCCGTTCGGCCGGCCGGCCGCCTGGCCGCCGGAGGTGATGTCGTCGGTCATCACCCGATCGTCGAACGGGGGCAACTCCGTGAGGTCGAACCGCGGCATGATCACGGGGATGTCGAAGTCGCGCAGCCGCGCGTTGGTGGGGTCGGTCATGGGGTCCGCCATCGTCACAGGTCCGTCGGGAGGTCGAGGTGGTAGGGGTGGCGGTCCTGGTAGTCGATCGCGAGCTGCAGGATGATCGCATCCCCGCCGTACGGTGCCGCCATGTCGATACCGACCGGGATGCCGGTGTCGGTGTCACGACCGACCGGCAGGTTGAGGCAGGGCCAGCCGGTGGTGTTCGGCCGGCTGGACTCCACGCCGGAGAAGCCGCCGGTGCTGTCGTTGGCGCGGACCGGGGGCGTCTGGACCTTCTGCGGCCACAGGCAGGCGACGATCCCGTTGTCCTCGAACACCTTCGCCCACGCCTCGGAGTACTCGCGCCGGACCCGGTGTGCTCCGAACAGGTCGGCGGGCGTGAGCGCGGCGGCGCGCTGCGCGAGCTGCTGCTTCTGCGTTTCGATGGTGGAGATGGAGGTACGGAACCGGGTACGCACCGCGCCCTCGATAGCCGGATCCTCGGCGGCGGTGACGGCGTAGGTCTCGCCGAGCGTCCACGCGTTCTCGGCGTTCTGGTAGGCGCTGCTCGCGGACACCTTGGAGCCGTTGACCGGGTCGGGATTGGCAGCGGCCCAGTAGGCGGTGTTGCCCAGGTTCGAGGTGGGCGGCGTGATCTGCACGATCTCCGCGCCGAGATCGGCGAACTGCTGCACAGCGGCGCGCAGCCGGGCGAGGATGCCCGGAGTCCAGAGATTGCGCGCCGGTGAGGTCTCGGTCTCCACCGTCGAGCCGATGCGCAGGCCCGCGAACGGCTTCTTGCCTGGACGTGGGGCCAGCGGGAAGCCCTGCGGGAAGGTGGGCGCCTGTTCGGAGCGCGGGTCGCGGGGGTCGGGGCCGGCGATGATGCCCAGCAGCATGGCGACGTCGGCCATGGCCCGACCCATCGGGCCGCAGGTGTCCAGGCTGGTGCTGGAGACGGTGACACCGTACTTCGGTACCAGGCCATAGCTGGGCTTGATCGAGCCGACACCGACGTTCTGCGCGGGGTTGCGCAGCGAGTTTCCGGTGTCCGATCCGGTCGCCATCACCGCGAGGCGTGCCGAGATGGCCGCGGCCGAGCCGCCGGAGGAGCCGCCGACGCACAGCTTGCGGTTCCACGGGTTCGCGGTCTGCGGGCAAGTGTCGTCGTTGGTCCAGGGACCGGTGTGGGTCAGCCCGAGGATGGGCATGTGGGCGTTGCGGACGCGTTGCGCGACCACGGAGTCGCCGCTGGCGATGTTCCCGGCCGCGAGCGGGCAGCCGATGGTCAGCTCCACGCCCTCGACCGCGTAGATGTCCTTGAGGGCGACGGGTACGCCGCAGCCGAACGGTACCGGCGTGCCGCCCCGCGCGGCGGCGTCGAGCGCCTTGTCGGCGGCCTTCGCGATCGACATCGCCAGGTCGGGGGTGGTGCGCACGTAGGCGTTCAGCTTTCCGTTGTCGCCGTACACCGGGATGTCGGGGTCACGGGACGGCACGGCGAACATCCCGTCGCCGTTGAGCTGGTCGATGCGGGCGAGGAACCGCTTGGTGACCTGCACGCTCGTGACGTCGCGGGCGAGCAGCATCGCGGCCAGCTGGGTGCCGGTGAGGAACGGCAGGTCGGCGCCGCGCCGCAGCGCCGCGAGTCCGGCCTGCCGCTGGGATTCGAGGTACTTCTGGGTCGCGCTCGTGAGGTGGCTGGGGGTCGGGGGTGCGGCGTCGGCGGTCCCCGGCAGCAGTGCCGGAAGGGTCGCACCGAAGCCGGCGAGGGCGGCCGTGCCCAAGAAACGCCGACGGGAGGTGCTCGTCGTGGTCAATGTGGTCCTTTGCTGGAGGCGGGACGGTGGCGGATCGTCGTCCACCGCCGTTGACGGGGCAATGGGGGAAGACTCCCGGGCGAATCGCTCAGAGCTGTGAAGGAACGATGTCGGGCGGGTTGCGCGGTGTTGCGAGGTGATGATCAAACTGCGCTGATGTGGCCTAACGGTCAGTCAGACCGGTGACCTCGACCTAGAGCGCCTGGTGCGGGGCCATAGATGTGAGTGACGATAATCTTAGCGGCGACCGGCCTCGGCGACTACGGGTGCTGTTGCGACGGGATCGGACGACATGGTTGTGCCGGTGGCGAGGTCCGAGGTCAGATCATCAGTGCGAGTTTGGTGACCGCTGCGGCGACTCGGGAGTTGGTCGGGACGTCCACTCCCAGTTCCTAGTGTCCGCGGCCGAGGTTCTGAGGGAAGGCAATCGGGTACCCGGGGCCGCAGCCGCAGCGGCGCCCGTAGGATGACTGGGCTCGGGACGACGAGCATTTCGAGCTCACTGCCGGTTTGGGGGAGTCGGCCATACTGATCAAGTGCTGACAGGGGTGCGCCGAAGAGAAATTCAGCTGCGGTACGGGCTCGTTCTGGCCGCCGTTCTGACGGGTCCGACCTGGATCGCCGGGATCGCCGCCATCCTGATCCCGCCCATCTGGGGGCCGGGCCTGCTTGTGGGTCCCGTCACTGTCGTCCTCGCCGCGGTAGTGGTCAGCCAGCTATTTCCCGAACTGCGCCGCGTGGTGGCGGTCGCGTGTGTCCTGCTGGCGTTTCTCGCCGCCACATTTACCGCAATCTGGATGCCGAGCGCCGTGCTCGACGTGCGCGGTACGCAAGTAGCAGCCCTCGTCGCCACCGAGCGTGTCGTTCAAGGGAAGCACGACTGGCACAAGTACGAGCTGCGCGGCACCGACGGTCGGCCGATCCCCGGGACGCTGACCGAGTATGACGACGTCTACGACCCCGGGGACCGCGTCGACGTCGTCGTCGACCCGGGTCATCACGTCGCTCCCGAGGCGGCGGACGAGTTGAACGGAGACTGGGTGATCGGCATCATCGCCGCCGGTCTGTTGGTGCTCACGACCGCGTTGTCCATCGGCGTCGGCTCACGAACATCCATGGAGCAGGTCGACCTGCGGATCCGCGGCCGGTATCGGTCTCGACACTGAAGGCGGGGCCGCTCGGACGGCGACACCGCCGGGATCGGCGACGCCCCGGGACCGTGCACGGTCCCGGGGCGCGCTCGTGATACCTCGGGCCTCAGCGGCGCGACCGGATGCTCAGGGCAGCCGGGCCACGAGGTTCAGGACGCGGGTGTACTGGGTGGCGCCGAAGTTGTCGTCGCTGATCAGGCTGACCCCGGCAAAGCCGGCCACGTCGGCGGTCACCGCCATGCCCTCGTAGTTGTCCAGCAGCGGGTTGGCCTGCGTCTGCCGCGACGGCGCGCCGAGGGTCGGGCACTTCACGAGGTCGGCGACGAGGCTCTTGCGCACCACGTCGGCGGCGGGCGCGGTCGCCAGGTCGGTGACGGCGCTGACGTTCTTGGCCCGGCTCAGCCCGGTCACCGCGTACAGCTGCACGTCGTTGCCGACCGGGGCGTTGAACGAGGCCTCCTCGACCAGCAGCGAATCGCGGCCGTACGCGGTGGCCTCCGCGATCCGGTTGCCCGGTTGGGCCCGGTACGCGACCTGCTTGGTCAGCGTCCAGTTGCCGTGGCGGTCGGCGTCGTAGACCAGGAACCGGTGCAGGGTCGCGTCACCGTTGGCGGCCACGTCGCCGGAGAGCGCGCCCTCCATCGAGGCGATGATCTCCGTGCCGGACGGCGTGATGGTCAGACCCTCCAGCGTCGCGTTACTGGTGGCCTGGCCGGCCGGCGTGGTGCCGGTGACCGCGAACCGGGCCGGTACGGGCAGCGACGACTTCTGGACGCCGTCGCGACCGAAGATCCGGATCGACGGCTCGGTCTCCGAGCTGACCACGTAGTCGCCGTTCGGGAGCACGGCCAGGCCCTCATTGTCCGAGTTGGTGCCGTCGTACGGGGTGCCGTCGGGCCGCTTCAGGACCAGCGGGTCACGGACCACGACCGGGTTCGCCGGGTTGCGGAAGAACCAGATCCGGGCCGGGTCACTGGCGTGGTTGTCCACAGTGGATGCCCAGGCCAGCGACCGGGGGTCGTAGGCCAGGGAGGACAGGCCGCCCACCTCGATGCCGTGGTAGGTCAGCTTGTCCAGGGCGTCACTGAAGTCGACCGCCAGCGCCGAGGGCGCGCACGAGCGACCGGCGAGGATGCCGCCGATGCCGTGCGCGGCCGACGCCGGCTGCGCCTGCGCGGCGCCGGCGGTCGCCGCGAGACTGGTCAGGACCACCGCGGCGGTGGAGGCCGCGGCGATCAGCGCGCGGCGTGATGTCGTCAGGGACACGAAACTCCTCACGAAGGGAAAGATCTCGTTCAGGGGTTTACCGCAGCCGGGTGTCCATTGTGCGGCCGGCGTCTGACCAACGGACGAAGGCCCGCGCCGGCCGCCGGTGACCGCGTGGAACGCGGGATCGTGGCGATGGGGGTCGCGGCCGGGCTGACCTGGTTCGGGACGACCCACCACCGTGGACATCGGCGGGGTCGTGGCGGACGGGCGTTCGCCGGCTCAGTCGATCGCGCCGGACCGCAGCGCGTAGGCGACCGCGTGCGTACAGTTGCGCAGCTGTATCAGGCTCTTAACGGTGCGTTCCGAGTAGTTCAGCTCGCTGGCGACCGCACCGGTGTTGTTTGAAGATGGGGCGAGGGGGTCGGGCCTGGGGTCTTCCGAGCGCCGGTGAGATCATCGCGGACAGCGTCGGCGCAGGGCGACAATCGCGATGTCGTCGCAACGATTCCGTGGGCCCATCCCGACGGTCAGCGCACGGTTCGCGTCCGGAACGGTGCGAGGGTGGCACGGATCTGGTCGCCCGCGCCCCAGTCGTCGTCGAACTGGGCCAGCACGGCGAGGTGCTGTCGCAGCTGAATGATCGGCATGCGGGCCCGCCAGTCGGTATCAAGGGCGGTCAGCTCCGCATAGATCTCGAAGAACCGTTGCGCCTCGGGTGGGGGTGCGGTGGACCACACGTGGGCGAGGTCGACCTCGGCCCACATGTAGGACACGGCCGGGTCGATCAGCGCGGGCTGGCCGTCCGGGGTGGCCAGGAGGTTCTGTGCCCACAGGTCGCCGTGCGTCAGGCATGCCGGCCGGTCCGGTAGCAGGTCGGGCAGCCGCTGGCACAGCCGCTCCAGCGCTGCCCGGTCCGCGGGGTCGAGCGCCGCGTCGACGCGGGGCTGCCCGAGCCACCGAAGCAGCCGGTGCTGTGCGAAGAACGCGAAGCCGTCGTCATCCCACGTATTGACCTGGCGGCGGCGGCCCAGCCAGTTGTGGCGGTGCCATCCGAAGCGAGGATGGGTCGTGTTCAGGTGCAGGCGGGCGAGTGCGTGTGCGAACTGCTCCCAAAAGGTCTCGCTGGGCGGCCTCGGCCGCAGCACCGACAACACCAGCAGTTCTCGGTCCGCCAGGATCACCTCGGGCGTCGCCACGCCGCCGAGCTCGCGCAGCGCGGTCAGCCCTTCGGCCTCTGCGACGAAGGCGTCGTCGGCCGGCGTGTCGGCGAAGGCCTTGACGAACACCGGCGGCGCCTCCCGCCGGGTGGCTATGCCCGCGAGCGCCGCGATCCCACCTGTGGCCGGCTCCACTGTGACGACATCGTGCATCCCGGCCCGGAGCAGTCGCTCCAGCAGGAACGTCGTCGGGCGCATCACGAAGGGCTCCTCGCCTGCGGGTGCTTGTTCGCCAGATCTTATGTCAACGACGCCCGACCACCCCGGAAGACCGTCCTCCGGTCCGAGATGAGGCGACACAGCATGCCGCGCAGCTGTTGTCGCGGCGCATTCGCCGGCCGGTACCGGTGGGATCGACTCCTTCTGCGTTGTGGTCCGGACGGCCCCGCCGCACGCTGGGGTGTCTCCTCGAGGGCACCGAATCCGCCACGGAAGGGCGCTCACCAGATGCTCGGATCGACGTTCCCCGGGGTCAGGTGTCGCAGTGTCGCGACGTCTGACCCCGGGAAACGATTCGACGCCCGGCCGCCAGCCTTTCCTGTATTAACGGCGCTGCGCAGGTTGATCTGGCCCGCCGCCTCGGCTGGACGGGTAGATCAGATCGTCAGGGTGTGGTTCCCTAAGACACCAGCTTGAACTGCTGATTGGCTTGGCCGCTGCACGAGTACAACTGGATCTGCGCCCCGTTTGCAGTGCTCCAGACGTCCAGGCACCGTCCGGATTGCACGCCGGTGATGGTGCCATTGGAGTTGACGTTCCACTGCTGGTTGGTCTGTCCGTTGCAGCTGTAGATCTGGATGGCTGCGCCGTTGCCGGAACCCGCCGCGTCCAGGCACATGTTGCCGTAGACGGTCAGCTGCTTGCTCGCGGTGTACGTCCAGGACTGGTTGGACTGGCCGTGACAGTCGTACAACTGCACTCGGGTGCCGTTGTTGTGCGAAACATTGGGCACATCGATACACCGGCCAGACTGGCTACCCACAATGCGAGCGCTACCACCCGCGGGTGGCGTGCTGCTGGGCGTTGGACTGGCCGTGATCGGGGTGCTGGGGGTGGTGGGCGGGGCGGAGTTGAGGGCGTTGAGTACCGAGGTGTAAGCCGCCTTCTTGTTGCCGCTGCCGTCGAAGAGGAGGGGGCTTTCGCTGGAGCGCCAGGAGTCGCTGTCGCGTACGCCCCAGACGGTGATGCCGACGCATCGGGGCACGTTGACGCACGCCTGGGTGAGGCCGCCGTACTGGGTGGTGGAGGCGTTGGTGACGTCGGCTTCGGTCAGTGCCACGTCCACGCCCAGGGCAGCAAAGCTGGACAGGGTTGTCTGGAAGTTGCTCGGCAGGGAGCTGCCTCCGGTGAAATGGGTCTGCAGGCCGACGCAGTCGATGGGTACCCCACGGCTCTTGAAGTCCTTGACCATGTTGTACACGCCCTGCGTTTTGGCGTAACTCCAGTTTTCGATGTTGTAGTCGTTGTAGCACAGCTTGGTCGACGGGTCGGCTGCCCGGGCGGTCCGGAACGCCACCTCGATCCAGTCGTTGCCGGTGCCCTGCAGATTGGACTGCCGTCGGCTGCCGTCTTCGTTGAACGCTTCGTTGACCACGTCCCAGTAGGCCAGCTTGCCCTGGTAGTGGGCCATCACCTTCTGGATGTGGTTGATCATCGCGTTGCGTAGCGCGGTACCGCTGAGCGACTGCATCCAGCCAGGCTGCTGCGAGTGCCAGGCCAGAGTGTGACCGCGTACCCGCATGCCGTGGCTGGTGGCCCAGTTGTAGATCTGGTCGCCGGCGGTGAAGTTGAACTGGTTCTGTTGGGGTTCGGTCGCGTCGGGTTTCATCTCGTTCTCCGGCGTGACCATGTTGAACTCACGGGCGGCGATCGTGGTGTAAGCCGAATCGCCCAGCCTGCCCGCGGCGATCGCGGTACCGAAGTAGCGGCCCGACTGCGCCGCCGCGGCGCCGAGTGTCGTGGCGGCCGCGTTGGCGTTGGTAGCCACGATCCCGGCGCCGACCAGGACCAGCGCGCTCGCGGCGCTGGTCAGCGCCAGCCGGTACCGGTCACGTCTTGTCATCTGTTTCATGACACTCCTCGATCCAACATCGGTGCGCGACCACGAATCGACGTGTGCGCGCACCACTGACACAGGGGTGTGATGCGCCATCTGGCGGCGATCGCAGGCGCGGGTCAGAGGCCAGCCGCGCGACGAATTGCCCGTCGTCGCGCGTCCGCTGTGAGGCAACCGCGCCGCGGCACCCCGCCCGAACCTGTGATGTGGATCGGCTCCCACTGGACCAACATGTGTCAGATAGTGTGTTCGCAGTACGCGAAGGTGTCAATCTAACTGCGCTTTACAGTGCGACCATCGCTGGCCATCTCCGCTGTGGTGTGGGCTCGGATCTCGGGGTAAGGGGAGTCACTGAACTGGGTCACGACGGCGCGGACGTGTTCCTGAGCCTGTTCGGCGAGCCCGTCGTAGACGGAGACGAAGACTTCTCGCGCATCCGCGCGGGGCCAATGGGCGGGCATCAGCTCGATCGGCAGCTGCGGGTCAATGATGGGGAAGTGCCGGTAGGCATCCATGATCCCGGTGCGGGCGTGAACTGCGGCGGCGCCAGAGATTCTTCCGCTGCGGATGCGGGGCAGCACCGACTTCCAGCGCCGGATGAAGCTGCTGTAGCGGCGTGCGATGGCGGCGATGTCCCAGGCGTCGATCGGGTTGCGGTTGGTCTGGGTCGCGAGTTCCACGTGCCGGGCCCGGAACATGGTCATGGTGCCCGAGGTTGTCGCGGTCAGCTGGTCCTTCACGGTTGGGTTCGGCGCGTCGGGTGAGACCCAGAGCGCGTCGTACAGGGGCGCGTACCCCAGCCATCGCAGTTGGCCCCGTAGCGCCCGTCGCTGGCTGCGCTCCTCCTGCGGGAACGAGAAGGAAACGAGGGTCCAGAACCCATCCCAAGGGTCAGCCCGAGTCGCGAACCTGGCGATCCAGGCACCACCCGCCGCCAGGTTGCCGACTGCGGCCGGGGTCAGGCGGTAGGAACTGTAGCGCCCGTCCCGGCTGCTCTCCAGTATCCCGCGCCGGGACAGCCGGCTGATGGCGGTGCGTGCGGCGCCGCTGCCGATCCCGGCCTCGCCGAGCAGGGCGACGATCGACGCGGACGGTAGCCAGGCCTGTGTGCGCATGGTGTAGTCGGCCACCAGCGTCACGGCCAGGCTCTGTGCCGTACTACCGGTCTGGTGGCGCGGCAGACGCACGGTCTCGGCCTCGTCGGGGAAGACGTCCTCGATGTCGTACGGGCTGACCACGGCAGAGCTCCAGTGTCGAGTTTGGACATGACCGACGGCGGTTGGTCGGCGCGGCGCCGGCCATGATCATTCACTCCCATGGTTATGCGTGGCTCCGACCCTACCTGGTGGACCCCATCGCCCACCCGCGGTGCTCGACGGGTCAGCCACCGAAGAACATCGATTGACAGGTGAGCGTCCCGCGTGCACGATAGGTGACACATGACAGGGTCGTCAGGCACGTCGACAGCTGCGGATCCGAACCAGCGTCCTGAGCCGGATCTCCGGTAGCGCGACGACCGGCAAAACCCACAGTCGTACGACGCCGCCCGCCGGTGACCTCGTCCAGGCCAGCGACGACTCGGGCGGCTCGTAGTACCTCCTGGCCCGTCCTCACGAGGAGGAAGCACCCATGAACGAAGCTCCGGATCGCGTGCGGGGCCGTAGACGCCGCCGTGCCAGGCTGCTCATCGGTAGTGCCTGCGCCGTGATCCTGGCCGCGGCCGCGGCGGCGCTGCCCAGCCCGGCGAACGCGGCGACCCAGATCTGCTCCAACCAGACCGGTAACAACGGCGGCATGTATTACCAGATGTGGACCAGCGGCCAAGGGTCAGCCTGCATCACGCTGAACTCGAACAACAGCTACTCCAGCAACTGGAGTGGCGTCGGCGACTTCGTCGCCGGAGTGGGCTGGAACCCCGGCAGCACCCAGTCGGTGACCTACAACGGCAGCCTCAACGGCTCCGGCGGCACCGCGCTGATGTCACTCTACGGCTGGTCGACCGACCCACTGGTCGAGTACTACGTCATCGACAACTGGAGGGGCTCGCCGAACACGGCCGGCACCAACATGGGCACGATGACCAGCGACGGCGGCACGTACACCATCATCAAGCACCAGCAGGTCAACCAGCCCTCCATCCAGGGCACCACCACCTTCTGGCAGTACCTGGCGATCCGGACCTCGCCCAGGAGCAGCGGGACCATCACCTTTTCCAACTTCGTCAGTGCTTGGGCCAGCCACGGGATGAACCTGGGTTCGATGAACTACCAGATCATGGCGACCGAGGCCTGGGGCGGCGGTAGCGGCAGCTCCAGCGTGACGGTGAACCACGGTGGCAGCAGCGGTGGTGGCGGTGGTGGCGGCGGCGGTGGCGGTGGCGGTGGCGGTGGTGGCGGCGGCTGCACCGCGACGCTGTCGGCGCAATCGCAGGGCAGCAACTGGTACAACCTCAACGTCTCGGTCAGCGGCTCCAGCACCTGGACCGTGACGGTGAACATGGTGTCTCCCGCGGTCGTCTACTCCACCTGGAACGTCAGCGCCAGCTGGCCGAGCCAGTACGTGATGGTCGCCAAACCCAACGGAAGTGGCAACAACTGGGGCTTCACGGTCTCGCCCAATGGCCAATGGACCTGGCCATCGGTCTCCTGTAGTCCGAGTTGACCCTCGAGTACCCCCGGCGACGCGGCGGCCCGACGGTCGCCGCGCCGCCCCCGTTCGCCTTCCGGCGTCCGATTTGTGGGTACGGCGTATGCATCGACATGGCTCGCTGTAGGCGTCAGGCTTGCCCGGAGTGTTAGCGGTAACATTGATGTGTCGCGATTCCTGTACGACTCCGGTGGCCGTGTGGTCGGGGTGGAGTCCGGGCTGCGCCTGGAGGTGACGGGCGGTGGTACGGCCAACGGCACCGCGGTGGAGATCTCGATGTGCAACGGCGGGAGCAATCAGAACTGGACTCAAGGCTGACTCGAAGGGAGCTCGTTATGAACAGAGGAAGAGGCGGTCGCAGGCGTCAAGCGCTGATCACGGCGCTCGCCACGGTCGCCGCGGCCGCAGTGGCGTTCGCAGTGACGGTGGTGGCCAGCCCGGCTCGAGCGGATGTCACCGGCGCCGTGCGTGGCGTTGGTTCGGGCCGGTGTCTGGACGTGGTGGGCCAGAGCCAGACAGATGGCGCCCTCCTGCAGATCTATGACTGCTCGGGCGGGGCCAACCAGCGGTGGACGTCGACCGCCAGCAACCAGCTGACGGTGTACGGCAACAAGTGCCTGGATGTGCCCAACCATGCGCGGACCGCCGGTACCCGGGTGCAGATCTGGACGTGCAGCGGCGGGGCCAACCAACAGTGGCGGCTCAACTCCGATGGCAGCGTGGTCGGGGTGGAGTCCGGGCTGTGCCTGGACGTGACGGGCGGCGGTACGGCCAACGGCGCCGCGGTGGAGATCTGGACGTGCAACGGCGGCTCCAACCAGAAATGGACCGGTCTGTCGACCACGTCACCGACCCCGACCCCGACCCCGACCGGAGGCGGCACGTGCTCTCTCCCGGCGACGTACCACTGGACATCCACTGGTGCGTTGGCAACGCCGCAGCACGGCTGGGTATCGCTCAAGGACTTCACCAACGTCGTCTACAACGGCAAGCACCTGGTCTACGGGTCGAACGTCTCAGGGTCGTCGTACGGCTCGATGAACTTCAGTCCCTTCACGAACTGGTCCGACATGGCCTCGGCCAGCCAGAACGGGATGAGCCAGGCGACAGTTGCGCCCACGCTGTTCTACTTCGCGCCAAAGAACATCTGGGTACTGGCCTACCAGTGGGGCGCCTGGCCCTTCATCTACCGGACGTCGAGCGACCCCACCAACGCCAACGGCTGGTCCTCGCCGCAGCCGCTCTTTACCGGCAGCATTTCCAACTCCGGCACCGGCCCGATCGACCAGACTCTGATCGGTGACGGCTCGAACATGTATCTGTTCTTCGCCGGGGACAACGGCAACATCTACCGGGCGAGTATGCCGATCGGAAACTTCCCGGGCAGCTTCGGCTCGTCCTACACGACCGTCCTGAGCGACTCGACCAACAACCTGTTCGAGGCGGTACAGGTCTACAAGGTCCAGGGCCAGAACCAGTACCTCATGATCGTCGAAGCGATTGGCAGCCAGGGACGCTACTTCCGCTCCTTCACGGCCTCCAGCCTCAGCGGTTCGTGGACCCCGCAGGCCAGCAGCGAGAGCAACCCCTTCGCGGGCAAGGCCAACAGCGGCGCCACCTGGACCAACGACATCAGCCATGGTGACCTGGTCCGCAACAATCCCGACCAGACCATGACCATCGACCCCTGTAACCTGCAACTGCTCTACCAGGGCAAGTCTCCCAGTGCGGGCGGCAGCTACGACCAACTGCCGTGGCGGCCAGGCCTCCTGACCCTGCAGCGTTAGAGGGTGACTCGCGGGTCGAGGGGTTCGGGTCACCTCCGGTAGCCCTCGGTTGTGTTTGCCCTGAACGGCCACAAGCGCAGACGACGGTGTCCTCTCACCGGACCATCCGGCAGTCGCCGATACCGGTTTCGGTGAGAGGACATCTTCGTCAGGCGACCACACGACGGGCGTGCATGCGACGCCGAACGCTGCCGGCCGTCACGCGTCGGGGACCAACACGCGAGCAGCCAATACCCGTGGCCGTCCGGAGACGGCACGATTTCCGGAGTGCAATCGGGTAGTGCGTGGACGCGAACGCCGCCGGTACCGCCAACGGCACGAAGATCATTTTGCGGACCTGTAACGGTGGGAGCAACCAGCAGTGGAGCCTGCGCGGCTGAGCGCGGATCTGACCAGCAACGGCGGCGCCAACGAAGAAGTGGACCAGGACTGAACCGCACCGGCTGCCGTTCACAGCCGTTCGGGTCGTCGAGTCCGTCCCAACCATGAAGGGAAACACGATGTTCATCAGCAGGCTCAAAAAGGCGCGGCTACGGGCGATACTGCTCGCCGTGGGACTGGTCGGCGCACTGGCGGCGAGTGCGCTCGCCGGCGTCGGTAGTGCCCAGGCCGCGACGTCGATGCCGTGCGACATCTACGCCAGCGATGGTACGCCGTGTATCGCGGCGCACAGCACCACGCGGGCGTTGTTCGGGACGTACAACGGGCCGCTCTACCAGGTGCAGCGGGCGTCCGATAAGCAGTACTCGAACATCGGGGTGCTCTCCGCGGGTGGTGTGGTGAACGCGGCGACGCAGGACTCGTTCTGCGCCAATACCTCCTGCGTCATCACCAAGATCTTCGACCAGACGTCGAACCACAACGACCTGCCGATCTCGTGGGGTGGGTACTGGAAGGGGCCTGGGGCGAACGGCGCGGATGTCGGGGCGGATGCCAAGGCGTTGCCGGTGACTGTCGGCGGGCAGAAGGCATACGGCGTGAAGGTGACGCAGGGCGTCGGATACCGGGTGGACAACGCCAAGGGCGCGCCGACGGGGTCGCAGCCCGAGGGCATCTACATGATCACATCGTCGAACCTCGTCAACCAGTGGTGCTGCTTCGATTACGGCAGCGGTGAGAACTCGCACACCGACACGGGCAACGCGACGATGAACGCGATCGAGTGGGGCACCGCGTGCTGGTTCGGCAACTGTGTGGGCAGTGGGCCGTGGGTCGAGGCCGACCTGGAGAACGGCATGTACCACACGAACACGGGATCGAACAAGGATCCGAACAACTCCGGAGTGCACTTCCCGTTCGTGTCCGCGTGGGAGAAGAACAACGGCACGAGCAACTTCACGCTCAAGTACGGCAATGCCAGCAGTGGGGGATTGACGACCCCGTACTCCGGGGCGCTGCCCAACGGGTACTCGCCGATGAAGACGGACAGCTCGTTGTTGCTCGGCACCGGCGGGGACAACAGCGTCACCGGGGTCGGTGAGTTCTTCGAAGGAGCCATCATCGCCGGGTACCCGAGCGACGCGACCGAGAACGCCGTCCAGGCGAACATCACCGCCGCCGGCTACGGCGCCTCCACCGGCGGTGGCGGCGGGCAGCAGAACGTCGAGGTCGTGGGTGGTCAGTCGGGTCGGTGTCTGGATGTGTCGGGGCAGAGTACGGCCAATGGTGCCCAGGTGCAGTTGTATGACTGCTGGGGTGGGTCGAACCAGCGGTGGACGTACACGTCGGGTAAGCAGCTTCAGGTGTACGGCAGCAAGTGTCTGGATGCGACTGGTCAGGGTACCGCCGACGGCACGGCGGTGGTTATTTGGGATTGCAACGGTCAGGCGAATCAGCAGTGGAATGTCAATTCCAACGGGACCATCACCGGGGTGCAGTCGGGTAGGTGCGTGGACGCGAACGGTGCGGGTACGGCGAACGGTACGAAGGTCATCCTGTGGTCCTGCAACGGTGGCAGCAACCAACAGTGGAGCCTGCGCAGCTGATCACGGTGGCACGGACGCGGTGGCCGCGCCCGGTGGGTAAAGGATGACCAAGAACGCAGCGTGCTCGGCCGGTCCGAAGGACCGGCCGAGCACGTGGAGAGCGTTCCGCCGGTGCGGCACCGCGGGACGACGCCACACCGGGAATCATTCGCGTTGAACTAGCTGGCCGCCGCCTTCGCCGCTTCGACCACCAGCCTCGTGGGCCTTGCCGGTACCCTCACCCCGGAATCAGCCCTCGTGGGGTCAACGTCACCTCGGCCCGGGACCGGTCGGCGGGACTGCCGGGCCGGTGGGGCCGGTCGGCGGGGCAGCGGGACCGGTGGGCGGGCCGGCAGGCTCGCGCACCAGGGCGTTGATGGCGTTGCCGACAAAGATCCACTTGGCCGCGGTGTCGATGACGTACTCGCTCTCGAACCAGAGCATGCCGAACTGGTCCTTGGCCTCAGGCAGGTCCGGCATGATCTGGACGTAGCCCGGAACGACGCCACCGGCTACGAACGTGTCGTCCGCCCGCGTGTTGCCGTAGCCATGCTCCACTGAGGACGTTCCCACTCCGGAAACCCACGAGGTGTCGTTGTGCGGATGGGTCCCGAGAATGTAGGTCGCCGACCTCAGGGTGTAGTCCGAGCTGATCGACTGCGGATCCACCTTGTGCAGGAAGTACATCTTGATACCCATGTCGAGCACCCCGGTGGTGCCGCCCCACATTCCGACGGTGGGCGGAACCCCGTACGGGTTGTCGGCGACGGACTCGTCGTACGCCACCTTGTAGTCCCTCATGGCCGACTTGAAGCTGTCCTTGAACGCCCGGTCCATCTGGTCGAGGACGAGCGCCGCCTTCCAGCCACCGCCGCCGAAGGACAGGGTCTGGCCGTTGGCAACCCTCATCAGAGGCCAGAGAGCGTTGATCGCGTCCTTGTACTTCGAGTCTCCGGTCGCGATCAACAACTCGATGGCGGCGTTCCACTCGACCGCCATCTGGCGCTGGGCCGCCGAGATCGCCCTGGTGTCCGTCGGGGAGATTCCGTCCAGCGAGAGGATCGCCTTCTCGGTCGCCCAGATGTCCTTGGCGGCGTCGAGACACCTGGTCGCGAGCGCACTGTCGATCTCCTTCAGGACGCTGGCCGCCGCGGCCAACGCGCAGGCCGCCGTGTACTGCAGGTTCGTGTCCTTGAGCCCGACCATCGCGAGCCGGTCGTCCTGCTTGCCGGCGCGCAGGCCGTTGCGCTCGTTCTCGCCCAACGACGGGTCGTAGATGTAGCCGTCGGTGTCCCTCGCCCCGTCACCCAGGTGGGTGTACTGGCGAAGCGTGGGCACCTCGACCACCTTGAAGTTGTAGCCGATGGCCTCGATCCGTGCCAGGACGTTCAGCACGCCGTGCTTGATCTGCTGGAGCAGGTCGGGCGTGCCGTCCGGGCGGTGCAGTTCCACCATGCCGCCCGTCGTGGCGTCCCACGTCACGTCCAGGGTGTCGTACGCGGGCTTGAATTCGCGCCAGGCGATCACCAGATCCTCGATGACCTCCGCGTGACGGGTGGCTTCGAGGTCGAAGTCGCCGGCGTCGTACCAACCACCCACGGCCAGGCCGGGGATGTGTTCCAGCGACTGGTACTTGGTGTTGGTCCGGCTGGTGGGTGCGAAGTTCTGCCCGTCGAACCAGGTGCCGTCGTACGCGGCCTCGTCACGGAACGGCTCACCCAACAGCGGCCACATGATCGCGTCGTCCATGTGCGAGGCCGCATGGGTGATCTTGTAGGCCTCCCGTACGGCGATGTGGTCCATCTGCTTGGCGAGGTACCCGACAAGGGTCTTCTGCCAGACCTTGTCGTACGCGTCGGCAGCGATCACGAACACCTTGGTCCGTACGCCGTCGTAGTTGACGCGGTACAGACCGGGAGCGGTGACCTTCGAGAAGTCGAAGCTCCGGTAGTCGTAGCGCAGCCAGCGCTTGGCCTTGCCCAGCTTGCCGGTGAAGACGTTCGTGAACGTCCCGTCGGGGTGCACCTGCTCCAGGGTGGCCGTGTCCGGGCCCTTGTGGTTCACGTCGAGCTCGAGCACCGCCACCTTGGACTGGTTGGGTGCGTAGCCGGCCTGGCTGTGCCCGATGTTGGGTTGACGGGTCCAGTCCTTGGCGACGTCGGCCTTGATGTGCCACACCAGCTCGGTGCTGCCCGACTTGAACAGCGTCCGTACGACGAACCAGCCGTTCTGGGCGCGGTTGCGCCCGTCCAGCAGCTGAAGGTCACCGCTGTCGGAGGTGATCCTGATCCGGTTCTCGGGATCCTCGGGCGCCAGCGTGATGGTCTTGCCCGTGGTGAGCGGGACCGGCTGGTAATCGCCGCGGTCCTTGTTCCATTCCTTGACGTACCAGGCCTGGTCCTCGGTGCGGGCGCGCTCCTTCAACTCCATCTCGTCGAAGGGCAGCAGCGGCAGGTAGCCGAAGTCGTCGTACGTGCCGTCGCCGTTGGTGTCGGTCTGGTAGCTCTTCGTCCGGTAGCGGTCGGGGACGAACTCGAGGTTGAACCCGGCCACGCCCTCCAGATCGGGCGGCAGCGGCTTGTCCAGCACCACGGTCAGCTTTACCCCACCGGGCTCCGGCGTCGCCTTCAGGGTGTAGTTCACCGCGGGCTTCTTGCCGTCCTTCGTGCCCGGCAGCGTGAGCGACGCGCTGACCGTCTTGCTTCCCTTGTCGGACGACCGCCCCTTCAGGATCGGGGCGGGAGTGGCGTCCCACTGCTCCGGCGTCGGCAGCAGATGGATGTCACCGTTGGTGGCCACCCGCTCGCCGTGCAGTACCAGTTCCACACCGGCGCAGTGCTGGTCGCCGAAGACCCCGGAGAAGGTCGTGTTGTACATGAACAGCTCGAAGCCCGGGGTGGCCAGGGTTTCGTACGGCATCCCCGTGCCGTTGCTGGTCTCCTGTACCTTCATCGAGTACTTGCCGCTGAAGTCCTTGGACGCCGCCGGCCCGACCTTGGCGGCCGCCTCGTGGGCCAGGTCCGCGGCCATCCGCGCGGGCGCGATCCAGGTGCTGACCGTGCTGACCGTGGACTCGTTCTCGGCCCAGAGGAAGGCGAAGTTGTCCAGGGACTCGGGGAAGTTGGGCTTGAAGTTGAGGTATCCCGGCACGATGGAGCCCAGGATCTTGCCGCCGTCCGCCCGGTTGGAGTTGTACGGCAGTTGGTGGGACTTGACCCCGACGCCGGTCACCCAGGAGGTGTCGTTGTAGGGGTGGTTACCCACCGTGTAGTTGACGCCGCGCAGGACCACGTCCTTCAGCGGTTCGAGCCCGGCGGTGGAGGTGCCGAGGTTCTTCAACAGCATCGTGGCGTTGAATGCCGTCTGGAACTTGCCGGAGCCCGGACCCCAGGTGGCCGTCAGGCTCTCGGAGAAGCCGAACGGCGTCGTGGTGTCGTACGCGTAGATTCCCGCCGCGGCGACGGTGGCGCTCGTGACCTGGTCGCGGTAGCCCGGCTGGACCTTGTCCATCTGATCGAGGACCAGGGCGGCCGAGTAGTAGGTCGTGATCGGCAGGAACGTGCTGAACGGGTTGGTCGTGCCGGCCGGCGCCTTCGCGAGCAGCTCCACGAGCTTCGCCGTGTAGGTGGCGTAGTCCGCGGTCTTGCCGTGCGCCTCGGTGGCCAGGATCAGCTGCACCAGCGTGTTGAACGCGTTCCCGCGGGAACCCCCGTTGGTGCTGTTGATGGCGGCCTGACCCTCATTGGCCCAGATCGTCTCGGCTGTGGTCAGGCAGTCGGCGGCGAAGGCATCGTCGTAGCCCTTGAGGACGGCCGCCGCGCCCGCCATGCCGATGGACGGACCGCCCAGCAGAGCGGTCCCGGGCCTCCCACCGGTCATGAGCATCCGGTCGTCGTTCTTGCCGGAGTAGACCTTCCCGTCACGCTCGACGATCTCGTTCTCGTCCAGGCTCGGGTCGTAGATGTACCCGTCGGTGTCGGTCGAGCCGTCTCCCAGGTGGGTGTACTGGCGGAGGCTCGGCACCTCGATCGTCCCGCTGACGATCCCGACGTTCTCGATCTGCGCGCGGATCTGCAGGGCGCCGTGCTTGACCTGGTGGACAATGTCCGGCACGCCATCGGGGCGGTGCATCTCGGCCGTCCCGCCGGTCTCCGGGTCCCAGGTCACCGACACGGTGTCGTAACCGTCGAGGTTGTTGAACGTCTGGGCGGTGTAGATGAGGTTCTGCAGCACGGTGAGGTTGCTGCCGAGTTGGAGGTCGAAGTCGCCGGCGTCGCACCAGCCGCCCTGGTTCAGCCCAGGGATGCGGTCGCCGGGCTCTAGGCCCTTGTCCTTCACCACCTGCGGGATGGCCGGCTCGAGAGCCACACTCTGACCGTCGAACCAGCTGATGGAGTTGCCCGTGGTGGGCGAATTGGCGAAGGGCTCGCCCAACCGGGCGTCGTCCATGTGCTGGGCGCCGTGCCAGATCCGGTAGCCCTCGCGCAGCTCTATGTGGTCCATCGCGACGGTGAGGAACCCACTCAGCGCCGGTTGCCAGGCCCGGTCGTAGACATCGTCCCCGATCGGGAAGACCTCCGATCGCAGCCCGGCGTACTCGATGGCGTAGATGCCGGGGGTCTTGACCGAGCTGAAATCGAAGTCGCAGTAGTTGTAGCGGGCCCAGGGACGGGCGGCGCCCAGGTCGGCCGTGAAGACCGCCGTGTAGCTGCCGTCGGCGTTCAGCTGCACCAGGGTCGCGCTGCTGGGAGCGCCAGTGTCGTTCTTGTCGATCTCCATGACGGCGACCTTCGACAGGCCCGTCCCGTATCCGACCTGGCTGTGGGCCAGGTTCGGCTTGCGCACCCAGTTGGGCTGCACGGGCGCCTTGATGTGCCAGGTCGCCACGGTCTGTCCCGCCTTAGCGCCGAGCGGGATCTTCGAGCTCATCGTGAACCAGCCGTTCTGCGAACGGTTCCGGCCGTCGTAGATGGACAGCAGCTCGTCAGACTCGACGGTGATCCTGACCAGGTCGTCCTCGGGCGCCAGCGAGAACTTGTAGCCGCGGGCCAGCGCGCGTGGCTGGGCGTCGCCCTTCTCCGTGTTCCACTGGTCGACGTACCAGGCGTTACCCACGAGAGTCGGGCGGGGCCAGTCCTCGTCCATGGGATCTTCCGGCGCGAGCGGGAAGACGCCGTAGGTGTCGTACGTGCCGTTGCCGGTGCTGTCGACCTGGTAGCTCTTGGACTTGTACAGGGAGGGGATGAACTCGAGGTTGAACGCTGCCGAGCCCGCGAGCTGCTTGGGCAGGTCATCCTGAAGGGTCACTTCCAGCCGGAACCCGCCAGGCTCGGGCGTCGCCTTCAGGTTGTACTTCATCGAGAGCTCGGTAGTAACGGTCGGACCGGTCGCGTAGACGTACTTCATGGGCAGGGTGATGACGTTGTTGGTCCGGTCGTACTGGCGCGCGGCGGTGGTGATCGGCGAGGACGAGGCCGGTGCCGCGGCGTCCCACTGCTCGGGCACGGGCAGCAGGTGGATGTCACCATTACCCGCCACGCGCTGACCGTGCAGCGTCACGGTGATGCCGCTGAGGTGCTCGTCGCCGAACGTCCCGTTGTATCCATTGTTGTACATGAATACGTCGACGCCCGGATAGGTCAGGTAGTCGTAGTCGATCCCGCTGAGCACGTCGGTCGGGTCGTTCGTGAGCGTCATCAGGTACTCGTCGTCCACGCCGGCCGGCCCGCTCGGCGGAGGGGTCTTGCCGGCAAACGCCGCGGTTGGCTGACCCAGCAGGGTCATCGCGCCAGCGGCACCGGCCGCGGCGGCGGTGCCGACGATCAGGTTACGCCTGGTGACCCCCTTGGTCGGGTGGTCTGAGGTACCGGTGGTCTCGTCCATGCACGCTTCCTTTTCGCTTGTCGCACGTCCGTGGATCGCGGTGCTCGGGCATGCGTGACCGTCCGGCGTACCAACAGTTGGCGCGCCGGCTCAAGGCCGTGGGGTAGCTATCCCGATGCCGCGGGTGGCATCGGGACGGGTCTGTCGTTCCGTAGGGCTTGTTGGCTCGCGCGGGCCTATCGGCGCACGGCACGCCCGCCACGGCGGCGGGTCGTGTCAGGCCTCATCGATCGCGACCAGGGCAGTCCGCTGACGCAGGGGAAGGGAACCTTCAGCCAGGCGTAAGAAGAAGCGGCGGATCGTTACCAGGCCAGATGGGCGCAGCAAACATCAGCAACTCCCGTTTCTGTCGGGGGATGACGGGGATGCCCAGAAGTGGTGGTCGGGTGTCGGATGGCGGTGCCGTCGACCAGCGAGCTCCTATTTGTCAGTTGGATGAACAAATTCGATGGTCATGATATCGCTGGTTGAATCCGCCAGAAGATAACAGTACGGTAACGGCGAGTTTGACTGCTCGACTGCTTCGTCGCCGAGGTTGACCCTTACCTGCTCGCAGGCGGCGCGGTGCTTTCCCGAATCACCAGTGAGGTGGCCAGTTCGACCCGGGTTGGTTCCGCGGGTTGGGCGCTGTCGCGCTCCCGGAGAAGTTGAACCGCCATCCGCGCCAT
This sequence comes from Rugosimonospora acidiphila, assembly GCF_039543385.1. Classification (NCBI taxonomy): domain Bacteria; kingdom Bacillati; phylum Actinomycetota; class Actinomycetes; order Micromonosporales; family Micromonosporaceae; genus Rugosimonospora; species Rugosimonospora acidiphila. The sequence continues at coordinate 25,360 of NZ_BAABJQ010000008.1, forward strand.
CTCCTCCAGCCGTTGCCGCACCGTCGTGAGGGGTGGGGTCACCCAGTCGCAGGCGGCCAGATCGTCGAAACCCACCACGCTCACGTCGGCGGGGACTCGCACGCCGCGTGCCTGCAGTGCCTGGTACACGCCGAAGGCCTGCAGGTCGGTACCGGCGAAGATGGCAGTCGGTCGGTCCGGCAGGTCCAGCAACTCCATCGCCGCGGTGTATCCGCTGGGCGGGAAGTGGTCGCCGAAGCGGACCAGGTCCGGGTCTGGGGTGATGCCGGCCCGCTCCAGACCGACGCGATACCCGGCGAGTCTCGCCTGGGTGCACAGCAGCGCGGGCAGGCCGGCGATCATCGCGATTCGACGGTGACCCAGGCCGATGAGGTGCTCGGTCGCGGTCAGGCCGCCCGACCAGTTGGCGGATCCGATCGATGGGATGCCCGGATCGGGGTCGCCGATCGGGTGTGGACCTACAAGGACATCGGACTGCAGGGCCTGGTGTACGCCGACCCCGCCTCCCCGTACATCCAGCGGATCGCACCGGTACTGACCAAGAAGGCCCGCCTCGCTGTGGACGCGTGGGGGTCGGTGGACACCGGAGTGCGCCATCTGCTCGATCCGATCGAGCGCACGTTCGACGAGGAGTTCCCGGACTTCGACCCGATGCCCTTCGGGAGCAAGCAGTGGATCGCCGTACTGGTCCGGCACATCATGCTCGCCGAACCCATGGTGTGGGGCTTCTGCCGGTGCTTCACCGGCCTCGGGGTCGAGGAAGCACGTTCACTCGCTGACTCGTTCCGCTTCGACCGGTGCCTGGCCCGCGAGCGCCTGGTCGATGAGGTACGGGTGGGCTATCGCCGGGACGCCGCGGCGTAACCCGCCGGCCGTGGCCGCGGCGCTGACCGCCGACGGTATGGTGGGAGCAGGCGGCGTACGACACCGCCAGCGACAGCCGCTCGACATCGCCGGGCCGCGGTGGATTCACCGCGGCCCGGCGCCTGCGGCCGACGCCGCCGACTGGTCGGTGGGGCCGCACGGTCGTCTCCCGCACTCACGCTCTGACGCGTTCGGTCAGTGCCAGCGGCGACCGGGCCAGGACCAGTGCGGCGGCGCCGAGGACCTCCGCGCGATCGCCAAGTACGCCGCCGGTGACGCGGACGCCGGTGGCCGCGACGGCCAGACTGTGGCGGTTGATGCCCGCGCGGATGGGGTCGAGCAGTACGTCGCCGGCTGCGGCGAGTTCGCCGCCGACGACGACGAGTTGCGGGTTGAGAACGTTGACCACCCAGGAGACGGTCATGCCGATCGCCTCGCCCGCGTCGGCGACCGCGCGCCGGGCGCCGCGGTCACCGGAGTTGACGAGGTCCAGTAGTTGGGCGAACGTTGTCGGTCGGCCGGTGCTGTGTTCGAGCAGTCTGGCCACGGCGACCGGGCTGGCCACCGTCTCCAGGCATCCGCGGTTGCCGCAGCGGCAGATCTGTCCTCTCGGGTCGACGCAGACGTGCCCGATCTCGCCCGCCATGCCCAGCGAGCCCTGGTACGGTTGCCCGCCGACAATCAGGCCGGCGCCTACGCCTGCGGACAGCCGGATGTAGGTCATGTCGTCGACGCCGCGCCCGGCACCGAACACCTTCTCACCGAGGGCGCCCACGTTGGCGTCGTTGGCGAGTTGGATGGGCAGACCCAGCCGGCGTCGCATCTCGGCCGCGGGGGAGATGCCCTGCCAGCCGGGCAGGATCCCGTCGGACTCGACGTCGCCGGTGCGGGTGTTGACGGGCGCGGCCAGGCCCATGCCGACCCCGAGCACCTGCTCCGAGGTCACACCCGCGGTGCGCATCGCCTGCCGGACGAGGTCCCGCGCCAGATCGAGGGTCTGTTCGGGAGCGTCGTCGACCTGCGCGCGTGACCAATCGTCGGCGATCGGATCGCCGGCCAGATCGCAGATCGTGATCCGGACGTGCTGGTGGCCGATGTCGATGCCGACCGCGAACGCGGCGCGCGGCACCAGTGACAGCAGGGTCGGCGGGCGTCCGGTGCCCCGCTGACGACCGTCGTCCGCGGCATCGCGCTCGTGGATCAGATCGACGGCGTCGAGCTCTTCCACGACGGTCGAGACGGTTGCGCGCGATAGCCCGGTTCGGCGGGCGATGTCGGCGCGGCTCGAGGCCGGGTGGCGGTAGATCGACTCGATGACACGCAGCAGGTTCAGGTCTCGAGGAGCCAGCGGGTGCGGTGTCTGCGGTACGGCTGGGGTGGTCACTCGGGGAGCTTAGTTCAATTACGACATTATTTGGGGGTGGAGTACCCCGCGTGGCAGTGGATCTATGCCGCTTCCACTCAGTACTATCGCTGCAAGTCCGACTAATCCTTATTGATATCGTTGACTTTGTACGAAAACCATGCGTAACTTCTTCGCAATGATCGACGTCGGTCAACCGGCATCGTGGGGTGGAGGAGTCCATGGTGAGCTGGCGATATCTGACTGCTCGGATCGCGATCGTCCCTATGGTGGTGTGCCTGTGCACGGTGGCGCCGCTCATGGCCGCGTCCACCAACGCGGTGCGGGCGGCGCCGCGAACACCGATCTACCTGGATCCGTCCTATTCGTTTGCCGAACGCGCCGCCGACCTCGTGGCGAGACTGACGCCGGCGCAGCGCGCCAGTCAACTCGTCTCGAGTCAGGCACCAGCCATCACCAGCGCGCAAAACCCGCTGCTGACCGGATACTTCGGCAACTCGATGACCACGCTGGCCGGTCCCACAAGCCCCGGTGACACAAGCGTCGTCCTCGGCTCCGTCGCCGGCATCGCGGCGGGTACGAAACTGACCATCGGCCCGGTGAGCAAGCCTGAGAGCGTCACGGTCTCCTCGGTGGGTACGGCGGCCCGGACCGCCACAACCCTCGTCGCGGCGGCGGCGCCCGGTGACACCGCGGTCAAGGTGGCATCGGTGGCCAACCTGGTCGCTGGTGAGCGGATCCGCCTCGACGCGGCCGGTGGCGCGAACCAGGAGTTCACCTCGATCCAGGCGGTCGGCACGGCGGGCGCGGACGGCACCGGCGTCACGCTGGGCTCGCCGCTGACCCGCTCGCACGCGAGTGGCGTGGCCGCGCAGGACCTCGGCAGCGGCGTGGCGTTCTCGCCGGCGCTGTCGAAGGGGTACGGGTACGGCGCCGCCGTCACCGTCCTGATCCAGGGCGTCCCCGCGTACGGCTGGTGGAACGAGGCGCTGCACGGGATCAACGCCGAGTCGCTGAACCCGTCGGGCAACGCGGCCACCCTCACGGACACGACTTCCTACCCGATCGACCTGTCCCGGGCGTCGAGCTGGGATCCCGCGCTGACCTACCAGGTCGCCCAGGCGGAGTCGGACGAGGCGCGCGAGATCGTCCGGCAGAACCGGCTCGACCTGGACTTCTACTCGCCCACCGTCAACCTGGCCCGCGATCCCCGATGGGGCCGCAACGACGAGTCGTACGGCGAGGATCCGCTGCTCGAGGCGCAGGTCGCCGGGCAGTTCGTCAACGGCATGGAGGGCAAGGACCAGAACGGAGATCTCCTGCCCGGCGGTGACGGCTTCTACAAGACGACGACCACGCTGAAGCACTACGCGATGAACAACACCGAGGGCACCTCCAACGCCGACCCGAACGGCCGGCTCAACGGGTCGTCGAACGCCGACGAGCGCACGATCCGCGAGTACTACACCATGCCGTTCCGCAAAATCGTCCAGGACGATCAGAACGGCGCGGTGATGAGCTCTTACAACGAGATCAACGGCGTGCCGTCGGCGGCGAACACCTTCCTGAACGACACGCTGATGCGCGAGACGTTCGGCTTTCAGGGATACTTCACCGGCGACTGCGACGCGGTCAACGAGGTCAGCAAGCGGCACCAGTGGCAACCGGACGGGGCCGGGCACCCGGTCACCGACGTCGAGCAGTTCGCCTACACGCTCGGCTCGGGTGAGGACGCCGAATGCAACGCCGGCTACACCGACGGCACCGGAAGCAGCTACCGGGGCCCGACGTCGCCGTCGACGACCGCGGGCGGTGCGATGAACGCGCTGGGCATGCAGATCACGACGCCGACCGGCCTGACCACGGTCAACGACCTCGACGTGTCCGCGACCCGGCTGTTCACCAACCGGATGAAGCTCGGCGAGTTCGACCCGAACAGCAAGGTGCCGTGGCTGACCCAGGCCGTCGCGCGTGACCAGTCCTACGGCGTGTATCCATGGAACAACGCGACGGCCCCCACCGAAACCTCGGCGCGGCTGGACCTGGCGCGCGAGTCGGCCGACGCGTCGCTCGTGCTGTTGAAGAACTCCGCGACCACCCGCAAGGACGGCTCGACCGGGAAGCTGTTGCCGATGTCGGTGCCGGCCAGCGGCTCGTTCAAGGTGCTCGTGCTCGGCTCGTACGCCAACAACTCAAACTTCTACCTGGGCGGCTATTCCTCGATTCAGAACGCGGCCGGCCAGGCCAACGAGGTGACACCGTACGCGGGCATCAAGGCCGCGATCCAGGCGGTCAACCCGTCGGCGCAGGTGGACTACCTCAAGGGCTTCACGGGTACCGGTACCAACGCCGGCAACTGCTGCACGGCGATCGACCCGGCGGCCGTCGCCGCGGCGGCGGACTACGACTACGTCATCGTGTACGCGGGCATGGACTCCACCTCCTCGAACGGCACCACCGGCACCGAGGACCGCGACCGCAGCTCGCTGGCGCTGCCCGGCCTGCAGGGGCAGCTGATCAGCCAGGTCTCCGCGGTCAACCCGGACACCATCGGCGTGATGGAGACGATCGGCGCCCAGGACGTGTCGTCCTTCGAGTCGACAACTCCGGCGATCCTGTGGAGTTCGTTCAACGGCATGCGCAAGGGCGACGCCCTGGCCGACGTGCTGCTGGGCAAGTACAACCCGAGCGGCCGCACGCCGGAGACCTGGTACCAGAGCGTGAACCAGCTCCCGAGCACCTCCAGCTACACGCTGCGGCCCGTCGGTCCCAACGGTCGGACCTACATGTACTTCAACGGCCCGGTCTCCTACCCGTTCGGCTACGGGCTGAGCTACACGAACTTCGACTTTTCGAACCTGCGCATCTCCGACCGCACGCCCAACGCCGATGGCACGATCAACGTCAGCGTCGACGTCAAAAACACCGGCTCGCGCGACGGCAACGAGGTCGTGCAGCTGTACGTGAACACGCCGAACGCGGACCCGTCCCTGGAGCGGCCCATCAAGCGGCTCGAAGGCTTCCAGAAGGTCTCCGTCCCGGCCGGGCACACCAAGCGGGTGACCCTGCCGATCAAGATCGCCGATTTGGCCTTCTACAACGAGAAGGACCAGCGCTTCGAGGTCGACCCGGGCGCGTACGGCATCCAGCTGAGCACCTCCAGCGCGGACAGCGACATCCAGGCGCAGGGCACGATCAACGTGAAAGGCGCGCTCACCCCGAAGCCGAGCGTCCTCACGGCGCAACCGCGCATCATGACCACCGACGACGCCCGCGGCATCTCGCAGCGGGTGATGTTCCCCGAAGGGGTCACGATCGATCCGGGCCTGACCGTCGCGATGAACGATGACAGCCTCTCCGGCTGGATCGCGCCGGGGCAGAGCAAGTCTTTCCCGGCCGGGATGACTTTCAGCTACTCCAGTGACCGGCCGCAGGTCGTCTCGGTCGACCACAACGGGAAGATCCGCACCGTGGCCAACGGGGCGGCGACGGTCACCGCGACGGTGCGCTACAAGGGCAAGAGCGCCAGCACCTCCTTCGTCGTGCGGGTGCTGTCCGACCTGAACGGCCTAAAGGTCAACGGGCAGCAACTGGCGGGCTTCAACCCCGACGTGACCGACTACGACGTCGTCGTCCCGAACGGGGTGAGCGCGGCGCCCCAGATCAGCGCGACCGGGTCCACCGGCAAGGTCTCGATCACCCAGGCGACCTCGGTGCCGGGCGTGGCGACGGTGACCTCAACCGGGCCGGACGGGATCGTCGCGAAATACCAGATCAACTTCGCGAGGCAGGGGTCGAGCGACGAATTCGACAGCTCGACGCTCGGGTCGCAGTGGCACTGGGTTCGCGAAGCACCGGCAGACTGGAGCCTGTCGACGAACCCGGGCTCGCTGACCATCACGCCGAAGACCGGCGACCTGACCACCACGACGAACACCGCACAGAACATCCTGCTCCAGCCCGCGCTCGGGGACTGGACGCAGACGACCAAGCTCGCCTTCAACCACCGCCCGAACGCGGCGACCCAGCAGGGCGGCATCATCGCCTACCAGGACGACGACAACTACCTCAAGTTCGACCTCGAGGCGACCTCGCCCACGAACATCCAGTTCAACACGGCGCTGGAGGACAACCTCAACGGCGTCCAGGTCACACAGACGCTGAACACCCTCAACGCCAACGCGATCCTGCCCGCCGACAACACCATCTGGCTGCGGATGAGCAAGAGCGGCGCGCACTACTCCACGTCGTACTCCCTCGATGGGACGACGTGGGTGCCGGTCTGGACCACGGGAGCGACCCTGAACAACCCGCAGGTCGGGCTGTTCGCGTTCAACCGCGCCGGCGCCACCACCGACCTCCAGGTCGGATTCGACTCCTTCCACGTCGACGCGAGCCCGCCCGCGCCGACTTCCGGACCGAGGACCACCGCGTCGCTGGCCCCGCACGCCAACAGCGCCGGCTGGAACCGCGCCGCGCCGACCGTGACGCTGACCGGCACCGACAGGTCGAACTGGGGCCTCGCCTCGACCGAGTACAACCTCGACGGCGGCGGCTGGCAGACCTACTCGGCACCGGTCACCGTCACCGGCGACGGGGTCCACACGCTGATGTACCGCTCGACGGACAACGCCGGCAACGTCGAGCCGGCGAACACGCTCACGGTTCGCGTCGACACGGCCACACCGCAGGTCGCGTATACCGGCAACTCGGGCAGCTACGCCATCGACCAGGCCGTGCAGATCCACTGCGCCGCGACCGATCCCGGCGGCTCGGGGGTCGCGAAGACCACCTGCGCGGACCTCAGGGGGCCGGCCTACACGTTCGGGCTCGGCACCCACCGGTACGGCGCGACGGCGACCGACACCGCGGGCAATACCGGGACGGGCTCGACCGGGTTCACCGTGACCGTGACATACCCGTCGGTGGAGCACCTGGTGCGGGAATTCAGCACCAGACCAAGCGTCGCCAGCGACCTGAACGACGAACTCAACGCGGCCGCCGCCAGCACGGGCAAGAAGGCCCGCGACCACCTGAGCGCGTTCATCAACCAGGTCCACGCGCAGACCGGCAAGGCGCTGACCGCCAACCAAGCCAAGGTGTTGACCCAGTCGGCGCAGGCGCTCGAGTAACGACACCTCAGTTCGGGATCGCGTGCGTGCATCGTGTCACGCACGCGATCCCCGTCTGCCCCCACGTCAACGGGGCTCGCGACCCTTCGACCCCATGTGCCATACAGGAGGCGCACCGGTGAGGAAAACATTACGCAGACTCGTCGCGGTTGTCGGCGCGTTTGCCAGCGCTCTCGCGTTGACCACGCTGACTCGCGTGGACAGCGCGTCGGCCGTCGATTATTCTCTGCCGTCACTGTGGCAGTCCTATCAGGATGACTTCACCATGGGCACGTTCGGTGGGTGGAGCAGCCAGCAGGCGCTGTACGACTACCGGTCCAACAGCCTGCCCAACGAACTCAAGCTGGACAGCCAGATCGGCACGAGCAACACCAACAGCCTGTCCCGCCAGGCGTACGTGGCCGCCGTGAACCAGATCAACGCGGACCCGACCCTCGACGACGCGGCGAAGGCCGCCGCCATCGAGCAGGCCAACGAAAACATCGTCCTGCAGCCGACGACCGGTGCGAATCAGGCCGAGGGCATCCTGAAGGCGATCGAGGCGTACAACGCGGCCAACAACCTGCCGGAAGACCAGAAGAAAATCGTGCGCGCGCACGTGCTCGCGTGGCACGGCGGCCAGCAGCCGAACTGGTTCTTCACCAACGGCTTTGTCTACAACGCGGCCGACCCGGACTGGGCCAGCCCCGACACGATGCTCAAGCGGCTGGACAACTACATCCACCTCATGATGGACAAGTACGCCAAGTACTCCGACATCATCGTCTCCTGGGACGTGGTCAACGAGGCCGTCGACGACTACACCGGCCAGATCCGCAACGCCGACGACCCGCAGGTCAGCCAGTGGGGCCGCATCTTCCGCCGGCCCGACCTCGACGGCGACCCCGACGCCCGGCTGTACGCGGAGTCGGCGTGGGTGCGGCAGGCGTTCGAGTCGGCGCGCACGTGGTCGAACGCGGCGGGCGTGCACTGGAAGCTCTACTACAACGACTTCCAGGACTCGAACAAGTTGTACGAGCCAAAGATGAGCCAGACCATCAAGATGCTCAAACCCATCCACGACGCGGGCAACATCGACGGCTACGGCATGCAGGGCCGCCTCGCCTGGGCGTACCCGTCCATCGCCCAGCTCAAGACGCAGATCGACGCCGGCCTCACGGTCGCCAACGAGATCTCGATCACCGAGTCGGACATCCGTAGTGACCTCGAACCCAACCCGGACTACGACCCGACCCAGCCCACCCGCCGGGTGACCGAGGCCGACGCCGCCGACCCGGCCCACGAGTGGCCGAACTACGGCTCGTGCTCGTGGGAGCAGCGCTCGGCGGCCAACGGCAACACCTTCGACGTGTGCAACTCACCGGTCCGCCGGATCCCCGCCTGGGGCACCGGGGCCAACAACGACCTGGCCAACAGCCCGGACATCATGCGCAAGCAGGCGGACTTCGCGGCCGACTGGATGGACCTGCTGCTGTCGTACAAGGGCAAGATCGTCATCGACGACTGGGATGGCACGTCGGACTCCAACACGTTCAACCGCACCGACGGTGCCCAGCTGTGGTCCGGCCTTCCGGGCAACCCGGAGAAGTACTCGTTCTTCGCGGTCATCGGTGCCCCGGCGAGGGAGAAGCTGCGCGATGCGATCGCGCAGGCCGACGCGCTGGACCAGCACGCGTTCACGGCCGACAGTTGGCAGCGCGTGTCCGACGCGCGTGCGGCCGCCGCGGCCCTGGTCGACGTGCGCATCTACACGATCGACGGGGTCAACGCGGTGAAGAACGCCACCACCGCGCTGACCGACGCGATCGGCCGCCTCGAGCGGCCCTTCACGCACACCGGCGGCGATCCGACCATCTCCGGTCCGGTGAAGGTCGGTGCCACCCTGACGGCCCACCCGGGGGACTGGGAGCCGCAGCCGGTGACGCTGTCGTACCAGTGGTACCGGTCGGGGCAGGCGATCGACGGCGCCACCGGCTCGAGCTACCCGCTGGTCGACGCCGACGAGGGCCAACGGATCTCCGTCGCGGTCACCGGCACGAAGCCCGGATACGCATCGGTGACCGAGAAGTCGAAGGAGACCGAGGCGGTGGTGCGCCTCGCCCCGGGGCCGATCGTGGACACCGTGACCAGCGCGCTCGGTGCCGCCGGCAACAACGTGGCGACCGCCACGGTGAGCGCGGAGGCGGGCGACCTGCTCGTCGCGTACGTCGCCTCGGACTCGCCGCAGGCCGGCGGCCAGACCTCGACGGTCTCCGGCGCCGGTCTGACCTGGACGCTGGCCGGACGGGCCAACGGGGCGTCCGGCGACGCCGAGGTCTGGACGGCACGGGCGACGACGGCGCTGGACCGGGCGAAGATCACCGCCAAGGGAAGGTTGAAGAACTGGGACGAGTCCATCACCGTGATCGGGTACCAGCATGCGAGCGGGATCGGCGCGGTCGTCACGGCCAGCTCCGACCGTGGGGCCCCCCGGGCGACGCTGACCACCACGGCACCCAATTCGTGGGTCTTCGCCAGCGGCGACGACTGGCTCTCCCCGGTGCACCGCACCGTCGGCGCGGGCCAGACGCTGGTCAACGAGTCGTTCCCGAAGGTGGGGGACACCTACTGGGTCCAGTCGACGACCGCGCCGACGGCCACCGCGGGTACGGCGGTGACCATCAACGACACGGCGCCCAAGAAGGACCCGTACAACCTGGTGCTCGTCGAGCTCCTCTGGTGACGCCCGGGGAATCATCGGGCTGACCGATCGCATCCCGCGTTGGGGAGAGCCGCCGCCAAGCGGCTTTCCCCAACGCGCCGGTCGGATCGCCGCGCCGAGGTGTGCGGCCCGTGGCGGCAATACATTCGCGGCCTCCGTCGGCGGTGCGGCTCGCCGGAGCCCATCTCGAAACGCGGTCGCCGTGCGCGGGCCGCGTTCCGATGTGCTGCGCAGAATTGGCCATGCGTTGAGAACGCTAACATTTTCCCGATGGTGCAATTTCGATTGCCCTTCTTGAGCGAGATTCAACGGCTGAGCTGGCAGTTCATGAGCGTAACCGGCTTCGATGGTCTCCGCGCTGGCGCTCTTGACTCGCGAAAAAGTGAACGCTCACAATCGTCGGTATGCGATGTCATGAGCGCTTCGTGAGGAGTACCCGGCGATGAAGAGATCCCGTGCGTGGCGCCTTCTGGTCCCGTTAGTGGCCGTCGGCGCACTGATTCTGGGGGGCCTGGCGCCCGCCTCCGCGTCACCGGTGTCGGACAACGGAAACGGCACGTACTCCAACCCGGTGATCTTCGCCGACGTGCCGGATACCGACGTGGCCTTCGACGGCCACGCCTACTACATGGTCAGCACGACCATGCACATGGAACCCAGCGTGCCGATCATGAAGTCGACCGACCTGGTCAACTGGTCGATCGTCGACTACACCGCCCCGATCCTGGCCGACACGGACGCACTGGCCCTGCGCAACGGCCAGAACGCCTACAGCGACGGCACCTGGGCGGCGAGCATCCGATTCCACAACGGCACGTACTACATCTCCGTCGGGAGCCTGACCACCGGCAAGACCTACATCTACTCCACTCCCAGCATCGAGAACGGCCCCTGGACCACCTCGGTGCTCGACGGCTACGACCACGATCAGTCCCTGCTGTTCGACGGGGACAAGATGTATCTGGTCTACGGCTCCGGGCAGGTCATCCTGCGGCAACTGCAGCAGAACACGGACGGCACGGTCAGCTACGCCGGCAACGCCGTCACGCTGGTGAACAACTCCAACGTCGCCATGAGCGGCGGGCTCAACGCCGAAGGCTCCCACGCCTACAAGATCGGTAACTACTACTACGTCTTCCAGATCGAGTGGCCGACCGGGGGCATCCGGCAGGAGGTCGCCTGGCGGTCGACGTCGCTGACACCGCAATCGCAGGGCGGGGACTGGGAAGGCAAGGTCGTCTTCAGCCAGAAGGCCACCGTCCAGGGCCAGGCCGGCGACGGCGCGGCCCAGGGCGGCGTCGTCCAGGGTGCCGACGGCAACTGGTACGCGATGCTGTTCCAGGACGAAGGACCAGTCGGGCGATCCCCGCAACTCGCGGACGTCACCTGGTCGGCCGACGGCTGGCCGCAATACACCCTGTCGAGCACGATGAACATTCCCGGCGGCGGCACGCCCTCGAGCCCCACGGACATCGTGACCTCCGACGAGTTCGCCAACGGCAGCACGAAGGCGGGCTACTGGAACACCACCAATGCCAGCGCGCTGACGGCCACGCCGGAGGATGCCAACAACGGCTCCAACCTCAAGCTGCAGTGGCAGTGGAACCACAACCCGGACAACAGGTACTGGTCGTTGACCGCGCGACCCGGATACCTGCGCCTGACGACGGGAAGCCTGGCGACGGGGATCCTGAACGCGCGCAACACCCTCACCCAGCGCACCTACGGCCCCACCAGCTCGGGCGCCGTCGCGATGGACGTGTCGCACATGCGCGACGGGGACGTCGCCGGCCTGGCGGCCTTCCAGCTGAAGTACGGGTATGTGGGCGTCACCATGTCCAACGGCGCCAAGCATCTCGTGATGCAGCGGGCGAACAGCGACGGCACGGTGGCCTCGACCAGCACCCCGGTGCCGCTGAGCGCGACCACGGTGTACCTGAAGGTGGACACCAACTACAAGAACTTCGCGAACACCGCGTCGTTCTACTACTCGCTCGACGGATCATCCTGGACCAAAATCGGCGACAACCTCGCCATGGAGTACACGATCCCGCACTTCATGGGGTACCGCTTCGGGCTGTTCAACTACGCGACGACGACGACCGGCGGGTACGTCGACTTCGACTACTTCCACGCCAGCGACCAGATCGGTCAGGGCGTCGTCACGACCAACCCCTGCGTCACCACCGGCGAGATCATCGGTAACGGTGGCTTCGAGGCGGGGACGCTGTCGCCGTGGACGGGTAACGGCGCACAGCTGGCGCTGACGACCGCGGACAAGGCGGCCGGAACCTCGAGTGGGTATGTCACCGGGCGCGCGCACACCGGTGACGGTCCGTCGCAGAGTGTGGCGAACAAGCTGACGGCCGGGGCTACCTACGCGGTGTCGGCGAAGGTGAAGTACACGACGGGTCCGGCGACCAAGCAGTTCAACGTCACCGTTCAGGACGGCAATTTCAAGGCGTACATCATGGCGAGTGCGACCGTGACGAAGGGCCAGTGGGCGACGATCTCCGGGTCCTACACGGTGCCGACCAGTGGTCTGGACCTGTCGACGGCGAGGGTGTTCGTCGAGACGGTGTACACGGGCACTCCGGATGCCACCAACGACCTGATGAACTTCTGGGCCGACGACGTCTCCGTGAGCGGGCCGTCGACCTCCACGTTCAACGGCGGCCTGCTCGGCAACGGCGGCTTCGAGACGGGGACGCTGTCGCCGTGGACGGGTAACGGCGCACAACTCGCGCTGACCACCGCCGACAAGGCCGACGGCGGGTGCAGCGGGTATGTCACCGGGCGCGCGCACACCGGCGACGGCCCGTCGCAGAGTGTGGCGAACAAGCTGACGGCCGGGGCGACCTACGCGGTGTCGGCGAAGGTGAAGTACACGACGGGTCCGGCGACCAAGCAGTTCAACGTCACGGTCCAGGACGGCAATTTCAAGGCGTACATCATGGCGAGTGCGACCGTGACGAAGGGCCAGTGGGCGACGATCTCCGGGTCCTACACGGTGCCGACCAGTGGTCTGGACCTGTCGACGGCGAGGGTGTTCGTCGAGACGGTGTACACGGGCACTCCGGATGCCACCAACGACCTGATGAACTTCTGGGCCGACGACGTCTCCGTGACCGCCTCGACCACGAGCACGCACCCCAAGGGGACGGCCGCTCCCGCCAAGACGGTCGGCAATTCGAACCCGCTGATGGACTACGAGTACGGGGCCGACCCCTTTGCGCTGGTCTACAACGGGCGCGTGTACGAGTACATGACGGGCGACGGGGAGCAGATCGACTCGTCCGGCAACGTGGTGCAGACCTACGAGACCGATGCCAGCGGCAACATCAAGGACAACTCGTACAGCAAGATCCAGACCATAGCGGTGATCTCGTCCGCGGACATGGTCAACTGGACCAACGAGGGCCAGATCAAGGTGGCCGGGCAGTTCGGGGCCGCGACATGGGCGGCGAACTCCTGGGCCCCGGCGGTCGCGCACAAGGTGATCGACGGCAAGGACAAGTTCTTCCTGTACTTCGCGAACAGTGCCGGTGGTATCGGGGTGCTGCAGGCCGACTCGCCCGTCGGACCGTGGACGGACCCGATCCACAAGGCGCTGGTGACCCCGTCGACGCCGGGCGCCGCGAACGTGACCTGGCTGTTCGACCCGGCCGTGCTCACCGATGACGACGGCACGTCGTACCTGTACTTCGGCGGCGGTGTGCCCAGCACCAACGGCACGTCGACGGCGGCGCAGGAGGACCACCCGCAGACCGCGCGGGTGATCAAGCTCGGCGACGACATGATCAGCACTGTCGGGTCCGCGGCGATGATCGACGCACCGGCGATGTTCGAGGACTCGGGCATCAACAAGATCGGCGACAAGTACTACTACAGCTACTGCACGAACTTCTCGCACGACAGCGTGATCGATGGGCACACCATCGGCAACGGGAACATCGCCTACATGACCTCGGACAGCCCGATGGGGCCGTTCACCTATCAGGGCGAGATCCTCAGCAACCCGGGGGCGTTCTTCGGTGTCGGCGGGAACAACCACCACGCCATGTTCCAGTTCAACAACCAGTGGTACATCACTTACCATTCCCAGACCGTTCAGTCCGCGCTCGTTGCCGGCGGGTCACTCGACAAGGCCCACGGTTACCGGACGACGCAGATTGACAAGGTCACCATCAACGGCGACGGCACTATCAAGCCGATCACCGGGACCTACCAGGGAATCTCGCAGCTGAACGCGCTCGACCCGTACCAGCGGACCGAGGCGGAGACCATCGCCTGGGACTCGGGTGTCCAGGACGCCTACGACCCATCCTCCGGCGTCCGGGTCGCCCCGGTTGGATCGGACAGCTCCGGCGGCCAGAAGCTCACCAACATCAACAACGGTGAGTGGACCTCGTTGTCCGGGGTGGACTTCGGCAGCGAGGGCTCAAGCGGCGCCACCGGCTTCACCGCCTCGGTGCTGCCCAAGGCCGGCGGGCAGATCCAGATCCGCCTGGACAGCCCGGACACCTCCAGCGACGCCAACCTCATCGGTACCGTGACCGTGCCGGCGTCCTCGGCGGGAACCTGGCAGACCGTCAGCACGACGCTGGCCAAGACGGTGACCGGCGTCCATCGCGTGTTCTTCACGTTCGCCGGTTCCGGCACGAACGAGTTGTTCGACGTCGACGACTGGCAGTTCACCAAGCCCGCTGGCCCGGTCATTTCGTCCGTGTCAGTGAACCAGGGCGATGTGGTGTCGGGGACCAAGTCGTTCACGGTGGATCTGGCGGGACAGGCCGCGGATGTCTCCTACACCTACCTCGAGTTGAACCGCAACGGCGTGTGGGTCACGGACAACACCACGGCGGCGGCCAAGGCGCTGGGCAGCACCAACTCCGGCCTGTCGCCGAAGCTCGTGGTGAATTCGGCGACCCTGCCCAACGGCAGTTACGGCCTGAAGATCGACGCGGTAGGCGCCGACGGCACGACGACCGAGAAGCAGATCACCTTCTCGATCAACAATGCTCCCGGCGTGACATTCGTGACCCCGACCGGCGGTGCCTCGGTGTCGGGCACGGTGCCGGTCCAGGTCGCGCTGTCGTCCGGTCAGGGCCTGCAGGCCTACGACCTGCGCGTGGATTCGGTCGGCCTGCAGTACGCCTACCAGCCGAAGGCAGGCACGCAGACCTATTCGCTGGACACGACGACGTTGTCCAACGGCACGCACACGCTGTTGGCGACGGCCACGGACACGTCCGGGAACAAGACGACGGTGACCGAGAAGATCACGGTCAACAACGCCCCCGCGTTGACATTCCTGGCCCCGGGCGCCAGCGGGACCGTATCGGGTTCCGTGCCCGTGCGGGTGGCGCTGTCGGGTCAGGGGCTGCAGGCCTACAACCTGCGGATCGACTCGGCGGGTCTGCAGTACGGCAATCAACCCGGCATCGGGACCCAGACGTACCAGCTGGACACGACCACGTTGACCAACGGGATCCACACGCTCGTGGCGACAGCCACCGACTCGGTGGGCAACAAGTCAACGATCACCGAGAGGGTCACCGTCAGCAACCCCGCGCAGGATCACTGAAAGGCAGCGAGCGCCCAACGCACGTCCTGTGATGGCTCCCCGGAGGCGGATCGCTTCCGGGGAGCCGGTCGGCGCAGCAGGCCCAGCCGCCAGGCAGACTGTTGTAGTCGCCGCCCGCGTCGGACGCGTG
Source organism: Rugosimonospora acidiphila (assembly GCF_039543385.1). Lineage (NCBI taxonomy): Bacteria > Bacillati > Actinomycetota > Actinomycetes > Micromonosporales > Micromonosporaceae > Rugosimonospora > Rugosimonospora acidiphila. The sequence goes on from NZ_BAABJQ010000008.1 coordinate 41,137, forward strand.
ACTGGCACGGACAGCGCATGGGTTCAACGGCTCACTTCGGAAGTGCGATGTGGGTTCAAGCTCGGCATCCGTGATGCCGCGGCGATCTGCGTCCACCGCTGGGGGCGGCCGACCTCACCGACCTGTTCGCCGCGCCCATCTGAGCGAGCATTCCTATCCTCATCCGCCACCTGATGGCGGTTCGTCTAGTACTCCAGCCCGGGATCGTTATGAAGACGGTCGTCGATGGGCGTCGTGCGGGGGTCAGCTGTTGATCTGGTCGAGGACGTATCGGCTGTTATCGTCCAGGGAGTTGATCGCGTCGATCGTGATGTGGCTGGTCGTGAGCGGCGGGTACTCGGTTCGCATGCGTTCGACGTGGTCCCAGCCGATTTCGTGCCAGCCGGGGATGTTTCGCTTGCGGCCGACAACCCGTGAGCGGTGCAGGTCGATGTCGGTGCAGACGCACTCAACGATGATCAGGCGGGCGCCGTAGCGTGCTACGTCGTCGTGCCATCGGGCGGCAACATCGTCGTTGATCAGGCAGTCGAGGACCGCGGACTGGTCGAGTGTCAGTTGCCGGGTGATGAGCGTGTGCAGCAGGTTGTAGTACATGGCGAGGTAGGTCGGGCGGTCCAGCCGGTCCAGTGCGCCGTAGGGCTTGAGGGCTCCCATCAGCCAATCGCCGGCGAACGCCGGGGCCTGGATCGCTCGGGCGACCTGCTCGGCGAGAGTGGACTTGCCCGTTCCCGGCAGTCCGGTGAAGACGACCACACTGTTCGGCTTCGGCTCCTGCACGGGGTGTGGGTTCCTTCCTGCGCTGGGGTTACGGCGTGTCGGTCCGGCCACGAGACAGCCGCCGCATGATTATGCACTGTTTGTGAGGACAGATGAAGATCAGGCGACGGCCGCTGGGCACAGCGTAGCCGCTGAGGAGTGGTTGGCCGAGTTCGACGGCGGGTTCGCCCGGATCGCGGGCCGGTTCGGTCGGGTGGAACCGCGTCGACGGGCCCGCGCATACCTGCTGGGCTTGTTATCCGATGTGGACACTCGCACGTGTTGGCAGTTGGCGGAGCAGGCCGGAGACCGCACACCACACCGGATGCAGCGACTGCTCGGAGAGGCGGTGTGGGACGCCGACAAGGTACGCGACGATGTACGCGGCTACGTGGTCGACGAGTTGGGCGACCCCGACGGGGTGCTGATCCTGGACGACACGGGTGATCTTAAAAAGGGGTCGGCCAGCGTAGGCACCCAGAGGCAGTACACCGGCACCGCCGGGCGCATCGAAAACGCCCAGGTGGCGGTGTTCCTCGCCTACGCCTCCCGGCACGGGTACACGCTGATCGACCGGGACGTCTACCTGCCCAGATCCTGGACCGACGACCCGGCCCGCTGCGCCACCGCCGGAGTGCCCAACCACGCGCGGTTCGCCACAAAGATCACCCTGCCAGGCGAATGCTGACCCGCGCCGCCACCGCGAACGTGCCAGCGGCCTGGGCCACGGCGGATGAGTTCTACGGCGGCGACCGGGGGCTGCGCCGGGACTTGCAGAGCCGGGGTATGGGCTACGTGCTCGCGGTCGCCAAGAACCACCGGGTCACCACCAGCCCGGCCCTCGGGCCGCAACGCGCTGACCAGATCGCTGCCGCGCTGAGCAGGCGGGCGTGGAACCGGTACAGCGCCGGAGCGGGCGCCAAAGGGCCACGAGACTACGACTGGGCCTGGATAGCTCTCACCCCACCGGCCGACGAGCAGGTAGGACACCACTGGCTGCTGGTACGCCGCCGCATCTCCGATGGCGAACTGGCGTTCTACCGCTGTTGGTCACCGACCCCCGTCGCACTGCCCACCCTGGTCCGGGTCGCCGGCACCCGATGGTGCATCGAAACCGCCTTCCAGACCAGCAAAAACGCCACCGGGCTGGACGAGCACCAGGTCCGCCGCTGGGGCTCCTGGTACCGGCACACCACCCTGGTCATGCTCGCGCACGCCATCCTCACCGTTATCGCCGCCCGTGAACGCACCCGCCCCCAGCCAGACGACCAGAAGCTGACTCCCTTGACCGTTAACGAGATCCGACGTCTGTTCGCCAAAATCGTCGCTACCACGCACACCCTCACCCACCGGCTGCTGTGGTCCCGATGGCGGCGCCTGCACCAAGCCCGCGCACGTGCCAGCCACTACCGTCGCCGCGAGCAGCTCGCCCATCGACCATCGCCTTCATAACGATCCCGGGCTGGAGTACTAGGTCGTCTTTGTCGTCGGCGTGGGCCAGGGGATGGTCGCGGAGTGCGCGGGCCGTGTCCGAGAGATCGCGGTCGCTGGTGAAGCAGGCGACCAGCCGCCGGTCCGCCCATGGTTCGGCCAGGGGGATGGCGATCAGGGTGCCCCACAAGGCGACGTCGGTGATCACCGACCCCCGCTCCTGTTAGCAGAGGCTGGAGGTCAACTGGATGCGATAGACGGGACCCCAATTTACGGAAGGATTGTAGCCTCCGACAAGGTTAATTATCCCGTGCAGGCATTGGAGCTGGCCGCCACTATTGTTCTGGAGCCTCATTGCGGCGCCGCCGGTCTGGTTGTTGAATGCCTGATCCGTGCCGGACCAATTGCTCAGGTAGTAAGTACCGTAATTGTAAAATTTGAAGATGTACCACCCATTCGCGTAGGGAACAACGGCGCACGCGTCGCCCACGGGACAGCTATAGTCGCGATTCGTCTGGAACACGCGCGAGGCCGCCGACGGCGTGGTCGTGGGCGCCGCGAGTAACACGGCGGATGGCGACTGCTCCCGGACCGTGTCCGATCCGTTTGCGGCCTGGGCTGACGTGGGCACCACGACGGCGGTCAGCAGCGCGGCCACGATACCGACCAGGCCGATGCTCAGGATCTTCCGTTTCATTCACACTCTCCTGTCCGGACAAGCGCGGATCCACATTGGCTGACCCTAGCAAAGACTAATAGACATCGGTAGATATTCCATCAGGTTGACCGCGGCCAGGACCTGCCGGTTGACCGGATGGCGTCTTTGAACCGGTCGAGGAACTGTGGATACCGCATCGACCGAAGGGTCGGATCCATGCCGGGGTTCAGCGGCAGACGCCGGCTGCCGCTGCTGTCGGCGCTGGTGCTCGCTGCCAGGTTCCAGCCGCCGGGCGGGGGTCAGCCGCGGGCCGGTCGGAACGGCATGGTCACGGGGGTGTTTGGTCCGGTCCGGTCTCCGGCGCGGTCCAGGTCCCGGTCGAAGACGTGGCCGACCGAGTTGCCGGCCAGGTCCTCCAGCACGGGGTCCACTACGAGCCGGTAGGCGGCGCGGGCCCATGGCAGGTCGGGCGTGAATCGCCACCACCGCTCCCCAGGGCCGATTTCGGCCGTGCCGCGTACCAGCCGGCCGTCCGCCGCGGTGACGCTCAGGCAGCGGGCGAGTAGACCGTGGTCCAGCGGCCGGTCGAACGCGATGTGCAGTGGCTGGTCGGAGTCGGCCGGCGGCGCCGACAGCGTCCAGGCGGCCGGGTCTATCCGGTGACGCTCGTCCGCGTCCACCTGGTAACGGCGGGCCGTAGTGCCGAGTAGCGGGAGTCCGTTCGCGTCGCGGAACCCGGCGTCGACCTCGAGCGAGAACGGCGTACCGGTGCGCAGCGGATACCCCACCGCCCGGTGCGCGGCGAGGCCTCGCTTGATGCGCGCTGGTTCCATCAGGACGGTCAACCGGCGCCGCTCCGGGTCCCACAGCTCGTATTCCATGGGAAGCAGCGCGTCGGGCAGTTCCTCGCCTGCGTCGTTGACGAGGCGGACCCGCCTCGCCGCCTCGCCCTCGCTCATCGGCGCGGTGAACCACACATAGAAGCGCAGGAGGTTACGCGGCACCACGCGGGCGGTGGGGTAAATGACGAGCACGCCTGTGCTGGCCGCGTCGGGAGGTCGTGGGCGCACCAGATCGGCGACTCTCACCCCGTTCACCGCGACGGCGTATGCCGTTCCGGCGACGAATGGGAAGCGGGGGATGAAGCAGAGGCCGGTGCCGTCGCGGACGAGCTGGCCGGCCATCGGCGGCGCCGTGCCGAGCGCGAGCGCGGAGGCCGGGTACACCCGGATATCGCCGGCCGGGAGGCCGGACAGCCGGATGCAGTCCCGATCACCGCTGCTCGACCACGTCGCCTCCATAGTGGATGATCCGCTGGTCGGCTGGCGCGCTATCAGAGGGAGCTGGTCTTCAGCGAGCGCAGGTGAATCCGGCTGTCCTCCGTGCGCTGCAACGCCAGCACGTGCCCGGCGTCCAGGTTCGCCAGGCGGATCACACCCGGTACCTGCTCGGTCTGGCGGGGCACGCCGACCGGCTCGTGCGGCTGGGTCAGCGGCTTCTGGGCGTCGATGTCCTGGCAGGAGATTTTCACCAGGCCGTGCGCGCTGTTGGCCACCAGCAGGTGTTCCCGCCCGTCCTGCCGGAACGAGACCATGTCCAGCGGCTGGTTGACCGCGCCGAGCTCGGCCACGGTGCGACCGACGACCTTGGTGCCCGAACGTAGGTCGGTCAGCGGGATATGCACGACCGGGGTGCAGGTGTAGCTGGCCAGGATGGACCGTCCGTCCTGGTACGGCACGAACGTGCGGATCGGCGCATGGGTCTCCCACTTACCGTGAGAGACGTGGAAAATCTCGAGGTTGTTGCCGACGACGCCGTCGGTCGCGCTGGCATCCGGGAACGGGAACGGGATGCGCCGCAGCTTCGAGGAGAACTCCTCGTTGGACAGGCCGGCGACGAGCAGCTCTCCGTCCGCATAGGACATGTCGGTGATGGTCGAGGTGCGGATGGGGCGGCGTAGGATCCGCACCGTACGCGCCCCGACCTGCAATTCCTCGCCCTCGTCGCCTAGCGGGAGCGTGACATCCAGCCGCTCGTCGTCGGGCGCGGGAGCGTCGGCGATGTCCACCTGCGCCATGGGCACCCCGGTCAGCGGCACGTCGGTGATAGTGGCGTCGGCGGTGTCGACGCGTACCAGCACCGCCCGGCCGGCGTCGCCGCGCCCGCGTTGGACCGACAGGTACAGGTTGTGCGAGCCGGAGTGCACCGCGATGTCGCGGATGTCGATGTCGGCAGCGTCGCAGCCGAGCAGCGAACCGACCCGGACATCGACGTCGTCCAGGTCGAACGGTGCCGAGTCGGCGTCCCGATCCGGGTCAGCCAGGTCCACCGCGAGGATTCTGGCGGCGAGATTGTCGGCTAGGAACAGAATTCCGTCCGGCCCGAACGTGATCGGTCCGGCCGAGTCAATCTCGACATCGCTGGTCCGCAACCCGTACCCATCCATCACAGTCTCCTCGCGCGCACGACCGCTCCGCTCCACCCGATCCTACGCCGTGCGCCGCCGGGGCCGGTGTCAGCTGCGCGGGGCACCGACCCCCACAGCAGTAGCGACACCGCCCGATATGCGACACCGCCCGATATGCGACGTCGCCCGATATGCGTCGCCGGGAGGTCGCCACCCGGCGCGTCCATCTGTTGCCCGGCACAATCAACCCGACTGGTGGGTGACCCAGCGGGCCCCCGACCTGAGGGTGAAGCTGGGGATTGGGCCATCGGGTTCGGTTCCTGATTCGGCGTCGCGACGCCAATAACCGGCATGTCCGACGCCGTGTTCGGCGCCGCGAGCATCAAGATAATCCTCACGCCCTCGCAGGCGTACTGGCGAACGCCTCTGCTGACGAACTCGACCGGCTGAACGAGGCGTGTCACCTGGCGGCAGGTGCGGGTACCGATGGAGCGGGAGCCGCGCGCCGGGCGTCCGCTCGTTGCCGATGAGTGGATGGGCTGTCATGCCGCGAGCATTGGCGGGGCAGGCCGGAGATCGCGACACTGTCCTCCGTCTCGGGGATGAGGGCAGGTCCGATCCGGAGACCGATCCGCCGCATCGGCGTCGATGATTAGCGTCCTTCCTGAAGGAGGGATCACGATGATCCGAAAACTACTGGCCCTGCTGGCCGCGGTCCCACTGGTGCTGGGCGGGGTGACCGCTGCCGCCCGGGGTCCGGCCACGCTGAACTGCGCCAGGCTCACCTCCGCCCACGTCCCGCAGGGGACAGTCGCCTCGGCCACCACCAGCGACGGCTACTGTCAGGTCCAGGGCGTGCTCGACCAGGCTGTCGAGTTCACCGTCAAGCTGCCGCTCAGCGGCTGGACCGGCGAGTACGTCCAGCAGGGATGCACTGGGTTGTGCGGCGAAGTCCCCGACCTGACATTCCCGCTGTTCGCGTTCAGTTGCCCGGCCGCGCTGGCCAAGACGCTGGTGGTTGCCGGCGACGACACCGGGCACACCGGTGACCCCGAAGGTGTGCAACCGGCCACGTGGGGCGCCGACCCGCGAGCCCGCACCGAGTTCGGGCTGACGTCCGAGCACCGGCTGCGACTGGCGTCCGACGCGCTGATGACCGCCTACTACGGGCACGGCCCGACGTACCGGTACTTCGACGGCTGCTCGACCGGCGGCCGCCAGGGCCTCAACCTGGCCCAGCGGTTCCCGGCCGACTTCGACGGCATCCTGGCCGGCGCCCCAGCCGGTAACGAGGCGCCGCTGGCGCTGCTGGGAGCATGGGTGACCACCCGCAACACGGACGCCCACGGGAGGCAGATCCTCGGTCCGGAGAAGATCCCGGCCCTGCACGATGCCGTGGTCAACGCATGCGGCGACGTGATCCAGGACCCGCGGCAATGCGGCTTCCAGCCCTCGTCGCTGCGCTGCCCGCGGGGCGTCGACCTGCCAACGTGTCTGACGCCGGCACAGGTGGCCGCGGTGGTGGCGTTCTATCGGGGACCGGACGGCCTCTACAACGGGGGGATGCCGTACGGGTCCGAGCTCGGCTGGATCGACCAGTTCGTGGTCCGGTCCGGGTCGCCGCTGGACGGCAACGCCGGGAAGATCGCCTTCAACTACTTCAAGTACCTGGCGTACCCTACCGTGCTGCCGGACACCTTCACGCTCACCGACGTGCGGTTCACCAAGGCCACGTACGACCGGCTCAACCTACTCGGCAACGCCCTGTACAACGCCAACAACCCCGATCTGTCGGCGTTTCGGGCGCACGGCGGCAAGCTGATCATGTACCACGGCTGGGCCGATCCGTTCATCCCACCGTTCTCCACGGTGGACTACTACCGGGCGGTGCAAAAGCGGGGTGGCGCTGACGCCTACACCCGGCTGTACATGATCCCGGCGGGCTACCACTGCCTGTTCGGACCGAACCTGGACAGCCCCTCGGAGATCGGTGTACCGGAGTTCCTTCAGCCGCTGATGGACTGGGTGGAGAAGGGTATCGGCCCGGGCGTGATCAACGTGCCGACGGTGAACGCCGACTACACCGAGGTGATCCGTGACGTGGACGTGGCGCCGTTCGACGCGCTCGCCCCGGTCAAGGCCGCACCGGGCAGCCTGAACGCCGACTACCACTACGTGGGCCGCTACTAGTCATCGCGCCGGACCCAGTCAGCCAGGTGCCGAGCACCTCGATCCGGTCCAGGTCCTCCGGCGGGGCCTGGGCTGGACCGGCGGACAGGCGAATCAGGTGGGCAGGCGCCAGCCTGCTCATGCTGTGGGCGCGGTTGCCGAGCACGCCGCGACCGCGCCCACAGAGCTTGTTTTCGAGGCAGCGAAGAGCCTCTGCGTCCCGGCCGGCAGCGCAGAGGGCGGACACGGGACTCGTTGCCGGATGGCGGCTGCGCGACAATTATTGAAACCATGCGTGTCCCCGTTCCCCCGTGCCCGAGCGCGAGGCCATCGTCGATCGCCGATGGCCGGTGACTCGATGTCTCGTGGTAGGAACTGACCTGCGGCGCGCAGGCTCGCCGCCATCAACTGGGTCAGTCCGCGTACAACGCGGCGATCTTTCAGAGGAGGGCCGCCGGAGGCGGCGAATGTGACTTTGGCTTTAGCTACGGATTCACGAGCAGGGGCAACCGAACCACGTGGTGAGTGCCTCGCGAAGCGAGGTCATAGCGGTGTCGGCGGGTTCGTCGACGGCAGCGGCCCAGGCGATGCGGGCATCCGGACGAATCAGGAGAGCGTCAGCCGGACGAGCGTCCGTCTCGTCGATGCGGATCTCCACCTCTGCGGTCTGGACGTCGATGCGATCGCGCCAGGGCGCGGTGACCTCTCGCAGTTCCTTGCGGTTGGCGAGGTCGAGGAGAACTGGACGGGCCGAGTGCATGAGATGGGCGACGTCCATGGGGCCGCTTTCGGTGCACAGGGCCAGATTCGGTGCCGAGGTTCCGGCCAAAGAGTGCTGGCCGGTGCCGGGCATGGGATAGCGAAGGTCGGCACCTGCGATGAGCGCGCCGACTCGGCGGGCCGCTTGCTCGTCGGTGAGCAGTTCCTGCAGGAGCTGCCGGAGCGCTTGGGCGGCGGGGTCCTGTCCGCGGCGGAGTGCCACTTGGGCTTGGGTCTGCATCATCGTGCGTGCCCCGGCGTAATGGCGCTCGGAATGATAAGTGTCCAGCAGTCCTGCGCTCGCCCAGCCGTGGATATCGGCGGCCAGCTTCCAGCCGAGGTTGACGGCGTCGGTCATGCCGACGTTCAAGCCCACGCCGGTGGCCGGAAACACGTGGGCCGCGTCGCCGGCGAGCATGATGCGGCCGTGACGGTACTGCGCGACCTGCCGGGCCTGGAACCCGTAGCGGGACAGTCGTGTCGCCTCGGCGATCGGCAGCGGTGCGCCGAGCAGGCGTCGGATGCTGTCGGCGAACTCGGCGAGAGTCATCGGAAAGTCGTCGTCATCGACGTCTGCGGGCTCGGCCTCGGTGGTCTGGATCATCAGGTCGCCGGAGGCCCGCCGGCCGAGTGCGAACACGCCGTGCTCGGTGCGGGTGAAGCCCGGGCTGAGGCGGCCAAGGCCGGGAACCTCGAGGTCGCCGTTGTCGAGTTGAGTCACCGAGTCGGCGAGGGTGACGTGTCCGAGACGGTTGACTTCGGCGTAGGTGGTGCCGGGGAAGGGGATGGCGGCGAGGTCGCGGACCCTGCTGCGCGGGCCGTCGCAGCCGACCAGGAATCGGGCGGTGACCTGGTACGGCCGGCCGTGCGGTCGCCGCACCCGCACGGTCACTCCGGCGTCGTCCTGGCTGACGCCGGCTACCTCGTGTCCGCGGCGGATCTCGGCACCGAGTTCGCGGGCGTGCTCGTCGAGGGCTCGCTCGAGCTTCGGCTGTGAGAGCGAGATCCCGCGTAGCGGGGGCTCGGGCACGTTGGTGAAGTCGATGTGCAAGGTGCCGAACGGGTATCGCAGAGCCGGGTGACGGGGATGATTGCCGATTGCCTCCAACCGGTCGAGCAGGCCCCGGTAGGCGAGCAGTTCCAGGATCTGGCCGCCGAGGCCGTTGGCCTTTGCGGTTTCCTTCAATTCGGGGCGGCGTTCGAGCACCAATGGCCGGGCTCCGGCGAGGCGGAGTTCCGCGGCGAGCATCAGTCCGGTCGGGCCGGCGCCCGCGACGATGACGTCGGTGTCCGTCGGCTCGAAGTCCGCCCCGGCGTTTGTGCGTGTTTCGGCATTGAACGGCAGCATGGGTCGGCGCTCTCGTTTCCGCAGGCTGTGGTGTCAGTCTGCGATTGTGCGGCATGCCGGGGGCCTTGCCGCAAGGCCCCCGGTACGCTATATCTTGATCATGGCGGGGAGCGGGTTCCCACCCTTACGGGGCTGCGCCGTCCGACTCGCGGTGGTACACGCCACACCAGTACCAACGGCGAAACGCCCGAATCATTGAGGACCACACAGGGAACTCAGAAACGCTGATGTGCGGTCGCCATCTGGGCGTCGAGGCCGCCGGGTTGGAACACGAGATCGTCGCCTTCCCCGGTGCGGACCACGCGTTCTTCAACGACACCGGCCCGAACCACGACGCCAACGCCGCGGCGCAGGCCTACGACCGGGTTCTGGACTGGTTCGGCAGGTTTGTCGACCGTGGCGGTCAGGGCGGCTGAACCTGGGCGAAGGCCTGGCCAGCCAGGCTCAGGCGAACCTGAGCCTGGCTGGCCAGGCCACGTGCGGCTAGACGCCGCCGGACCCTGCCCTGGGCAGCGTCAGCACGACGGTCAGCGTCACATCGCCGTCCTGGTAGGACACCCTGAACAGGTGGTGGCCCGCGTTCAGGATCCGCCGTTCCGGCAAGGAATGGAAGTTGCCCTTGATTGAGTGGCCGCTCATGATCGTCAGTACCGTGCCCGGAGTGAGGGCAGCGCGAATGTCCAGGGCGAGTTCGCCGTCCAGCACCAGGTGACCCGTGGCCCGCACGCTCGTGTAGTCGTGGTCGCCGGAGATGGTGATGGCGAGGCGACCCGCCCGGCTGACGGTCACGTCGCCGCCGACGTGCAGGACGTTGCCGGGCGTGACGTCGGCGAAGGTGATGGACGCCGCGGACGCCGCTTCCCCGGACGACAGACCGGGCTGCAGCACGCCGCTGTCGACGTCGATGCTGCCTGCCACGGAACCGCTGCCGCCGAGCGTGCCGCCCTTGACGTGGATCGAGCTTGCGTGCGAGCCGGTGATCGAAAGCTTACCGCCCTCAACCGTCGTGCCGCCCTGGTAGGTGTTGCGGCCCGTCATGACCAGCGTCCCGGAGCCCTGCTTGACCAGAGAAGCCGTGTAGAGTTTGTTGTCGATCTTGTGCTGAATGTAGGCCGCCCGCGCATCCATCCATTCCTTGCGCCACTTGACGGCATCCGCATGGGTGATCTTGTCGTACAACTCGGGATGGCCGTCAGTAATGGCTTGGATGTAAGGATCAGCCAAAATGCCCTGAAGCATGAATGCCTGTTCGTTGAGCGTGCCGTCCGGGTTCAGCACGTTGGGGCCGAATTCACCGGCGTAGGCAATGCCTTGCCGCTTGTAGCCGGCCAGCCACTGCAGATCTTCCTTTTCCCTTTCCTTGATCGCGATCTGACTGATGTCGTTCGACCAGACGTCCAGGGGCGCTTTATTCATGTTGTAGGTCATGGGGCTCAGGAACTGGCCGGGGCCGTACATGCCCTTGGCCAGATCGGGAATCCCCCAGCCCCAGCGTTCGTCCGGAAGACCATCGGAAGCGGTCCAGGCGATGGATGCTCCGGAGGGGGAGGTTTGCCCGGTGCCGAGGAATCTCACTCCGTCCGACATCTTATTATTCGCCGTGGTGAGCATCACCTCACGCGCCTGCTTGGCGTTCATGTTCGGATAGCGGGAGAGCAGAACCCCCATGACCGCCGTCGCAACGGGCGTTGCCGGGGACGTGCCGCTTGAGTTTGAGTAGCTAGTATCACTAGAGCTGCTCGTGGTACGAACGTTGTTTGACGGGGTGGACACGACCCACCATTTTGCGAGCCCCGCCTCGTTATACCCGTACTGCTTTGTGTATTCGGGATTGGCCGCAGTGGGCGGTTGCACCCCGCCGACAGCTACCCACTGATTCTCCGCCTGGGGATTGAAGAAGGGATATGCCGGGCGATAATACGGGTTGCTCCAGTCGTTGTTGCCGGCCGACCGTACGTCGACTGTGCCGCTGTCCTTAATGGCGTCCCAGATGGCGTCCATGAAGGAAAGCCCGGGGTACTTCGGATTGTATTGCTCGCCGCCTACCGAATAGAATTTCTTGAAGATGAAAAACTGGTACTCCAGATCCTTCAGGTACTCGTTCGGAATCACAGCCGCGTTTGCCGTGGCGCTGGCGCTGTCTTTGCCACCTACTTGATAAGCGTTGGCGAGGTTGCCGTTGACTCCAAGATCGTTTCCGAGACCATCAAAGCGCGTTCGGTCAAGAGTCGAGACAAATTGGCCCCAACTCTCGTTGATGACCTCGGCGCCCGCGTCGACCAGGGCCTTATGGCCTGTATGAAAGTACAGGTAATCGTGGAAGGGACCGTGGGACATGTTGTCGGAGCCGCCGGTCTTGGCGGCATAGATCTTCGCTCCAAAGGCGATGCCGTGCTGGTCTTTACCATCGCGCTTGCCGGAGATAACCCCAAGCATACCGGTCCCGTGCGAGTAGTCACTTGTTCTCGCCTGATCACCGGCCACAGTGAACGGATCGCCAGCAGTAAACGGGTTCGACGGGGTTGCCGAGGTACGATACGAGAAGCCGGACGTGGCGTAGACGCCCGCCCCACTCGCCGAACTGATCAGATCGGTCTGAAATGCTTCGTGTGTAGCCCGGTAGCCCGAATCCATTATGCCCAACGTGACGCACTGCCCGCAGTATCCCAGGGCGTAGGCGGTGGACGCATTCACCGCGACGAGCTGCCACGGGGAATCGACCGCTGTGCCGGGATTAGCAGGATTATGGCCGTCAAAGTAACCATATTCCGGCGTTTCCCAACTGGCTTTAGCGGCCTCTAGTTCCCCCGGACTCGTGGCGACAAAGCCGGGGTCCCCCGGGTACGAATACTGGCCGGGGTCTCTCGGGTACGCCGACCCGCCGCCCTTACGGCCGGGGATCGATGTCGGACCGGTCTTGGGCGATGCCGAGGCGAACCCGGCCGGCACCAACGCGACGCCTACTCCGCCAGCAAGGGCACCTCCCAGCCGCCGCAAAAACTGCCGCCGATTCACGGACCTCTTGTTGCTCATCTCCGGCTCCTTACCGATGAGTCGATATCCCTAACGGACCGGGGCGGCATGTTGCGTCCCAGCCCCATGATCTACACGCGCTGGTCGAGACAAAATGATGTGCCGTTCTGCCGCTTCTAGCAGGCGGCGGATGTCGACGGCTTTGTTCGGGATCCCGACTGCGGCGACTCGGCCATCGCCGTCGATCACGACGGCATACGGCGTTCCTTGGACCTCGAATCGGCTCTTGGGCGCGGTGGCGCTGGTCGCGCCAACCACCACCCAAGCGGGTAGGGGCGGAATCGGCGACTGATCCTTGGCATCCCGTACCAGCACGGCGCGTGCGTTGCTTGGCGGCCGGGACGTGATCTCATCCAGCGCACGGTCCACCCTGGCGAGCGCGCCCAACACAAGAATCGTGAGCACAACGACCATGACTACGAGCGCACCGAAGGCAGCAATCCATGGACCCGCCATCGCCGCAGCGCCTCCAAACGGTTGTGCACGCGAAGGCCGACCGTCAACGCCCGCCAGGTCATGCCAAGTAGCAGCAGCGCGATGACTGTGGCGAGTGCCGCATCACGCGACAAGCCCGACGTCGCGCGCCACAGCTCCTGCGAACTCGAAGGGGGAGGAATAGCGCTGGACAGGCCCGCAAGGATAGCCAAGCCACCGGTCCGCGCGACGAGCAGCCAGCTGACGGGTCTGTCCTCGCCAACACCGCAGCCGCAGGACGGTCGGCGCCCTCGAAGGAGTGCCGATGCCATCGCCAGCCCGAAGGAGGCGAACAGTGCGGCCGCGAGCCGAAGCATGACCGTCGGGTGCCAACCGCTGATAAGGCCGGCGCCGAGGATGACTTCGACGCCGGGAACGCTCCATGCCAGTGGCTCGACCAAGGCGGACGGCGCAAGCCGGTAACCGGCGACGGCCATTGCGAACCGACGCGGTGCGCGCACCTTTGCGGCGGCAGCCGCGATCAGAAGGAAACCCTGCCACGTCAGAACGGCGAACTGGAACTCTCCCACGAGTGGCCTTCCCTATACGGTCACCAAAGCCGTCAGGCGGCGCCAGCTGGCTGCGAGCGCCGGGGTTCAGGTCGAACCGGGCTGGCCAGCGGTTCCATGGGGGCTCCCAGGTCCCCGGGGCGAGACGCCGACATCCGCGGCTCCTCGTGCCAACCTCGTCGTTTGATAGGTATCACTGTCTGACATCACGCACAAGAGATTTTAGATTCAAAATCTATAGGGGCGGAGTTGGCGGGCGGCTCGTCGCGCGGGTACCGGATCCTCGCGGTGGCGGCCGGCGACGGCCTCGGCACGCAGTTGGCGATAGCCAACCAGGTCGGCGTCGACCGCACGGTGATGACCTACCTGCTCGACGACCTCGGGCGGGCCGGCCTGATCGAACGCCGCCCCGACCCGGCCGACCGCCGGGTACGCCGGATCGCCGTCACCGACAAGGGCCGAGAGTTGCTTGTAGAGCTCAACCGGCGGCTGTGCCGGACCGAGAACGACTGCTCGCCGCCCCTCGATGAGCCGGAGCGGACCACCTTCCGCGCCCTGCTGTGGCGCCTCGCCACGGATGTGACCGTACGCGGAGGGTAGGTAGGCCAGCGGTGACGCCCCACGAATGTCATGGGCGAGCGAGGGGAGTTCTCACTGCCGGGGGCTCCGGGTCCGGGACAGTCTAGCGAGGCCCGCGAGTAACAGGAGCGGGCGCTGCGCGCTCGTTCCGTGCGTTCGGAGACCGCCGCTGTCAAGGGACAACCCGCGCCGCGCCTGGCGGTTCAGGCCGGAAACATTGTTAAATCCATCGACCCTGACAGTGCAATTTCTGTATCAGTGCTGTGGTGGCGGTGGCTGCCGGGCCAGGGTTCGGTCGAGTTCGGCGAACCACTCCCGCGCTATCACCGCGGTGACCGGGTCGGCTTCCATACGACGCAACGCCTCCCGACCGCGCAGGTCATTGCGAAGTGCGAGTCCGACGGCAGCCAGGATGCGCGCGGGCGGGTGCGGGTCGGTCAAGTGGGCGGTGAGGACGGCGTGGACTTGGGCGGTGTTGAGGTAGGCATTGGCGAGGGTGCCCAGTGCTGCCGTGCGGGTTTCGGGGACCAGGTCCTCGGCGAGTTCGATCAGCGTCGTTATCAGTACGGGCTGTGGAGGGCGTGCCGGGGCGGGCAGCGTCGAGTCGCGCCGCGAACCGGTGACGCAGATCAGCTCCATGGCCACCCGAGCGCGGACCGAGGGATCGCTATGGTGGGCGTGCGGCAGGATTTCGAGCAGGTGCGTACCGGGTCGGGCGCGGATGGAGTACTCGGCGAAGGCGCCGATCAGGTTGTCGAGCACCGTCGGGTCCGGCTCGTTGCGGAGCCGGGCGGCGAGTGCGTCCAAGGCCCGCGCGCCGAACGGCCGCTGGTCGAAACTGAGCCCGTACACAATCTCGGCCGCGAACAGCCGTTCCTTAGTGGTGGGATGCGCCAATCGGGCGGCGAGCCAGTCGAACACCTCGGCATCGCGTTCCGCGCGCTGCACGATCGTCGTATAAGCCTGCGCGGCATCCCACGAGTCGCGGTCGGCGCTGTGCATGGCGCGCTCGGCGAGCTCGTCGCACGGCGTGAGGATGCCCAACTTCTCTTCCAGCAAGGTGACGACGGCCCGGTGCGCCGCCCAGACCTGGTCCTGGCGGCCGTCGCCGGTGCGAACGCGGACTCGCACCGCCATCGGGCCGCCGTCGAGCCAGGCGGGCATCCGGTCGCGGTCGACCACGGTCGCCGGGTCGCCCACCGCGTCGAGACGCCGACACAGCTCCTGTTCCGGGTCGACCGTCAGCCAGGCCCGGGCTAGATGAAGCGCCGCCCGCAGCGACTGCTCGGGAACTGTCGGCAACGACGGGTGGGTGTGGGTCGGCAGCACCCTGAGCAGCACGTTCCAGGCGCCGTGCTCGGCGAGCCAGCTCACCGGTTCGACACCGCTGGACCGGGATCGATTCGGGTTCGCACCGGACCAGAGCAACTGCTCGACGATCTCGGCGTGCCCGGCGACGGCCGCCTCCCGCAGCAGCGTGCTGCCGACCTCGCCGGCCAGGTCGACATCGCGCAGCTCCCACAGCAGCGAATGCACCCGCTCGATATCACCGGTCCGGATCGAGGCAATCAGGTGTTCCGTCACTCGTACATTTACCTCCTTACGGACCGGAGCAACCGGCGTGCCCAGGCCGCGGCGACGTGCCGGCTGTCCGGCACGGCTCCCACCACACACCCGGTACGCACCCGGTAAAGTCGCGACGGAGTTTCCGCAACGGCATGTCTCCAGTTTCAGGGCTAACACGCCGGACTTGGGCTGCCCGACGCCGTCGATCTCCGTCACGCCCGCAAGCTTGTCACGAGTATCGCCGGCAACGCCGTCCCGCGGTGGTGTCGTTTGTGCCGGGACATGTTGTAGGGGTGCAAGATGGGGTGGTGGCGAAGACGCATCAGGTCCGGGTGGCGCGGGTGTACGACCCGCCGTCCGGCGGCGCGGCCCGGGTGCTCGTCGACCGGCTGTGGCCGCGCGGCCTGACCAAGGAGGCCGCCGCGCTGGACGAGTGGTGTAAGCGGGTCGCGCCGTCGAACGAGCTGCGCCACTGGTACGGGCACGATCCGCAGCGGTTCGACGCGTTCAGCGCCCGGTACCTGGAGGAGTTGCGGGAGCCGGAGCGGGCCGAGGCGCTTGACGGTCTCCGGGCGCTGTGCCGCCGGAGGGACGTGACGCTGCTGACCGCGACGACCACACCGGACATCAGCCACGCGGCCGTGCTCGCCCGGCTGCTTGCTGGCGGAGGTTGACCGGGCGGGCCGCGACGACTGCCCGGGCCGGAGCCAGGATGCCGGGTTCGCGGGCACGGCATTGGCGCTGTCTACCGCTCAGAGTCAGGAGCGGGTGGGGCGGGCCGTCCGGAATGATACGAATAATCACAGTATGAGCGCCTCGGTGATTATCCGCGACCGTACTCGCGGTACCACCTGCGCTGGATCACAGTTCCGTTACCGAAAATCTCGGGTCGAGCGGGCCGTTCGTTAAAAGGACTCAAGGGTCTCTTCTTCCTGGAAGATCCGGGTGTCGCTGAATACGATTGGTCCATGAGCGACGAACATGGAGCTCCGCTGACGAAACGGCGGAGGATCAGTCAGCGGGGCATCGCCACGCGAGAGCGGATCGTCGAGGCGGCGAACCGGCTGATGTTCGTACGCGGAGTCAACGCCACGACCCTCGACGACGTCCGAGAGGCGAGCCAGACGAGTAAGTCTCAGCTCTACCACCACTTCGCCGACAAACAGGAACTCGTGCGTGCGGTGGTCAAGTACCGCGGCGCTCTGGTGCTGGAACGTGAGCACGGGCGGCTTGAACTGCTCAAGTCGTTCTCTGGCCTGGTTCGATGGCGTAACGCGCTGGTCCAGGCCAATTCGCTGCAGAACGGAGCCTACGGGTGCGGACTCGGGTCGATGGCCGTCGAGTTGTCCGATCAGGATGAGCAGGCCCGCTCGACGCTGCTGGAGACGTTCGCGGCGTGGGAGAAGCTGATCAGCGACGGCCTGCACCGGATGCAGGAGAGCGGCGCGTTGGCCCAGGAGGCCGATCCCGAGAAGCTGGCCACTGGTCTGATGGCAGCTCTTCAAGGTGGTTACCTGCTCGCGAACGCCGCGCACGACGTGGAGCCGATGGCGGTTGCTCTGGACATGGCGTTGGAACACATAAAGTCGTTCCTCACAGAGCCCAGTAAAACAACCCGCTGAGCAACGCGCTCGACAGCGTCCGGTTGCCCTGCCCTTCCGGGATCACCGCCCGGGTGTCGCGTCCGTGAAGCTCTGCGGCTCGGGAGTCCAACTGACCCGAGCCATGTCGACGAGGTCGCCCTTCAATGGCGAAAGCCGATCTGCCGAGCCGGCTTTCGCCATCCACAACACGATCCGCTTCCGGGTCGCCCACCACGCCGGTACGTCCCAGGCGCGGTCAACCGCCCGGCCGCTGCCGTTGCGACTCTCCCTCACGCCGCCCTGGTGACCGTGGACGTGTGCAGCCATTTAGCCGCGTCTGGACGATTTCGCCAGCGCCAGCGGACGACTCCGCGGTGCTACACTGGACCAATCCGTCCAGTTACGACCGCTCAGTTCAGTCAACACGAGGAACCGAAATGTCTGAGTCCTATGCACTCCCCACCGAACCCGAAGACGTCGTCGCGTCGCTGATTGAGCGGTTTAACTCCGGCGAGGTCAGCGCGATGTTGGCCTTGTACGAGCCGGAGGCCGCGTTCGTCGTGAAAGACGGACGAACCGTCACTGGTCATGCCGAGATCGCTGCGCAGCTCGAGCCCGATCTCAAGTATGGCCTGCCGCTGGAGGCCAAGGCGCGCCACGTGTTCGTTGCCGGCGATACCGCCCTGCTCGTGCTGGACTGGTCGATTGATGGCAACGGGCCCGACGGCGAGCACGTGCATCTGGAAGGCTCGGCGAGCGATGTCGTGCGTCGCGGCGCGGATGGGTTCTGGCGGTACGTGATCGACAATAATCTCGGGACGGCGGTGCGACAGCCCGCCTGAACACGTGGCCGCCACGTGGTGAAACTGTCCGTGTCACGAAGGATTGGGCTTCCACGCTCAAGGTTCGGTGCGGCGCCGGCTAGCCCAGGTTCCGAAAGCGTCACGAGCGCGAGGCAACCATCAGGCCACTCACTTAATTGGACTATATAGTCCGGCTAAGCTAGCCTGTTCACGCATCTGGTCATCGGGCCGCCTGGCCGAAGCCTGCGGTCACGACGCCGCTGCCCGTTCCCCAGTCGCGTATCTCACGCGTCGCCTACAGAAACTTGAGGAGGGCTCTCCGATGGAGACCGATCAGGATCGCGTCGTCGCAAGCGCACGAGCCGTCCTTCCGGCTACCGGGCGCCGGCACACGGACTTGACTACCCGCGGCTTCGCGTTCATAGCTGACGAGCCACACAACGGTGTACCTGGCGAGGGCCCGACACCAACGGAGTACCTGTTGATGGCGCTTGCGTCGTGTACCGCCCAAACCCTGCGGCAGTACGTTGACTACAAGTTCGACTACGCTGGCGACATCACCGTGGAGATCGACTACCACGAGCCTCGACAGGACGGCGCAGAGCGTTACCTGCAGCGCACGATCACGCTGAGCGAAGAGCCTGATCCCCACGACTTGGAAGTGATGCACGAGATCGCCGAGCGGTCTCCGGTCACTCTGCTGATCCAGTTCGCTTGGAGCGTACGCACCGAGTTCGTCGGCCCGCACCGACCCCGACACCTAGCTGCTCGAGGATCATCGCCAAGCAGCAAGAACTGGCCTCTGGTCTCCCTGGGTACCCACTGGGGCAAGCCTCCGGGGGCACCCACACCGGCCAGTCGGCCGCTGCAAGCTCAATGGCTTGCCGCCCGCGGCCGGCGTTGTGGTCATACACGTCGGCGTAGGGACCTCATCGAGGGCTAACGCGGCTGCGCGACCGCGCAGCCGCGCACTGGGCTCAGGAAGGTCGATCGCGACGTGAACTGTTGTGACTGCCCGGATGACTCGCGCAAATACACCGTGGGGTGCTTACAGACCAGAACCCAGTCACGCGCATATGACGAGTGAGAAGAACACATGATCGAAAATGAAGAGGCGACGTCGACACACCACGCACCGCAGGTGCGCGTGGTCACGGCATCGTCGTGCACCGCGGCCGTCCCGACCCAGCCCCCGGCCGCCCGCGCTGCCGCCACTGCTTCGCAGCCCGGTAGCAGACGGGGTTGGGCGTCAGTCGGTGCGGTCGCGCTCGGCGCGTTCGTCATCGTCATGACGGAGACACTGCCAGTGGGGCTGCTACCGCAGATCGCTGACGGACTGCATGTCTCGCTCGGCCTCGCGGGGCTGATGGTGCTCGTGCCGGGCTTCAGCGCCGCGGTATCGGCGCCGCTGTTCTTCCTCCGCTCCGGCCGTTTCAACCGGCGCTCGGTCATCGTCGTCCTGGGTCTAACGGTGCTGGTGTCGAACGCGGTCGTCGCCGTGGCGCCGAACTTCGTCCTGGTGCTGATCGCCCGTGTGCTCTTCGGCGCCACCCTCGGAGCCTTCTGGACCGTGGTCCCACCGGTCGGACCCAAGCTGGTGGGCCGGGCCGGCGGAACTCGCGCCATCACCATCATCGCGGCCGGTATTTCGGGTGGGACGGTGGTGGGGCTGCCGGCGGGACAGTTCCTCGGCAATCTCGTCGGCTGGCGCCTCACGTTCGCCATTGCGGCGGCGGCGACACTACTTGTCGTGGCTGTGCAGACGGTCGTGCTGCCGGGTATTCCGTCGGATGGGCGCACGCACCTGCGTGATCTCGTGGCAGTCGTGACGCGGCGGGCCGCCCGGTTTGGGATGGCAGCGGGCGCGATGGTGTTCATCGGACAGTTCACCGCCTGGACCTATGTCACCCCGTTCCTGATAGACCACACGCATCTGTCCAGCGGCATGATCTCCCTGCTGTATGTCATCTACGGCTGCGGTGGCATCGTCGGCTCACTCATCGCCGGATCGCTGTTCAAGCGCGGAGTGATCGGCAGCTTCGCCGGGGCGGCGGCGGTGGTGGCCGCATTGCTCATCGGGCTGGCGAGCGCGGGCACCCTGCACTGGCTGGCTGGCCTGTTGCTCGTGCTGTGGGGTTTGTTCTGGGGAATCGTGAACCCGGGAACGCTGGTCTGGATACTCGACGCGGCCCCGGATATGCCGGAGGCCGCGTCGGCGGTGAATGTGGCGAACCTTCAGATAGCCGTGGCGGCAGGGTCCGGCCTCGGCGCGATCCTTGTCTCATCGGCGACCTTGCAGACGGTGTTCCTCACGGCCGGCTTCATCGTCCTTGCCTCCGCCGTGCTCGCCGCGGTGGCGGCGCGGTTCGTGACACTCGCACGGCGGGAATGAATGAGCAGACCGGAACGGGGCAGAGGCGGCCGTGCACCGCGAGGCGCGCACCGCGAAACCTCTAGAAGCGCCCGCATGGTTCAGAACAAGAGAAAGAGGGATCGATGCAATCCGTGACCCCAGCGACCGATCTGGGTCGCCGGGACAGAACGCTCCGCCTAACATTCGTTTGCGCGGTGGTCTCCCTGGTGGCCGTGTTTGCCGCAGTGGGCTCGACGATCCCTCTCTTTAACATCTACCGGGCGGAGGACGGGTTCACCAACGCCGGCATCTCCCTGACCGTCGTCGCCTACTCCGCCGCTACTCTCAGCACGCTGCTGGTGCTGGGACGACTGTCCAATCATGTGGGTCGACGGCCCACCGCGATCGCCAGCCTCGGGCTGGTCGTAGTGGGTTGTCTGCTGCTATTGAACGTGCACGCGATCGGCGTCCTGATCGCGGGTCGGCTCCTGATGGGCCTGGGCGCCGGGCTGGGTAGCAGCAGCCTCACCGCCTACATCGTCGACGCCGCGCCGGCCAGGCCGGCCTGGCTGGCCTCCGTCGCTTCCAGCCAGACAGTCATGCTCGGTCTTGCCGTCGGGGCAATCGCCTCGGGTGCCTTGGTCCAGTTCGGCCCCTGGCCACGTGACCTCATCTACCTGGTTGTCGTCGGCCTGCTCCTGCTGTCTGGCGTACTCATCGCCATCAGCTCGGAGACCGTGACCCCGACGCCGGGCGCTTGGCGATCGCTGCGACCCAGTGCCCGCGTTCCAGCCCGGGTCAGGCATTTGCTCCCCGTCGCGGCCGCGGTGTTCCTGGCCACCTGGGCGACCGGGGCCTTCTACCAGGCCTTCGTGCCCGCACTCGTCAAAGATCAACTTCACACCGACAGCTCGCTCGTCCTCGGACTGGTGTTCGCCGCGTATATGGCCCCCAGCGCTCTGGGCGCCCCCCTCGGCGGCCGGTTCACACCCGCGGCAGCCCAACGCCTCGGCATGTTCGGGTTCTTGGCCGGAATGATCGGCATCATCACAGCGATCGCCACCGGCACACTGGCGTTGTTCATCGCCGCAACCATCGTCGCCGGCGCGAGTCAAGGCATCGCCATCAGCGCCGCCACCCGCGGCCTGCTGCATGACGGCACGGTGGCCGACCGGGCACCGATCTTCAGCGCGATCTACCTACTTTCCTACAGCGGCGCCACGATCCCCGCGCTCATTGCCGGCAGACTCTCCAGCACTTTCTCGCTACCACAGCTCGCGTTCGGATATGGCGGGCTGGCCCTGGTCGCCACCCTGTTGACTGTGATCGCCGCGCACAACCCGCACACCGAGACGACCTACCCAGCTGACCCGCCGACCCGATAGCCGATTGGCTACGTACGCGGCCTGGCATACGGATCGACTGTGGGACCGGGCGGCCTACGGTGGTGCACCGTAGGCCGCCCGCTTTCGCCGAGTCACTAAACTGCGCAGCTCGGTGGTCTCAGTTACCGGTCTTCGCCCGCGCCGATTCGGCAGCGGCACGATCGGAGTAGCCCGGGTGGCGGGCGTCGACCAGATCGGCATA
Organism: Rugosimonospora acidiphila; assembly: GCF_039543385.1. Lineage (NCBI taxonomy): Bacteria > Bacillati > Actinomycetota > Actinomycetes > Micromonosporales > Micromonosporaceae > Rugosimonospora > Rugosimonospora acidiphila. The sequence continues at coordinate 63,152 of NZ_BAABJQ010000008.1, forward strand.
GCTGGTCGTTCGCGAGAGGTAGCCGACCACAAAGGGGCAGATTGCGGTGATTGTGCCCTCGCGGACGCGGATCTCGTCGAGCACTCGCCGCACCATCGCGTCCGCCACGCCCTGATGTTGATGACTCGACTCGACCTCGGTGTGCTGAAGGGCGTACCGGTTGGGCCTCAGGTGGGTGTAGTAGAGCCAGCCGACTAAATCGCCGTCGCGGTAGAGCTCAAAGCGGCCTCGATCGAGGTTGTCGATCAGCTCATCGGTTACCGGTGGCTGTTCTTCGCTGCTCATCGGCTCACCCCTCCCACCGTGTCGTTACGCGGCGCACTCTGGCCGGCCTCGCCTTGGACCTTAAAGTCCAAGTAGAGTGCCTAGCCGCCTGCGGTATAATACTCGAGTGTAATGAGTTGGACTCAGCGGTCCGTTCACGTGCTTTGGCGGGGACCGCTCGGGGCTATCGACCGGCGATGAACGAGCGAGAAGAGAGCATGGAGCCATCACGGGCCGCCGTTGAGGTGCGCAAGGACGAGACCACCCGCCTCTACGAGGCGCTGATCGATGGCCAGGTCGTCGGTAACCTGGCTTATGAGACCACCGGCGGGCGGGTCTCGCTCACGCACTCTTACGTGAACGAAGACCAACGGCATCGGGGAGTCGCTTCGGCACTGGCGCGCTACGCGCTAGAAGATCTGAGCCAGAGTCAGCTCAAGGCCGGTATCTACTGCGGCTTTGTTGCCGACTACGTCGAGGACCACCCTGAGTGGAAGGACGCCGTCGACATCAACCGCTCGGCTTTCCTCGCCACTCGCACTGCGCGAGACACGAATAGCGGGCGCTGACGTCCTGGACGACTTTTCTCATCACTCCTCGTCGCCATCGTTGAGCTGGCCGCGTGGGTCGCCGTGACCGGCGTGCAGCGCCATGCGCCGGCCGCGGACCCAGAGGCTATCGGAGTGGATGGCATCCCATCCTTCGGGTAGCGCGATGGCCCGTTGGAACCACGTCGACGGGCTACCGTCGCTGAGGTGCAGCCCGGTTAGCCCATACAGGCAACTGGTCAGGAAGCCGCCCAGGTTGCCGGTGAACGGACCCGCGCGCGGGTGGTCGGGGAACACGGACGGGCTGTACTCCAAGGTGATCGTGTACGGGTCGACGATGAATTGTCCATACCCCTGCTCGAACAGGTCTAGTGACCTGGCTCGGTCACCGAGACGGGCGGCGAACGTTCCGAGCAACGCGGAGAGCATCGGCTGCCCCGCGTACTGATGCGCCCGGGAGACGTAGAACTGAAGGGTCCGCCGCTCGGTCTCTCGATCGACGCTGAAATCCAGCGGGAACAGTCCGGCCGCCGCCTCCGGCGTCGCGCCCTGATCCTCGTCCGGATGGTAGTCGTCGTGGTTGGCGATGATTCCAGACTGCTCGTCGGACGGGATTACCAGCCCGCGCGCGATCGTTTCCCAGCACTCGCGGTATGGCAACTGCAGGGCGCGCGCGATCCCCGTGGTCTCGCGCAGCGCTACGGCGGCGGCCATGTTGGTGAAGGCGCTGTTGTTGATCGGTGACCCAGTCTCGGCGATGCCGACCACACTGCGGATCTCATAACCTCGCTCGCTGCGCTCGACCCGGCTCTCGATCCAGTTGGCGACGCCGGCCAGCACTGGAAATGCCTCGTCTCGAGCGAATGCCTGGTCGCCGGTCGCGTGCACGTAGCGCGCGAACGCGATCGCGACGTCCATGCTGACGTGATGTTCCGTGGCGGGCCCTCGAGTACCCACTGGGGTGGCCTCGTGGCCCAGCCGTAAGCTGCTTTCCCACGGGAACTGTGCGCCGTGGTAGCCCGTCAACGTCGCGTTCCCGTATGCCGCCGGCAGACGGGAGCTGCGGTAACGCAACATTCCCAGAGCCGCGGCCGGCTGGGTTAGCAGCAGCGGAGGCACGGCGAAGGTCTCCAGGTCCCAGAGTAAGTGGCCCCGGTAGTAGTGGTAGTTCGGCCATGCCGCCAGCCCGAATACGGAGGTGGCGCTCGGCGAGGAGGCGTGCACCGAGCTCTGCAGGTAATAGAAGGCAGCGTCGGCGAACGCCTGCCACCGTTGCGGCGCGCCGATCAGCATCACCCGCCCCCGCCACAGCCGCTCCCACGCGACCTGATTGTCGTGGCGCATCAGATCGAATCCGCGCAGCTGAGCCTCGTCTACCAGTCGCGCCGCCTGCATGTGCGGCTGCGAGTCGAGTGACTCGGGCACCAGGCTTGCCATCTCCCGGAGCCGATACCGCTTCCCGGCCTGGGCGGAAATCGTGTATTTGGTGGTCAGCCGCCGGTCCGATTGGTGGTCGAAGTCGCGCTCGAACCGGTCCGTGCCGAGCAACCGAGTCTGGTAGGAGATGCCGCACGAGCTGATATTTCCCGTACTCTGCCATCGGAAGGGTCCCTCCGGCCAGTCCGCCCGGGTATCCGGGCTGCCTGGCTGGTTGTGCGCCCACATGCCGGGCAGATCGGTGGCGCTCATGCTGATCGACATCGCGAGCTCGCAGTCCTGATCGACGATCAGCGAGACTTCCTGCATCACAATGCTCGGCTGAGTGCGGCTGCACAGGGTGAGGATCTCGATATCGGCCCGCACGTCCTGGGCGTCGAAGCTCAGCTTGGTGTGCAGTTCGCCGCAGGAGAAGTCATAGCTCTGCTCGATCAGCCTGGCCCGGCCCGGATCGGACAGCGCCACCCGGCCGATGCGAACGTCCCCCGCCAGCGGATAGGGCACTGGAGCGGATGCCTCTACCTGGGTGGCCGGGTCCAGCCCTTCGAACCTGCTGAGCATGGCATTGCCGTAGAGCAGTGGGATGTGTCCCACCCGCAACCCGATCACTCCGTTGGACAGATACGCGGGCAGAAACTCCGGCCGCCACTCCGTGACCGGCCGCGGACTGATCGGCCCTGACACACCTACCCCCTCCGGTTTGGCCATCCGCCTACCCAGAGTCACGATCGCCAAACCCGAAACCGCGCAAGCATCCATCTGCGCCATACGCCCATGTCCGTCAGCAAAGTCAGATCAGCTCCAATCGCCGCCCGCGCCCGCTTAGTACTGCAACGAAAGGTTGTGATGTCCGTTCTCATACCGGGCGGCGGATCGAACCGGTCCCCGGCGTCCGGCTCGTCCAGCCGCTCGCCGAGGGGCTCGACGACGGCCCTGGGCGGCAGTGCGGTCCAGGTGAACTGCCAGGTTCATGCGCGCCGGGACGGAAGCGATGCGGGTCCGGCCGGTGGAGCGCGGGTTCCAACCGTAGATGCAGTCTTCCGGCGCGTGCGACCAACCTGGGGTGGAGCGAATCCGGGCCGGGCGGCCACCCTGAGGCTGAGGACAAGGATGCCTCTCGCGGGCGAGTCTGTTGGTCCAGACACACGAATTGGAGGCGTCATGACCCGCCCATCCACCCGCACCGGCACAGCAGAGCCTTACGCACGGGAGGCGCCGCCGCGGCGATGGCCGGCTCCGGCGGGGCGCCTGCGCGCACACGGGCTGCTGCTGCGCGCGGTGCTCACCGTCGTGGTCAATGTCGTTGTTCCGTTTGTGGTGTACGCGCTGGTGCGACCGAGAGTGGGCAGCGATGCGCTCGGGTTGGCGATCGCGGCGTCGATCCCGGTCGCGGCCACCGCGGTCGGCTTCGTGGCGCGGCGCCGGCTCGACCCGGTCGGCGTCGCGGCGATCCTTTCGACCGTGCTCGCGTTCATCGTGCTGCTGCTCACGGGCGACAATCCACTGCACTCAAGCTTCAGGACGCGCTCATCACTGGGCCGCTGGGAGCGGTGTGCCTGGTCTCGGTGCTGGTACGCAGACCGCTGCTGGAGTATGTCCGCCGGCTCACCGCGGCCCGCGGGCGGCGGGCACCGTCGGCCCTGCGCGGGGCCGCACTGCAGCACGCCATGTCGGTGCTGACCGCGCTGATCGGCGGTACTCTCTTCGCCCACGCGGTGTTGATGGTGGTCCTCGCACTCACCATGCCGACAACCACCTTCCTGGGAGCCGGACGCGCCGTCGGCTGGGTGCTGATCGCGGTGGGCTGCCTGGCGGTGTTCGGGTACCGCAGGCGACTGAGCACCGGTACCGGCCAAGCGCTGCGCGCCGACCCGTCCACGACCGCCCTCCTCGGCGGCGACAGCGGGCCGGCGCCGGATGCGGTGTGCAAAGCGTCATGAGGACCGTCGGAGTGGATGTGCTCATCGCCGGGGCCGAGCCGCAGACCCTGGAGGTGTTCGGTGACCTCGGCGTCGCGGCCGGAGCCGTGGCCGCCGGCCGCTTACCCACCCACACCCGGGTCCACCTGGGCGGTGCGGAGCTGACCGATTTCGCGATCACCCAACAGGCGCCGTCGCCGTCGAAACGGTATCCGGACTCGGTGGCCCTTGCGCAGTGGCGGACCGAGGGACTGCTCCGGGATGCGTTGAGCGACCACGGACTGGACGTCGAGTTCGGCACCAGGCTCGCCGGGTTCGAGGCCGACCGGGGCGGGGTCACCTCGGAACTCAACGGCAGGTCCGGGACGGAGTGGGCACGGGCCGGGTATCTGGTCGGGTGCGACGGGGGCACAGCACGGTACGCGGGCAGCTCGGCCTGTCGTTTGCGGTACGACCAGCGACGAGCAGCGGGCGCTGCTGGCCGACCTCGATGTGGACGGCCCGCCCGACACCGATACCACCTACATCCGGCTCAGCCCGGGGCACGTTCGTGCTGCGGCCGTCGAGCCGTTACACACGTCCACTCTCTCGAAGGCGTGACACGCCGACCGTCGGCATCTCGTTGAGTCCTCAAGCGCTGCGCGCGTACGCGACCGGGGCGCCTGCCCTGCGGGGCGTGAGGTAGATTCATAATTCGTGATATTTGCGCGGTACTTCTCAGGGGCCGGTTTCGTGGATGCGGGGTCGGGCCTGCGCTTCGAGTGTCACTATCCAGCCGAGCGCCCCGATCTCTGGCGAGCGTACCTCGACGGCGCGCAGGCTCGGTACCGCCACCACGGCGTCGAGCAGGCGCTCGACCGCCCGAGCATTGAGCACGGCGAGGGCGTCACGGTGTTCTGGCTCGCGTTCGAGGGGGAGCAGGCGGTGGCCGGCGTTCGCTGCCACGGGCCGGTGCAGTCCGTCGATGACGTCCACGCGCTGGTCGAGCTCCAGGGAGCCGGACCTCTTGATGAGCTCCGCGCCCTCATCGAGTCTCGCCTGGCCAGCGGCGTGCTCGAGTCCAAGGGTGCCTGGGTAGCTCGCGGTCATCGGTGCGCCGCTGACCTGAGCGCCGCGCTTGGGCGCTGCACCGTGCACTCGATGCGGTGGTTCGGGGCCGAGTTCGCCATGGCCACGGTCGCCGACCACGCACTGGCCCGATGGTCGGCGTCTGGGGGCCGCGTCTACGACGGGTCCGCACCGGTCGAGTATCCCGACGACCGGTACAAGACGGTGCTCATGTGGTGGGAACTCGCCCGCGTTGGAGAGCTGGCCGAGCCAGGTCAGCTGTCGAGGCTCGCGCCGGAGACCGCGCAGCTGTGGGCGTCGTCCAGACCGACAAGGCTCAGCACCAGGCCGGCCGGGATCCCCTCCGAGGAGGCGGTCTGGGAGCCAGAGGTTCTCGACCCCGGCGAGCCGATGGACGCACAGCGGATCCGGGAGCTGCTCGACGATCCCGCCGTCGATGTCCGAGACTCGTTGATCGATCAGCTCCGGGAGCTGCGGCAGCTGGTACCACCCGTCGGCGCGGACCTGGAGTCCGAGACGCCGCGCTGGGTCTATTTCGGGTGGCGGCGGGTGCTGCTTCGCATCGTCGGACCATTGTCGTTCCGGCGGATCCGGCTCGACCGCAACCGCAACAAGATCACAACCGAGGAGCAGGACCGGCTCGGCCGGCTCCGGATCGGTGTCGTCGGCCTGAGCGTGGGGCACGCCATCGCGCACACGCTCGCCCACGAGGGGCTGTGCGGGGAGCTGCGCCTGGCCGACTTCGACCGTATCGAGCTGTCCAACCTCAACCGCATCCCCGCCAGCACGCTCGATCTCGGACTCAACAAGGCGGTCGTCGCGGCCCGGCGCATTACCGAGCTCGATCCGTACCTGAAGGTGAGCGTCCTGCCTGACGGGGTCTCGGCCGAGAACCTCGATGCGTTCGTCGCGGGCCTCGACCTTCTGGTAGAGGAGTGCGACTCCTTGGACGTGAAGTTGCTCGTGCGCGAGGCTTGCCGGCGCCGCGGCATTCCGGTACTCATGGAGACAAGCGATCGTGGCATGCTCGACGTCGAGCGTTTCGATCTCGAACCCGACCGGCCCTTGTTCCACGGGCTCCTGGGCGATGTGACGGCGCAACGGCTGTCCGGCCTGTCGACGCGCGACAAAGTTCCCTACCTCCTGCGCATCCTCGAGCCCAACCAATTATCGGCCCGTGGGGCAGCGTCCATGGCCGAAGTCGGTCACACAGTGACCACCTGGCCCCAGCTCGGCAGCGATGTCACTTTCGGCGCCGCAGCGATTGCGGCCGCGGTCCGTCGATTCGGCCGGCGCGAGCCATTGCCCTCCGGTCGGTTGCGCTTCGACCTCGAAGACAACCTCGTACGGCTGGGCATGCCGCTCGCCGAGCCGTTCATTGTTGACAGCGCATGGCCCGGTCTGCCCTCGCCGCCGACCGATTTCATCGAGACGGTGGCACATGCGGCAGGCCTGGCCCCGTCCGGAGGCAACCAACAGCCCTGGCGGTTCGAGACCAACGGCGACGAGTTCCGGATCTTCCTGGCCCGGGAGCGCACCTCGCGCATGGACGTCCAGTTCCGAGGCAGCTATGTGGCGATCGGTGCCGCACTGTTCAACGTCCGGGTCACGGCCAGTATGCACGGCCGCTTAGGGTCCGTCGAACTCCTGCCGGCATCGGGAAGCCCCGACCACATCGCCACGCTGAGCTTTGGGGACGGCGTTGACCCCCCGCTGGCCGAGCTGTACCCACAGGTGCTGTCCCGGTCGACGAACCGCCAGGCGGGTCGGCCCTCGCCATTGGAGGAGTCGACGATCGCCGTACTGCGCGGGGCGGCCGACCGCGAGGGTGCACGGCTACGGCTCATCGCGGACCGGAACGACCTCGAGCAGTGTGCGCAGTTGTTGGCTGAGTCCGACCGTCTGCGGTTCCTCTCACCGCAGCTGCACCGCGACATGATGAGCGAACTGCGCTGGCCCGGCCGGGATCCGCTCGAGACCGGCATCGACGTGCGCACCCTCGAACTCGACGACTCCGAGCTGAGAAAGATCGCCATGGCCGGCCGCAGCGACATCATGGCCCACCTCGCGTCGTGGGGTGGCGGCCGCTCGCTCGGCGATATGACCCGTGACCGCGTGCGGGCGAGCGCGGGGCTGGCCATTGTCACGGTGACCGGCTCGGACCCCGCGTCCTATCTGCGGGGCGGTGCGGCGGTACAGCGCGTATGGCTACATGCCCACAAGATGGGTCTTGCCGTCCAACCGATCTCGCCGGTATGCCTCTTCGCCGTCGACCACGACGACTTCGTGGGACTGGTCCCGCCGACGCTGGTGGAGCCGCTCAAGTCCTTGGCTGCCGCTTTCCGTGACGTGACCGGCGTCCCCACGGAGGAGTCCTTCGCGCTAGTGCTCCGTGTCAGCCACGCGCCCGCGCCGTCGGGTCGCAGTACGCGACTCAAGCTGTCCGATCTCCTGACGATGCCTCAGAAGGCGCCATTTTCCGATCGTCATTGAGCGTCTCTGATTTCCCTACGTGTTCCTCGGTGATTCGGGCGTTTCGCCGCTCGGTACTGGTGTGGCGTGTACGTGGCGGTGGAAGCCGTGGCTGAGGAGCGTCCCGCGGACCCGGTGTGGGTGTCGTGGGGTGGGAATCGTGGTCGGTACCTGGAGACCGGGGTGGGTCTCCTGGGGTAGTCGTCCCGCCGGACGCTTGCCGGTAGCCGCTTGTTGGGCGGTTGCCGGGGCGGGAGCCTGCCGTCGCGAGGGCAGCAGGGGTGAGGATCGCAGGGTCCGGGGTTGGACTTGTGTGCGGGTGGGACCGGTCTTGCGTCGGTCCCGACGTGGCTTGCGCAGGGCTGCGGGGCGCGGTTTCTTCTTCGGCCGCGCGGGTCGCCTTGGGTGGATCGGGGTGTCGGTGGCGGTGCGGATGATCCCGGTGCCGGTGCCGGTGCCGGTGCCGGTGCCGGTGGTGGGGTCGCGGCGGGTGGTGGTCTGGTTGGTCAGGCCGCGGGCGGCGATGCGTTGCGCGGCGGCGTGGTCCCGGTCGGCGGATAGCCCGCACCCGCACCAACAGACAACCACCCAGTCAGCAGAACTAGGATCAAGAAACAGGACCATCGGACCGTATCAAACAGCCCCGCTTAGCCAATCGGTCCGCAGCCGCATACCCTGCGATCATGACATCAATTCACGCCGCGTTTCCCGCTGGCGGGCCGAGTGCGGGCGCCATCGGCACCCTCGTGGGGATCAACAGCCCGGCGCTGACCGAGATGCTCTCGGCGCTGGGGTTCGACTTCCTCTTCCTCGATCTTGAACACGGCGGCATCGGCGACGCTGACCTGCTCAATCACGTGTACGCGTCGAGGATTGCGCAGCTCGCCCGCCTGCGCGACGGCTCGGAGACGTCCATCAAGCGAGCCGCCGACAGCGGTGTGGCCGGCATCGTCGTGCCGCACGTGCGGAGCGGGGCGATGGCCGAGCAGATCGTGGTGTGGGCGGCGTACCCGCCAGTCGGCGAGCGCAGCGTCGGCCTCGCTCCGAACACGCTGCTCGGCGCCGAACTCGGGGCCGCGCTCGCGGAGCCGGAGCGCCCGGTCGTCATCGCTCAGATCGAGGACGTCGACGGGGTGCGGGAGATAGAGGAGATCTGCCGGGTCCCGCGTCTCGGCGGCGTCTTCATCGGACCGTTCGACCTGAGCGCGTCGCTCGGCGCGGTCGGTGACTTCGCCGCGGAGGCGTTCCGCGCGGCGATCGGCCGCGTGGTCGGCGCCGCTCATCAGGCGAACCTCCGCGTCGGCGTGTTCGCGCCGACCGCCGCGGCCTGGCGCGATTTCCGTGCACAGGGCTGCGACTATGCGGTGCTCGGCGCCGACTCGCTCTTCCTGGCCGACGGCGCGCGACGCGCTCTCGGAGAGGCCAACGCGATGGCGAAGGAATATCAGACCCGTTGAATAAGGGGCTCCGGGTGACGGTATTGCTGGATGAGAAATTGTCAAGACCTGTGGATGGGCTGAGGCTTGCCGATCCGCGCGCCGTTGACGGCTCGCCAGTCGCGAGCTCTACGCCCCGGTCCGGCCCGAATTGGCACGCTCCGCGGCGAGCGCCCGCTGCCGCTCCGCGAGCAGCCCCAACCTGACCTCGGCGAAGCCGTCGGATTCGTTGACGTGGGGGAATTCCTCGGCAGGGACCGGCACGCCCAGGAAGTCACAGAGCGGACCCCAACCCTCGCTCACCTGGAAGACCAGCAGCTGCTCGGCCGGTACGATGGCCTTGACCTCGGCGATGTGCTGGTTGAAGACCTGGACGGCGGAATCCTCGTCCATTTCGTTCAATGGCTGCTTGCCGCCGAAGTCGAAGATGCGGGGGAGCAGTTCGCCGAACAGGAAACCGCCGAAAGCGGCCATCTCCGGGTCGGGCTCCTCGGGCCGCGGCATGGACTCGGGGCCAGCGAAGATGGTCTGCTTGGCGCTCGCGTACCAGCGGCGCGGGTCCCGCACCGTCAGCACGACCTTGGCCTCGGGCCACGCCTCCAGTTGCTCGCGCCAGAAGACGCAGCCGGGGAAGTCCACCGACGCCCGGTACCCCTCGAACACCCGCCGCGGGTCCATCGCGGGCTTGGCGAGCGCCTCCTGCCACAGCGGCATCTGCCGGGGATTGGTTATCACTTCGGCCATGTGGTGGCACGGGGTGAACCCGAGCCTCTCCAGGGCCGCCTGCAACGATAATGTGCCGGTTCGGCCGAATCCGGCGCCTATTACGTCCACGCTGATCGCTGCCTTCCACGCAGGGCCTCTCCTCGTGCGCGGCGAAGGCTACGCCCGACAGGCCCCTCACCCAGGCAGAAATTGGGCGGAGGGTGAGATCAATGACACTCCTTCTGAAGATTGAACCTCGCTCTGGCAGCGGCCCTGTGTCGCTGCGCGCCACCGGTGCGGACAGCCACGGCAACACCGCGTCACTGACCGTCGTCCACGCTTACGGCTACGGTCAATCGGCGTAACCGATCCTTCCGGCACAACTGGTTATGGTGATGGCCGGGCTCGGCCGTCGCCGTCGCCGCACGCTCAGCCCGTCGGCCGGAAGCGCGTCGAATCGCCCGGCATGCAGGTCGTTGCGGTGCATCGCGTACAGATCCTGGACCGGCTGGTGGTCCTCGACCCGCACTATCCACCGCCCGGAGGGGCGGCGCATGCCCGCCGGCCCGGATCAGGGCCAGCGCGCTGGCCAAGCCGCCTATCCCCGCGCCGACGACCAGCGCCTCTGGCATGCCGACCTCCGCCCGCCGCGCATACGACGCCGACGTACGCCGGCGTCGCCGTCGGTCACCGGTTGGCTTCGACGGCCGCCGCCAGGGATATGACGTCGACGGTGAGGTAGCTGTATCCGGGAAGGACCACAACTCGGCCGCCGGCTTGTCGACTCGAAGCGCTATGGCGCCCGGAGCATTGTCTAATCAATGGACTATGACATCGATCAACCTGGGCTTCTTCTGGAGCTGCGACACTTCGCGCTACTGGCTGGCGGTCACAGTGGCAACGGATCCCGTCGTCGAGTTCGGCGTCGTAGCGGCGTCGCCGCGCTCGCACCGCCGAGGCGGGCTGACCGCGACCCACAAGGACAAGCTCAACCACGACCTGCTCGGCTCGTTGGGCAGTTGAGCGCTACGCCGGCGGAGTGGCAGACCAAGCTGCCAGAAGCACTTTGTCACTTCCGCCCTAATTGGAATCAGCAGCCAAATTCGCTATCGAGTTAGTCGCGATCCTCTCGGCGTGCGTGTTGTATGCGGCAGTCTGCCGCGGTTGCTCGAACACCTTTGCGTACATCAGATTTCCACCGTCGTGCATTGACCGATGGTCTTGCTTGGTGAGAAGCTTCCCGTGCCCTCAACCCATGCGTTTGCTTGCCATAAGGGAGTGGAGCTTGCACGCAATCAGCAGATTCCGGCCGGGCCGAGCCTCGATCGGCGCGGCCCTGCTCGCGACCGCGGCTTTGGTCGCCAGCGGCCTGATCGGCGCGGTACCGGCCTCGGCCGCATCGGCGCCAAGGGCCCACCGGATCACCGTCCACCCGGAGATCTTCCAGGCGGGTGCGAAGGCGCCGAACGCCACCTTCAGTTGCCAGAACCTGCCAATGGACGGCTCGCAGGGACCGCGTTGCTACCAGGCAGCCCAGATCCAGAACGCGTACAACATCACCCCGCTGCTCAAGCGCGGCATCAACGGTGCCGGGCGCACGATCGTCATCGTCGACGCCTACGGCAGCCCGACGATCGCCTCCGACCTTCAGACCTTCGACGCGGCGATGGGATTGTCCAACCCGTCATTCAGGCAGATCGCGCCGGCGGGTTCGCCCCCACCATTCGACGTCAACGACGCCAACCAGTTCGGCTGGGCGGTCGAGACGACGCTCGACGTCGAGTGGGCGCACGTCACCGCACCCGGTGCGAAAATTGTGCTCGCCGTTGCAGCGAGCAACAACGACGCCGACATTCTCGCCACGACCAAGTACGTGGTCGACCACAACGTCGGTGACGTCATCTCGCAGAGCTTCGGCGAGGCCGAGGCGTGCATGGACCCGGCCCTGCTCAAGGAGCAGCACAAGCTGTTCGAGAAGGCGGTCGGCAAGGGAATCACGCTCGTCGCGTCGTCTGGTGACAGCGGCGCCTCGCAGCCGAGCTGCGACCCGAACAGCACCGCGGCGCTGTTCGCGGCGAGCACGCCGGCCTCGGACCCGAACGTGACCGCGGTCGGCGGCACCACGCTCACGGCTGACCCCAGCACGGGTGCCTACCAGAGCGAGACCGCGTGGACCGAGCCCTTCGGCTGCAACCCGCCGGCGGTGGCGGCGACCGACGTGAACTGCAGCGGCGGCGGGTTCAGCACCATCTACGCGCGGCCGAGCTACCAGTCCGCGCTGCAGAAGAACCATGCCCGAGGCGTCCCGGATGTCTCCTACAACGCAGGCGTCGCCGGCGGCGTGCTGATCTTCAGCGCGACGCTCAACGTAGGTTCCGGGCTCCCGGCCGACGCGGCGGTGTTCTTCGTCATCGGCGGCACGAGCGCAGGCGCGCCGCAGTGGGCCGGTCTGGCCGCGGACGCCGACCAGCTCGGCCGGCACCGGATGGGCAACATCAACCCGGCGCTGTACTCAATCGCGCAGGCGAAGCCCCACTACGCCGCGGCCCTGCACGACATCACCACCGGCAACAACGACGTCGCCGAGATCGGCGGCGGCTTCAACGCCGGCGCCCGTTGGGATCCGGTGACCGGACTCGGCACCCCGAACGCGGCGGGGCTCCTGCCGCTGCTCGTGAAGCACGCGAAGTAGCACGCCGGGCTGTCCGCGCTCACCGGAGCAACCTTACGGAGAGCGCGGACAGTCCCATGCGAGTTGCCTATCGACGTCGACTCGGTAGCTGAGCGTCCACGCGGACCAGGCGCCCGTCGGCGAGGACGAGGTCGGCGCCGCGCAAGTTGTCGGCCAGGTCGATGACCAGCCCGTCGTGGCGCAGGCTGCGCCCGGCCCGGTCGTGGCCGCCCGCCCGCACCGATAGGCGTGAGCTGCGTGATGCCGTCTCCGCCGAGTGCGGCCACGTTGTCGGTTCAGGGCGCGGCCACCTCGATCGCTCACGTGCGGTTCGGCGCCGGGTTCAAACGTCGAGTGGTAGGCGGACATCTCTCGACAGTTGCTCGATGACGCACATCGGCAACCTTCGTACGCTGCCTGTGAAGTGTCGATGTCCCCGCGAAGGGGATTCGGTGATCGCGCGGAATCACTTGCCGGAAGGATGAAGCTCAAGTGACGCAACGATCAGTGTTGACCAAGCTGCTGGGGGGCGTGCTGCTGGCGGCGGGCACGGGTTTGGCGATGACCGTGTCGGTCGTGGCGCCGAGCGGGCAGCATCATGACCCGATTCCGGTCGCTAACGGTGGTGATTACCATGCTGAGGCGCCGATTGACTACCTGGCGATGGAGGCGGAAACGGGTCAGCCGGTGTCGGCCGGGCAGGTGGCGCTGGCTCGGCAGCAGGCGGCGCAGATCCCGACCGGCAGCGGCGGGGCCTGGCAGTACATAGGCCCGACGAACATCGGTGGGCGGGTCGACGATCTGACCATCGATCCGACGACGTCGCCGTCGACGGTGTACGCGGCGGTGACCACGGGCGGGGTCATGAAGAGCACCGACGGCGGCATCAACTGGTCGCCGGCTTGGTCGAACGCGGACCAGCAGGCGATCGGTGCGCTCGCCCGGTCCTCGAACGGCACGTTGTGGGCCGGCACCGGAGAGGCGAACCCATCCGGTGGTGGAGATACGTTCTTCGGTGACGGCATCTACAGGTCCACTGATGGCGGCGCCAGCTGGGACCAGTGGGGGTTGCCGGACAGTGGCGCGTTCGGCCGCATCGTTGTCAACCCGAAGGTCCCGAGCCAGGTGTGGGCGGCCGCGTCCGGATCGATCTCGTGGGTGTCCGGTCAGCGGGGACTGTACGAGCTGAACGACCGCGGCAAGGACTGGAAGCTGTCGCTGGCACCCACCAACGACACCACGGGCGCGATCGACGTGGCCGTGAACCCCGCCGACCCGAACATCATCCTGGCCTCGATGTGGGATCGCTCCCGCAACAACGGCGGCTTCACGTACGGCGGCGTCGGCTCCGGGCTGTACCGCTCCACCAACGGCGGCAAGACCTGGACCCGGCTGGACAACTCCGCCATCAACGGGCAGGTCTGCCCGTGGGACCCCACGCAGACCGGCCTGAACACCGACCCGAGCCTGGGCCGCATCGGCATCGCGTTCGCCCCCAGCGACCCGAACCGCGCGTACATCGAGTTCGCCGGCGCGAACGGCCCGGACAAGGGCCTGTACGTCTCCAACGACGGCGGCGCGACCTGGACCTGCGGCGGCGCCGAGGCGGGCTCGCCCAACGCCGGCTACGAGTGGGTCTACGGCCGGCTGTGGGTCGACCCGACCAACGAGAACCACGTCTTCGCCGCGGACGTGAACATGCGCGAGACGATCAACGGTGGCGCGACCTGGCAGGACAACACCGACTGGACCCGGGCCGTCGTGCAGCCGCAGGGCACGTTCTCGCTGGACACCCTGCACGCCGACCAGCACGCGATGGCCTGGGACCCGAACGTTCCCGGACGGGTCTACGTCGGCAACGACGGGGGCGCCTACGTCTCCACCACCAACGGCGACCAACCCAATGGCCAGCCGCCGACGTCGAACATCGCTACCAAGCGGAACTACCTGCACGGCACGATCGAGCCGTGGACGCAGTCGTACTACATGTCGGTGTCGCAGCAGGACCCGTCGCGGATGGCCACCGCCTTGCAGGACAACGGCAGCAGCCGTAGCTGGCAGACAGGTGTCGAACCCACCGACCTGAGCATCTGGAACCAGTACGGCAGCGGCGACGGTGGGCGGGTGCAGATCAACCCTGACAACCAGAACGTCTACTACGAGTGCCTGCAACCCACGCCGCCACGGATCAGCTGCACGAAGTTCGTCGACTCAGGAACGACGACGACGAAGACCAACTTCTCCAGCCCGGCCTGGCCGTCCACGACCCGGATCACCGTCCAGCACCCGCTGGTGCTCGATCCGGCCGACCCGAACTACGTGTACGTCGGCGGCACGTCGATCGCGCGCTCCGGCGACGGCGTGGTGTCCGGGGCCAACGCGTGGACGCTGATCAGCCCGACGACGCCGGACAGCCCGGACAGCCTGCCCGGCAAAGTCCCGGCGAATGAGATCAATCCCGACGTCTACTACGCGAACGAGTACGGCTCGGTGAGCGCGATCGCTCCGGCGAAGACCACCGGAACGCCGACGTCACCGTCCAGCACCATCTACGCCGGCACTGACACGGGCAAGCTCTGGAAGACGACCAACGCCACCTCGGCCAACCCCACCTGGACCCAGCTCGGGGTGGGCGTGCTGCCGCAACGGTGGGTCACCTCGGTCACGGTCGACCCGACCAACGCCGATCACGTCTACGCCACCTTCTCCAGCTACAAGGAGGGTGACCTGGCCGCGAACGTGTGGGAGTCGACAGACGGCGGCACCACCTGGACCGACATCAGCGGCAACCTGCCCAACGCCCCGGTCTGGGGGGTGACCTTCGACCAGGCGCACAACCAGCTGTACGCGGCCACCGACTACGGCGTCTTCTACCTCAAGAACGGTAAGAAGAACTGGGCACGGCTGGGCACCGACCTGCCCAACTGCCCGGTACTGGACGTCAAGCTCAGCGCCGACGGCGGCACCGTCTACGCCGCCACGTACGGCCGCGGCATTTACCAGCTCCAGCGACCCCAAGGCTGACGGCTCTACGAGCCAGCCCTGAGCCCGCCCGCCGTCACCGGATGACGGCGGGCGGGCGACGTCTCGGTGTCGCACGCTCGGTCGCCCGGCAGAAGCAAGCGCCCTCGTCGCGCCCTTGCCCGAGGAGATCGACGGTTGCACCGTGCTGTCACTCACCGACGCCCTCCGCGACGCGCTCACGTCGCTCGAGGCGTCCACACTGCTTTGAATCCCCAGATGTGCTGCGGTTAGAACTCGACAGAGCGGGTTGCGAGGCGCTGCTCGAGGTCGCCGGCCTGCTGCAGCCCCCTCGAAGGCGCGTTGGGCCCAGCTCTGGTAGCGCGGCGTGGCGAGCCGAGCCGCGAAGGCGTCAGACTGCGGTGGGAATTCGTTGTCGTCGGGAAGGGTGATGGCGTCCACCCAGCCCTTCATCTCAGCCAGTACCGCGCGGTCGAATGCCGCGACCCGGCTGGCGAAGGCGGTGACGAACTCGTCGAGCTCCGCGTCTGGAACAGCGCGGTTGACATAGCCGTACCGCTCCGCGAGGTCACCGTCGAAGTCCTCGGCGCCGGCGAGGATCTCCGGGGCGCGGGCCGCTGTCAGCCGACCCGCGTCAGCCTGCCACACGCTGACCCACAGTCGTCGGTGCCCTGATTACCATCAGGGCACCGGGGGAGTGGGACCTGCTCCAGCCCGGAGGCACGCTGTCACCACGAGGGTCCAGGCGAACGCCCTCGCGGAGCGCCGGGTGCGTGCCGCGGGCAGAGTATTCCGCGCCCTGGCCGACGACCCCGCCCGACGCCGCGGTCGGAGGAATCGAGGCCGTAATCCTATTATCCGGATCACGGCCTCGATTCAGAGCGTCGCTCGCGGGTACTCGAATCGCCAACCCTCTGAGCTGTCGGCCGGCCCAAGCGCCGACCTGTAGGTCAGGCGCCGCCGACCGCGGTGACGCCGGTACGTGTACCGACGTAGGCCCGGTTGCCGGACAGGGTGGGCGAGGCGAAGTTCGGCGCCTGGCCGATCCTTACCTGCGCCAGCACGGCCCCAGTACTGGGGTTGAGTGCGTAGAGCACGCCGCCGAAGTAGTCGACTACCCAGACGGCGCCGCCGCCGATGACTGGTGAGCCTTCGGCGGGCACGCTGTTGCTGGCCCGCCAGAGTTCGTGCGCCGTTCCGTTGTTGTCGATGGTGACGGCGCGGGGTCCGGTGCTGCAGGGTAGGTAGATGGTGTTGCCGGAGACGGCGCTGCCGCCGAAGGCGTCGCAGCCGTTGTTGAGGTCGGCGACTTCGCCGCCGATGCCGCCGAGGTTGTCGCGGTGCAGCACGTAGCCGATGCCGGCCTTGCCGTCGATGTAGATGTACTGGCCGACCAGGGCGGGCGTCATTGATCCGAGGTCCTGGTCGCCGGCGTTTTGGGTGGCCCAGTCGGTGGGGGCGAAGAAGTCGGTGCGTTGCAGGTCGGGTGACAGCGTGATGACTGAGTCGCTGCCGTCGTAGGCGCCGCTGGTGGATTCGCCGTTGCCGACCGCGAAGAGTAGATGGCCGGCGTCGACGAGCGCGCCGGCGGTTCCCCAGATGCCTGCCTCGCGGCCGGTCGGTATCGCGTAGCTGAGCATGCCGGTACCGGCTGTGGTGACCGAGACGACGGAGCCGATATAGTTGGCGCAGTCGCCGAACAGGCCGCCGTACGGGATGTAGATGCGGCCGTTGAGCAGGGTCAGGGCGCCGCGTTGCTGGTGGGCCTTCGGGTCACCCAGCGGCGGCTCGACCGCGACCCGTATCTCTACGGCGCCGGTGGTGGCGTTGACGCCGACCAGGGTGTGTGCGCCGCCGGTGGTTTCGGCGACGGCGAAGACCCGGTTGGTGTCCGGGTCGTAGACCATCGTGCTGGTGATGCCCAGCGGGCTGATGTCGCCGCAGGGCAGGTCGGACAGCGGTTCGGGCGTGCCGAGGTGCGCCGACCAGACAACGGCGCCGGTGTTCGGGTTCAGCGCGTAGACCGTGTCGTTTTCGGTGGCGGCGAAGATCCGGCCCCCTACGACCAGCGGCTGACCGTAGACGGCGCCGTCGAGCGTGGCGTTCCAGTTCACCGACAGTGTAGACAGCGGAGCGAGGTCGGTCGCGTTGCCGGCGCGGGTGTTGTCGCGGTGGTAGGTCGGCCAGTCTCCGTTGCTCGGTGGGGGAGACGAGGACGACGGTGTGGGCGAGGCGCCGGTCGGCGTGGGAGATGGTGTGGGTGATTTCGGGGTGGAGGATGGTGTGGGCGATCCCGGTGTGGGTGAGCCGGTCACGCCGCCGGTGCAGGTGGTGCCGTTGAGCGTGAAGCTGGTCGGCGACGGGTTGCTGCCGGCCCAGGAGCCGTTGAATCCGAACGTCACGTTGGCGTTGGTGGCGATGCTGGCGTTGTAGCTCATGTTGCGGGCGGTGACCTGTCCGCCGTTCTGCGACACCGTGGTGTTCCAGGCCTGGGTGACCTGCTGTCCGGCCGCGTAGGACCAGGCGAGCGTCCAGCCGTTGATCGGGTCGCCCAGGTTGGTGATCGACACGTTCGTGCCGAACCCGCCGGGCCACTGCGAGGTGACCGTGTACGTCACGGAGCAGCCGACGGTGGCCGCGTGTGCGGAGATGGTGATGGCCGTGCCAGCCAGTGCCGTAGCGGCTACAGTGGCGATGGCGAGTCGAGTTCGGGTGGAGACGCGCATTCTCGGTCCTTTCGATGCGCGGGCAGCAGCAGATCGACGGGTCGGCGGAGGAGTTGTCCTCAACGCCGCCCGTGCGGGGCCCCAGGCATCGGCAGCATTAATGATTGTCGATCAGATCGGTCCGGGTCACAAGGGCCATGAGCCACGCCGTGTTACTGCGCCGGCCCGACGCCGACGCCGACGGCGACGTCAGGAGCGCTTTGTGATGGTCCACGCGAAGGTGCGGAGCAGCTGGAGGCCGTTGAGGCCGACGATGACGGTGAGGCCCTCGTGCCCGGCGAGCCCGAGCGGCAGTGGCCAGTTCGTTTGGTGGTCAGTGCCGGGCTGGGTCGGTGGTGGCCCGATCGGCCGCGCGGGTATGCGCTGGTCGGGCGCGCCGTCCTGCGGTCTCGGCCATTCTCCGTAAGCTGCTCGGATGGTCCTCGAGCTGGTCGGGTTCGTGCTGCCGCTGGGCCTTGACTCGTTTGCCGTGGCCGCCGCGCTCGGCACGGCCGGAGGGCTGACCCGTGCGGCCCGGTGGCGGATCTCGGCCTTGTTCGTGGTGTTCGAGGCCGGAATGCCGCTGGTCGGCCTCGCGGCGGGTGCGCCGCTGGCCCGCGCCGTGGGCGACGTCGCCGACTGCCTGGCCGCCGCCGCGGTCATCGCGATGGGCGCGTGGATGCTCGTACACGATGACGACGACGAAGAAAAGGCCGGTCGCCTGGTGACCGCGCGTGGTGTCGCGCTGCTCGGCCTGGGGCTGAGTATCAGTCTTGACGAGCTTGCGATTGGCTTCGGCGTCGGCTTGTCCCGCCTGCCCGTCCTCCCGGTCATCATCGCCATCGGCGTTCAGGCTTTCGTGGCCGTGCAACTCGGCGTTCGGCTGGGCACCCGGGTCAGCGAGCGGTTGCGGGAGGCCGCCGAACGCCTCGCGGGCATCGCACTGATCGCCCTCGGGCTGCTCCTCATCGCCGAACGCCTCTTGGCCTAGAAGTACATCCCGCAACCTCCCGCTCCCGCGGGCATCGGATCCCGTGCGAGGCCGACGATGAGGTGCGCTGGAAGTCGGTCTGGTCCGGCCTGAGGAGGGCGCGCCGTGAGCGGTGCGACGTAACCTCTCGTTCACGCTAGCGCTGGAGCCTGATCCCCGGCGGCCGATCCGATCGGCGAGCCGGCCCGATCGGCGCACCGTCAGACAGACGGCTGTGGACCCATCGATGTTCGACATCTGCTCGATGACGCTGATCGAGTCTATTCGATATCCTATGGGCAGACCCGCGTGTGCCATGTGCCGCGCGAATGTTCATCGGGCCGAGAGGGTGATGTGCACATGCAGATCAAGTACGTGCGGGTAGCCGGCCTCCTCGCCGCCGCAGGCGCCGTGGTCGTTGCCGCAACCTTCACGGTGACGGAATCGAGTGCCACCGCTGGCCGAAGTCCGAATCTCGATCTGAATCTAGTGCAGAATCAGGCTCAGACGCTGGGTGAGCCCGAGAACGAGGCCCCGGACAGCCTCATGGCTGTGGACGACAGATCCGGGCATCCGACGGGTGAGGCCCAGGTGGCGCTGGCCCGGCAGCAGGCCTCCCGCATCCCGACCGGCGACACCAAACAGCCCTGGCAGTCGGTGGGTCCGACCAACGTCGGTGGTCGGGTCACGGACCTGGCAATCGATCCGACGACCTCGCCCTCGACGGTGTACGCCGCCGTGACCTCCGGCGGCATCATGAAGAGCACGGACGGCGGCGTGACCTGGGCGCCGTCCTATCCAACCGGCGACCAGCAGGCGATGGGTGCGCTGGCGAGGAGCTCGGACGGCACGCTGTGGGCAGGTACCGGCGAGGCGAACCCGTCCGGCGGCGGCACCACGTTCTTCGGTGACGGCATGTACCGGTCCACTGACGGCGGTGCGAGCTGGAGCCAGTGGGGGTTGCCGGACAGTGGCGCGTTCGGCCGCATCGTGGTCAACCCGAAGGTCCCGAGCCAGGTGTGGGCGGCCGCGACGGGGTCGCTGTCCTGGGTGTCCGGTCAGCGTGGGCTCTACGAGCTGAACGGCCGCGGCAAGGACTGGAAGCTGTCGCTGGCACCCACCAACGACACGACCGGTGCGATCGACGTGGCCGTCGACCCCGCCGACCCGAACATCATCCTGGCCTCGATGTGGGACCGCTCCCGTAACAACGGCGCGTTCCAGTACGGCGGCGTCGGTTCCGGGCTGTACCGCTCCACCAACGATGGCAAGACCTGGACCCGGCTGGACAACTCGGCCATCAACGGGCCGGTGTGCGCGTGGGACCAGAACCAGAGCGGCCTGAACACCGACGCCGACCTGGGCCGCATCGGCATCGCGTTCGCCCCGAGCGACCCGAACCGCGTCTACATCCAGTTCGCTGGCGCGAACGGCCCGGACAAGGGTTTCTACGTCTCCAACGACGCCGGCGCCAGCTGGAGCTGCGGCGCCGCCGAGCCCGGGTCGGTCACCGGTGGCTACGAGTGGGTATTCGCGCGGCTGTGGGTTGACCCGGTCGACGAGAACCACCTGTTCGCCGCGGACGTGAGCCTGAAGGAGTCGACCAACGGCGGCGCCACGTGGACCAACTCCAGCGGCCCGCACTCCGACCAGCACGCCATGGCGTGGGACCCGCAGGTGCCGAACCTGGTCTACAACGGCGACGACGGCGGGGTGTACTACTCGACCCAGAACGGGGCCACCCGCACCTGGACGCACGCCCAGGTCGAGCCGTGGAACCAGTCCTACCACCTGGCGGTGTCGCAGCAGGACTCTGTGCGCATGGCCACCGGGCTGCAGGACCAGGGCAGTGTCAACACGTGGTCGCCGGGCGTCGAGCCGACCGACCTCACGCAGTGGAAGAGCTTCGGCGGCGGCGACGGTCACTGGGTGCAGATCGACCCGAACAACCAGAACACCTACTACCAGTGCTCGCAGCCAGTTCCGCCCCGGATCAGCTGCGGACGCCGGGTGGACGCCGCATCGAGCGGCTCGACGTTGAGCACCAACACGAGCTTCTCCAGCCCGGCCTGGCCGTCCAACACCCGGATCACGACCGACATGCCGATCGTGCTCGACCCGGCCGACCCGAACTACGTGTACGTCGCGGGCACGTCGATCGCGCGCTCCGGCGACGGCGTGGTGTCCGGGGCCAACGCGTGGACGCTGATCAGCCCGACGACGCCGGACAGCCCGGACAGCCTGCCCGGCAAGGTCCCCGCCAACGAGATCAACCCCGACACCTACTACGCGAACGAATACGGCGCGGTCACCCAGATCGCTCCGGCCAAGAGCACCGGAACGCCGACGTCACCGTCCAGCACCATCTACGCCGGCACTGACACCGGTAAGCTCTGGAAGACGACCAACGCCACCTCGGCCAACCCCACCTGGACCCAGCTCGGGGTGGGCGTGCTGCCGCAACAGTGGGTGACGTCGATCCAGGTCGACCCGACCAACGCCAACCACGTCTACGCCACCTTCTCCGACTACCGGGAGGGCGAGCTGGCCGCGAACGTGTGGATGTCGACCAACGGCGGCCGCACCTGGTCCAACATCAGCGGCAACCTGCCCAACGCCCCGGTCTGGATGGTGACCTACGACCAGGCGCACAACCAGCTCTACGTCGGTACCGACTACGGCGTCTTCTACCTCAAGAACGGCAAGAAGAACTGGGCCCGGCTCGGTTCGCAGCTGCCGAACTGCCCGGTACTGGACGTCAAGCTCAGCGCCGACGGCGGCACGGTGTACGCCGCCACCTTCGGCCGCGGCGTCTACCAGCTCCATGTGACGAATTGACGATCACCGTCAGAGAGTCCAACGGCCGTCACGTCGGGTAACAGTGAGACATTCCCGGGGGTGTGCCGGAACGCAGGTTGGGCGCGACCGTGGAAACACGGCGCGCCCAGCCGTGTCCGGCGCTGGCTGGTGCCGGCGGCACCGCTGGACACCGCCTCGAACCGGATTCTCGACAGCAGTGCAGATCGCCGCCGCCCCCTCCATTCATCTGTCCGATGACGGGCGGGCTGACCGCACCTAACGTTCTCACATGCCCAGCGATCTGGACGGCGTACCGGACCCCTTCCACATCGATATCGCCGGCCCGCCGGAGACGACCGGTCCGACTTGTCGCTGCAAAGAACCGGTGATCCGCGAGGCCCAGCCCTTACGCCGCCGGTCTCGGTCCGGACGCGCAGTCAGACCGCTAGGCTGCATCGAGTGACCGGTGCGGTGGCGATTCAAACCGTGGTGAGCGGCTTGTCGACCGGCTCGGCATACGTGCTGATCGCAATCGGATTCAC
Organism: Rugosimonospora acidiphila; assembly: GCF_039543385.1. Taxonomy (NCBI): domain Bacteria; kingdom Bacillati; phylum Actinomycetota; class Actinomycetes; order Micromonosporales; family Micromonosporaceae; genus Rugosimonospora; species Rugosimonospora acidiphila. Next base: position 85,670 of record NZ_BAABJQ010000008.1, read on the forward strand.
GCTGCTGCAGCGGCTGACCGGGGTGATCGCGTTCGCGCACGGCGATCTCGCGATCGGCTCGGTGTTCGTCGGTGTGATCCTGCTGCTGGGCTCGGCGCCGACGGCCGCCACGCTCGGCCTCGCGAGCTCCGCCGGGCTGGCCATCGTCGTACTCGCGGCCGGCGCGCTGGCGTCGGTGCTCGTGTACCTGCTCGCGGTGCGGCCGTTCGTGCCCCGGGTCGGCAGGGCGGCACGCGGCTGGGACGTCGCGGGCTGGGTCGGCGGTGGCCTGGCCGCCGGCCTGCTCGTCCGCGCCCTGCTCGGGCTCGCGTTCGACCAGGACGCGTACGCCGTACCCGACCCGCTGCACCTCTCGCAGCTGAACCGGTCCGGGCTGGTGCACCTGCCGGGCGGGGCGGTCGTCACGACCCGCACGCTCGGCGTGCTCGGGATCGGTCTGGTGGTCGGCCTGCTCGCCGAACGGCTGCTCGTCGCCAGCCGGGTCGGAGTGCGGATGCGCGCGGTCAGCGACGACGCGACGGCGGCCGCACTGCTCGGACTGCCGGTGCGGCGGCTGACCCTCCTCGCGTTCGCCGTCGCCGGTGCCCTGGCCGGGCTGGCCGGACTGCTGATCGCGCCGGGCCAGTCGATCAGCGTCGACTCCGGAGTGGTACTCGGGCTGAAGGCGATCGCCGGCGCCACCCTCGGCGGGCTCGGGTCGATCCGCGGCGCGCTGGCCGGCGGCTTGGTGATCGGCCTGATCGAGGCCTTCGCGGTCCAGGCCAGCTTCCTCGGCCCGCGCTACGCCGACGTGCTTCCGCTCGCGATCGTCGTGCTCGCCCTCGCGCTGGCCCCGCTGCGATCGCGCGCGGTGGTGCTCGAATGACCGAGCTGGCCTCCGACCTGTACATGCTCGTCGCGGTCCTCGGGTTGGCGCTGTGCGTGGCCTACTGCGGCCAGCCGGTGCTCTGCCAGGGCGCGTTCGTCTCGGCCGGGGCGTTCGGTGTCGCGCACCTGCTTGGGGTCGGGCTGCCGCTGGCCGCCGCAGTGCTCCTCGCCGTCGCGATAGCCGCCGTACTGGGGGGTATCGTCGCGGTGCTGACGATCCACCTTCCCCGGGCCCACGTTGCCCTCTCGACGTGGGCAATCGCCTGGCTGGCGTACACGGCGTTGCAGTCGTTTCATTGGCTGAGCAACGGTGCGGACGGGCTGAGCCTGCCGGTGCCGATCAGGCTGCACTCAGGGATCCTGCACCTGTCGTTCACGCTGACGGAGGGCGTGCACCTCGGTGTCGCGGCCGTGCTCTGCGCCGGGGTGATCGTTGCGCTCGCCCGTTGGGAGCGCGGCGTAGCCGGCCTGCAGGCGGCCGCGCTACGCGAAGGCCCGGCGCTCGCCGGAACGTTGGGCGTGCCGGTCCGGGCGCGCCGCGCCGTCGCGCTGATCTGCGCGGCGGCGCTCGGCGGGCTGGCCGGTGCCGGCATCGCGCTGCTGGCCAGTGCCGCCGCGCCGGCCGACGTGTCGCCGCTGCTGTCGTTGCAGCTGTTCGTCGCCGCGCTGATCGGCGGTGCCGCGCCGCGGGTGTGGGCGCCCGTGGCCGGATGGGCGGTGGTGGCCGCCATCCCGCACCTGGCCGGCTCGATCGCCGCCGCGGCTGAGGTGCCGGCCGTCGGCGTCGACGGCGTGCTGACCGCCGCCTTGCTCGGTCTGGTGGTCGTGTTGCGGGGGCCGGTGGGCCGGCTGCTGCCGATCGTGCGCGGCCGGCCGCGCGCCGCGAGCGACACCAGCGATGCCGGAGCGGTGGTGCCGGGCACGCTCGTCGCCCGAGGGGTGTCGGTGCGCCTGGGCGATGCCACGATCCTCGACGGCGTCGATCTCGAGGTTCGTCCCGGCGAGATACACGCGCTCGTCGGGGCGAACGGCAGCGGCAAGACGACCCTGCTGCGGGTGCTGTCCGGCACGCTGCGCCCGACTGCCGGACAGATCGAGTTCCGCGACGCCGACATCACGCGCACCGCAACGGCGCGCCGGGTCAGGGCCGGCGTGACCCGCACGTTCCAGCGTCCGGCCGAGCTGCCCAGCCTCACGCCATACCGGCAGGTACGGCTGGCCGCACTGGCTCGTGGGCGAGATGCCGACGGCGGGTGGGCGCTCGAGCTGACGGATCTGGATGGTCACGCCGACGACGATCCGCGCTCGCTCACCGGCGGCGAGCAGCAGCTACTGCAGGTCGCGCGCGCGGCCGCGACCGGTGCGGCGGTGCTCCTGCTGGACGAGCCGGCGGCCGGGATGAGCGCCGACGAGCGACAGCGGCTGCGCGTCGTGCTGCGCCGGTTGACTGAACGAGGTGTGGGGTTGCTGCTCGTCGAGCACGACTCGTCGCTCGTCGCCGATGTCGCCGACCGGGCCAGCCTGCTCGACGGCGGTCGGGTTGTCGCGCACGGCACGCCGCACGAGGTCGTGCCCGCCCTGACCGGATCCGGTACGTCGGCATGAGCGCGGCACTGCTGGACGTGCGCGACGTGCGGGCCGGGTACGGCGGCACCGAAACGCTGCGCGGCGCGTCGCTGCACGTCGACCCGGCCGAGATCGTCGCACTGCTGGGCGAGAACGGCGCCGGCAAGACGACCCTGGCCCGGGTGGTGTCCGGGCTGCACCGCGCCCGAACCGGGTCGGTGTACCTGGCCGGGCGCGATATCACCGGCCTTGCCCCGCACCAGATCGTGCGGCACGGGCTGGCCCATGTGAGCGCCGGGCGCCGCGTGTTCGCCAGCCTCACCATCGAGCAGAACCTGACGGTCGCTGCCCGCCGCCGCGACCGACCGCTGCTCGCCGGCCGCCTGAGCGAGGTGTACGAGACGTTCCCGGCGCTGCGGAATCGGCGCCGGCTGCTCGCCGCCGCGCTGTCCGGCGGCGAGCAGCAGATGCTCGTGATCGGCCGCGGGCTGATGAGCGCGCCGCAACTGCTGGTGGTCGACGAGCCGTCGAGCGGTCTCGCCCCGGCGATGATCGACGCGCTGGCCGCCGCGATCAGGGCATTGCGGGACGCGGGCACTGCGACGCTGCTGATCGAACAGCACCGGTCGCTGGCCGAGCGGGTCGCGGACCGGATGCTGTCGCTGCGCGAAGGGCGTATCGAGCCAGCCGGCTCGGCGCCGCCGTCATGAAAGCTGGTTCACCGAGGGCAGCGTGTCGGACAACGGGTCGTCGCCAACCGGCACGAACGTGAAGCCGTCGAATCGCGCGAAGTACATGTCGCTGGGGTTGACGCCCTCGTGCTGCGCCGGGCCGTAGCCCCGGTAGTCGCCGTTCGCGCCGACGATGCTGACCTGGTTGAGCTTCTCCATCAACGCGGTGCCGGCCGAGCCGCCGCTGGCGAGCGCGGACATCACGAGCCGGACCGCGTCGTAGGAGAACATCGCCCAGTCCGGCGGCTGAATTACCGCCTTGCCGTTCTGGCTGACGCCCACGTGCTCGGCCCCGAACTTCGCCTCATAGCGGCCTCGGAACGCCTCGAACGGCGCGGGTCCGACCTCGGCCGTCATGCGAAACGACACGAACGTGACGTCGTGCAGCCAGTCCGGGTGCTGGGCGAGCCGTTGCCGCACCAGAGGGTCCTCACCGGTGGTGCCGGTGATGATCGGCACCGACCAGCCGACCTCGTGCACCGCCTGGACGATCGCGGCGACGTCGGCCGCGCTCGCCCACACAATCAGACGAGTGGCGCCGGCCTGCTTGGCCCCGAGCACCTGCGGGGTCACGTCGGCCACCCGCGCGGGCAACTGGCCGTCCGAGACGATGCGGACGCCATCGATGCCGAACGCCTTGTGCAGCGCGGCGCGACCCTGCTGGCCGTAGTCGGAGTCATCGCTGAGCAGCCCGACGCTCGGATGACTGTTGGCGATGTAGTCGGCGAGCCGGCGCGCCATCGGCTGGTCGGCCGGCGCCATGCGGAACAGGGTTGGCCACTTCGAGGGGTCGATCAGTCCGTCGCCGCCGTCGAAGCAGATGAACACGGGCAGGTTGGCCGGGTCGGTCACCTGAGCAACGGAGCTCGCGCCGACGCCGTCGATGAGCAGCATCGCCGCGTGCTCGCGAACCGCGGTACGCGCGTCGGCCGCCGCCTTCGTCGACGAGCCGCCGTTGTCGAGCACCTGCACGCTCAGGTGGCGCTTGGCGGTGCCAACGGTTACGCCGCCTTGGGACTCGAGTTCGCTGGCGGCCAGCTGGGCTCCGTTCTTGATCGACGTGGCGATCCACGGCTGGCTGCTCACCGGTGCGCTTACGACTATCCGCAGGTCACTGGACGAGCCGCCCGATCGCTGCCCGGACGAACAGCCCGCGGCCGACGCCGCTGCGAACAGCATGACCAAACCCGCGCCGAGAAACGTCCGACCTCGCCCCATAGGGTGCGAGATTATCCCGACCGCTGCCCATGGGGCCTTATACGGATGTACTGCGCCTGTCCGCCGTCGCTTCGACGATCGTCGGAGGACAGGACGGCACCGGAGCAACTAGCGTGCGAGAGATCACATCGGCGGCGATAGGAGCAGTTGTGCACCGTCCGAGCATTCTCGCCGCGTCCGGCCTCCTCGCCTTGGCCGCTCTCGCCGGCTGTGGTAATAGCAGCAAGCCGGCCCAGGACTCGTCCGGCTCATCGGCACCACCGGCCGCCACGAGCGCTGCCCCGGCTGCCAACGGCATCGACTGCGCGAAGGCCGGCGACCTCGACGCCACTCCCGCGCTCAAGCCGCCCGCGAACTTCCCGATGGTGTCCGACGGGCACCTGTACGAGGCCAAAGGGCCGTTCGGCAAGACCGAACTGTTCTTCGTCTGGAAGCAGGCCGATCCCACCAACCTGGACGTTGTCCGCGACGAGGCGGCGAACCTGCTCGTCAGCGCCGGGTACAAGCTGGAGCGCAAGGACCAGGAGGAGGGATCCGAGGCCGAGGCGACGCTGTCCGGCCCGCAGACTGTCGCGATCCAAGTGATCCAGCTGTGCACGGGTCGGGTGCGGGTCAAGTACCAGCTCGGTTAGCGCGGCCTCGTCCGGCGGAGCTGCGTCGCAGCTCATGGGCAGCGCCCACCGCACCAGTTCCGCCGGGGACACCGCGCCTTCGCCCCACGCACCGGGCCGAATCGTCGAATGTGGAGCGCCCGGGAGCGGACGCCGATCGGAAATCCAGTGGGGTCGCTCAAGCCAGCGTGCCGGTACTGCTCGATGCCAGGAACATCAACGCGGACGCCGTGTGCCACGACGAATGACCGGACTCGCTGAGTCAGCCCTTCCGGGACGCCGTAGCAAAGGCTCACGTTCAGGGAACCTCGACGAGGACGACTGGGCGGTGCGGCGCGGCTCGTCATGCCTTGGGCTTGCGGTGCGTTGGACAGTGGGTTGTCACGAGCACGTCGATGGTTACTGATCTTGCGAAAGCATGGCGGGTGCTGGAATACTCGCCAGGTTCTCGCGCTCGGCCGGCCCTGCCACCTTGGTGCTGTCGCGCGCGTCGCCTGTCAAGGAGCCCATTGTGCCTCGTTTCCACTGTCCACCGTCGAGGCTTGTGATCCGGATCGGCCTGGTGGTGGGACTGGTGGTTCTCGGCGCGGTCGTGTCGCCGGTCCGGTCCGGTGCCGCGAGCGCCGCCGCCTTGCCGGGTGCGTCCAGCACGCCGAACATCCTGGTGAACTTCAGCACCCCGGTGCAGAAGATCGATCCTGCCGCGATCGGGGCCGACGAGACCGCGTTCGGCGCGCCGGACTTCGCCGAGGATCCGGCTGAGCAGCAACTGTTGAAAACACTCGGCCTTGGGTACTCGCGGATCCCGCTCATCTATCAGACACCGGGTGATCCCGGCAGTCCGATCGTCTGCGAGCCGGCCTACTGCGACACCGCGATCACCGGCGACCAGTGGATCGCGGGACAGCGGGCGGTGGGCGAGTCGCCGATCGTGCAGATCGGAGATACCACCAGCACCGCCGACGCCGCCGCGATGGTGGCGCACTTCAACGTTGGCGGCGCCAATCCGGTACACCAGTGGATTATCGGGAATGAGCCCGATGGCCACGGGGAAACCGCGGCCACCTACAGTGCCCGGTTCGACGCGCTGGCCGACGCGATGAAAGCGGTTGACCCGACCATTCTGATAGGCGGAGGCACCACCAACACCTATGACTCCGCGTTTCTCCGGCCGTTTCTGCAGGTGAGTGGGTCCCGGGTGGACTTCGTGGATTTCCATTTCTATCCGGAGCGGCCGACCAGCCCGTTGACCCAGGCGCAGTTGGTCGGTGAGCTGAACAACCTCAGCACGTACCTGACGTCGATGCGGACGCTGATCAACACGGTGGTGCCCAGCCGGGCCAGCCAGATCGCCATTCATGTCGGGGAGTGGAACATCTCGACGGCGTTGATGGCCGATGACTTCGCGGGATTCGCCTCGGTGTGGGACGCCGCCGCGCTGGGCCGGATTCTCGCGGCGGGCGACGACAGCATGATGTACGCGACGAAGAACGGCGGCCTGGGCCTGGTCGCCGACGGACTGAACATGGCCGCGGGCTATTCGGAAGACACCCCGATGCCCAGCTACGAGGCGATGAGCATGTTCACCGGGGCCGGTCTCTTCCCGCATTTCGGCACGACTCTGGTCTCCGCGACGTCGAGTCTGGCCGGTGTCGAGGTGCACGCCTCGAGTGGCCAGGACAACATCGTGCTGATCAATGAGAACGCGACCGCCAAGAACGCGGTGATCCACCTCGCGAACGGTCAGCGCCGGACCATGACGGCCTGGCAGATCAACCAGACCGGTCCGGTCGCCGCGGCACCCCGGCAGGTCGCCACGACAACGACCATCAACGGTACGTTCGACGTCGCCTTGCCGGCGCTGTCGGTGACCACCCTGGTGGTAGGTGCCCCGGGCGCGGCCGCCAGCCACTTCACCTTCCACGACGCTTCGACGGGTCGCTGCCTGGACAGCACCACGGCCGGTGTGGCCAGCACAGGGACCTGCGGCGGCGGGAACACGCAGAACTGGAAGGTTGTCGGTACCACGTTGGTGGACGCGCAGACCGGGCTCTGTCTGGACAGCAGTGCCGCCGGCAGCGCGTACACCCGGGTGTGCAACGCCGGTAACAACCAGAACTGGTACAGCCTGGGCAGTCTGCTGGTGGACGCGCAGACTGGCCGGTGCCTGGACAGCAACGCCGCCGGTACCGCGCTGACCAGCGTCTGCTCCGGCGCGGCCACCCAGAACTGGAACGTCACCTGAGCAGGCTCACCCGCCAGCGTCGTGAAGATCGCCAGCGCGAATGGAGTCCGCTGCACGCGCCGGGCGTAATAGTCCGTCCTGCCAAGGGATCCTGCACCTGAGTGCGCCCCCTGCCCCGCCGAACGTTCCGCGAATCTATCACCGTACCCATGCTTCACCGGCCACGCTGCGTCGGTCAGCCCCGGTGCGGTTCCCGCGCGGGCATGCCTGCCGAGGGACCCGAGACCGGACAGCGCGTCGGGTGTCTAAGTCTGGACGGTGACGGCCGTGCCGCTGGGAAGCTGGATGAGTGCTTCCGGGTCCCGCCCATCAGCCGGGTGTCATTCCCGTGGCATCCGTTTGCCCAGCGCCCCCATCCGCTTGACCATCCGGCGCCAGTCCCGTCCCGTAGGTACCACCGGAAGACCCCAGACCGGCGGCATGCTGCCTGGCGTGCCGACCGGCCCGTGGGTCTGTTTTTGAAGTTCCGTAAGGAGGTACAGCAGGTCGGTCACCGACTGGTGGGCCGCGGGGATCTGGCCCAGCAGGACCTGGCACTCGCCCAGCACCGTGAGCGCGTGCATCAGGTCCGGCCAGTTGACGTGGGTGACCAGGGCGGTGTGCTGCTGAAAGCTTGCGATGGACTCGCTGGCGGCGCGCTGGGCACCGGCCACGTCACCGACGGCCAGCGCCGCCTGCGCGACGGTCAGCGCGCTGTACGCGAGGTACCCCGCGTCCTGCGATCCCAGTCGCACGGAGGGGTCCAGGCACCGATACCAGTACGTGGCCCGCTCCGCGCAGTCGACCGCCAGTTCCTCGAGATCCAGGGCGTGGGCCACCGCGCACTGCCGGGCGAGCTTTCCCGCCAGCTCGAGCGGGACGGTGGGCGGTACCGGCGGGCCGGACGGATCCTCGGATGTGGGCGAGACGGCTCGCGCCGACAGGGCGACGGCCTCGACCGTCGGATCCAGTCGCCTGGTCCGGTCCACCGCCTCGGCGATGGTGTCGTCGAACCGCGCCGCCGCCAGCCAGTCCAATGACTCACGCATGTCGTTCGGGACGGTGCGGCCGACCTCGGCGACATCCCGCGAGGCGGTGGGAGCCCCGGCGGCCGGGGGATCCGTGTCGGTGGGGTCCATGGTGGTGGGGTCCGTGGTGCCCGCCGATCCGGGTGCGCCGCCCGGCGGTGAACCCGGGTCGTCCAGCAGCGACAGCGCCGCGGCCAGCATCACCGCATGGCCGTACCGATACGCGAAGCCGGCCGCGGCGGCGCCGGCCTCCTCCCGTGCCCGGCGCCGGCGTGGGCGCCCGGGCTCCGGCAGCACATCCCGGTGCAGGCCCATCGCGGTCGAGGCGGCCAGCAGTACCCAGCCGCCCTCGGCGCCACCGGCGTCGTCTGCCAGCACCCGGCGCATCGCGCCGGCGATAACCTCGCCGTAGGCGCGCAGCCGCTCCCGGGCGGCACCGCCGCCGGCCTCACGCGCGGCGGCGGCGGAGTCCCGGGCGGCCACGAGTGCGGCAGAGGGAGTCGGCGGCTCGCCACCGGCCCCGCCGGCTGGCAGTTCGCCGTGTCTGGCCTGGTACCGGTTGATCAGCTCGAGCGCCGCGACGTGGGTCAGGATGCCGGGCAGCGCGGCCGCGTTGGCGTGGCCGGTGCTCAGCTCCGGTCGGGCCGACCGCGCCGCGAGCGGCGCCATCTGCGTCAGGGAGAGCGCGGCGGCGACCAGCCACTGGCACGCCTGGGGGCGGTCCTGGACGCCCGGCAACAGTTCACACATCGTGCGGGTGACGGCGGTGCGCACGACGCCGGAGATGGCCTTGGCCGCGTGGCGGGGGATGCCCAGCTCGGCCAGGTCATCGCTGCCGTCGCCCAAAACCGTCATGCCAGACCTCCGTAACGGCACCGCTTCGACCGGCGGATGGGGCTCCCGTGCCGTACCCATTATTGATCATCAGCGCCCGGTGCTGAAGACCCGCCTCCGGGCCTTGGCCGCCCCCAAACCCGCGTCGGGCGGCCGGTCGGCTCAGGCCCGGGTGGTGATGAGCGGCCGGAGCGCCTCGGGCTCGGGCAGCGTGAACAGCGCGCCGGGGCTGCCGGCGGTCTCGTTTCGACGGGGCGGCCGCCAGCTCGGGTCGTGGGCGGAGGCCCACCCATAGAAGCTCTCATGAGGCTCAAAGAATTCGTCGCCAGCCTTGACTCATGGCGGGCAAACGGATCGAGGCACGGCACAGGGAGCCGGCGCAGTGGTGGGCCGACGCCACCGGGGCGTTGGCGATGGGCAGCCTCGTGGTTGCCGCGGCGCTGTGGCTGCACGGTGCCGGACTGCAGGCGGTGTTGCGGGGTGGCCCCGAGGCCGTAACGTCGGTGGGCAGGGTGACCGGTCTGGTTGCGGCAGATCTGCTGCTGTTGCAGGTGTTCCTTATGGCCCGGCTGCCCTGGGTCGAGCGCTGCTTCGGCCAGGACCGGTTGGTGCGCTGGCACCGTGGTGCCGGGCTGTGGTCGTTCTGGCTGATGGTTGCCCATGTCGGCCTGATCACCGTGGGGTACGCGGGCTCCGGCGGCACGGGCGTCGTCTGGGAGGGCTGGACTCTGGCCGTTGGCTATCCCGGGATGCTGCTGGCGGTGGCGGGCACGGCGCTGCTGGTCGCGGTGGTGGTGTTGTCTGTCCGGAAGGCGCGGCGCCGTTTGCGGTATGAATCGTGGCACCTGCTGCACCTTTACGCCTATCTCGGTGTGGGGCTGGCGTTGCCACACCAGCTGTGGACCGGCACCGATTTCATCGGCTCTGCGGCGGCGCGGATCTACTGGTGGGCCGTGTACGGGATCTGTGCCGGTAGCGTGCTGGTCTTCCGGATCGGCCTGCCGCTGTGGCGTAGCTGGCGGTATCGACTGCGGGTGCACCGGGTGGTCTGGGAGGCGCCGGAGGTGTTCTCCGTGTACCTGTCCGGGCGTGATCTGCGCCGGTTACCGGTGCGGGCCGGCCAGTTTTTCAATTGGCGGTTTCTGACCGGGACCGGGTGGATGCGGGCGCACCCGTACTCGCTGTCTGCGATGCCCAGGAACGACGAACTGCGCATCACGGCGCGGGCTGCCGGCGACGATGCGTATCGCATCGCGCGTGCCCGCCCCGGTACCAGGGTGCTGATCGAGGGGCCCTACGGGAGGCTGACCGGTACGGTCCGCAACCGGCGGCGGATCCTGCTGCTCGCCGCGGGCATCGGGATCACGCCGATGCGTGCGCTGCTGGAGGCTCTGCCCTACCGGGCCGGTGAAGCGGCGCTGGCGTACCGGGCGAACACTTTCGAGGATTTCGCGTTACGGGCCGAGTTGGACGCCATCGCCCGCCGCCGCGGAGCGGCTGTGCACTACCTCGATGGGCCGCCGCCCCGGCACTCGTCGTGGTTGCCGGTATCCCTGGCGTACCTGTCGGATCGCGACATGCTGCACCGCATCGCTCCGGACGTGGCGTGCCGGGATGTGTATGTCTGCGGGCCGCCGCCGTGGATGGAGGCGATCCGGCTGGCGCTGGCCGAGGCCAGGGTGCCGGCCGATCAGATCCACAGTGAGGATTTCGGATGGTGAAGCGCAGCGAGGGTCGGATGCGCCGGATCGCCCTGGTGATGGCGGGTACCGCGGCCGGGGTGGTGCTGCTGTTCAGTTACCGGACCAGTACCTCCGGATCGGGCGTCGGCGTGGCCGGCGCACCTCCGGGAATCGTCAAGCCCGTCGTCGCGGTCCCCGACCCGGCACAGCCGAGACCGTCGGCCACGGCCTCCGCGGGCGCGGCGGATTCGGGCACCCTGAGGGTCAACGGCACGACGGTGGACAACGGGTACGGCCCGGTGCAGGTCCAGGTGAGGATCTCTAACGGCAAGATCGTTGATGTGACCGCGTTGGCGCTACCGCAGGACGGGCACTCCGAGCGGATCAACTCCTTCGCCGTGCCGCAACTGCGCGAGGAGGCGCTACGGGCACAAAGCGCCCACGTCGACGCGGTCAGCGGAGCCACCGATACCAGCATGGCGTACACCCGGTCGCTGCAGGCCGCGCTGGATGCGGCGCATCTGGGTGGCTGACCGGCCGTTACGGTGCTCGACCCGCGTCCGGGCGGTTGATGGGCCGCTGTCCTATCCCGGCGGTTCTTCAGGTTGGATCGGGATAATCGGACGGTGAGTGACCTGGTCGTGAGCGAGTCTCCGCGAATTCTCGTGGTGGAGGACAGCGCGGAGCTGTGCGGGATGCTGGACCGGCTGCTGGCCGACAGCGGATATCAGGTTGATCTTGCGAGGGACGGGCAGGCGGGGCTGCATCAAGCGCTGATTCGCGAGTACGACGTGTTGCTGGTCGACCGTGGTCTGCCTGGTATTGATGGATTGGATCTGATTATCCGGCTTCGCCGGCGTGGCCTGACTACCCCGGTGTTGATCCTGACCGCGTACTCTGCGGTGGCCGACCGGGTCGCCGGGCTCGACGCCGGTGCGGAAGACTACTTGGTCAAGCCCTTCGAGGTCGATGAGCTGCTGGCCCGGCTGCGGGCGCTGCGCCGCAGACACCTGGCGGTCGCCGAGGTACTGCGGCTCGGCGCCGGCGAGGTCGACGTCGCCGCCCGGGTGGCCCGGCTGGCGGATGGCAGCGAGGTGGAGCTGTCTGGGCGGGAGGCGGCCCTGCTGCGGGTGCTGGCGTCCCGCCCGACGCGGGTATACAGCCGGGATGAGCTGCGCGAGCAGGTCTTCGAGGCGGCCGAGTCGGCGTCCATCGTCGACACCTACGTCCATTATCTACGGCGCAAGCTGGGTACGGGCGCGGTCCGCACCGTCCGAGGCCTGGGCTACCGGGCGGGTGCGCTGTGAGACTGCGCCCCGCGGTCGCCGCCGATCAGGAGCTCATCGCCCGGGCCTGGCGGCGCATCGCGCTGCAGACGGCCAGCATGTTCGCCGCCGCCCTGCTGCTGCTCGACCTGCTCGCCGTCGGGCTGGTGCTGCAGACCGGGCACTCCGACGCCCGCCGTCAGGTGGCCCAGGCGGTCGCCGACCAGGACGCGCTGACCAAGCCGCCCCGGGGCATCTGGATCTACCAGCGGACCTCCGGCGGGTTGCGGTCCAGCCCCGGCGCCCCGGCCACGCCGATCGACGCGGTCGCGCTGGATTCGGTCTTCTCCGGTGGGCGCACCCGCACCTCCACGATCCATCGGTCGGGCCGCGAATATGAGGTGCAGACCCAGCGGGTAGGGCCGGCCGCGGTACAGGCTGTGCTGGACGTCAGCGACGCCGAGCGCGAGCGGCACCGGTTGTATTGGGGGCTGGCCGCGGCCGGTACGGCGGGGCTGATCCTCGCCGCGCTCGTTGGTGCGGTCATCGCCCGGCGTGCGATCGTCCCGCTCGGTCAGGCGTTCGATCGGCAGCAGCGGTTCGTCGCCGACGCCAGCCACGAGCTGCGCACGCCCCTGACCCAGCTGCACACCCGTGCCCAACTGCTGCAACGCGAGCTGCGTCGGGGCGGCGACTCGGCGCGGATCGAGGAGGATGTGCGCCTGCTCATCGGCGGGACCCGGCACCTCGGCGACGTGGTGGAAGACCTCCTGCTCGCCGCTCAGCTCCGGGCCGAACCGGCGACGTTCGGCCCCGTCGACCTAGCCGAGCTGGCCGCCGAAGCGGTGGCCGCCGAACAGACCCGCTGCGCGCAGCTCGGCGTGGAGCTGCGTGTCGCCGCACCATCCGACCGGACCTACGTGGTACGCGGCGCCGCCACCGCATTGCGCCGGGTGTTCACCTCGTTGATCGACAACGCGCTGGGGCACAGCTCCAGCGGCGGTTACGTCACCATACGGCTCGGGCACGAGCCCACCGCGGGCGTAGTCACCTGCGTCGTCCAAGATGACGGGACAGGGTTCGACCCGGCGGACCGGCATCGGATGTTCGAACGCTTCGCCCGCGGTGGCCACGGCGACCGGCGTCGTTTCGGGCTGGGCCTGGCATTGGTGCGCGAGGCTGTACAGGCCCACGGTGGCACCGTCGTCGCAGCTGGGGCGCCCGGCGCTGGTGCTACGTTCACGGTGACTCTGCCGGCTTGGGGTACGGCCACGACCGACGGCGCGGCCGGCAGAAGACGGCGCCACCCGACTTCCGGGCAAGATCGCGCCCACGGCGAGTTACCGGCCACCCGCGGCGCCGCCGACTCCTGACCATGCGGCCTGCGCACCGGAGTGCCCGACGAGCACGACCTGTACCAGTGTGCCCAGCGCGGTCACCAGGCTCAGTGCCACCACCGTAGGCAGCAGCCACCGCGCGTAGATCAAGCGTCCGATCGACGCGGGAGCAAGCGCCCGGACCGTCTTCGGCGGTACCCGTATCCAACCGGCCACCGCGGTGCCCCCGCGGTACCAGTCGACGTAGGCCAGCGCCACGGCTGCGGCGCTCATCACCAGTACCCACGCCACCAGCAGCTTCGCCAGTTGAGAATGATGATGAATCAGGGCGTTGCCGCCCACCCGGGCCTCGAGCGGCCCGCCGGACAGCGCGGCGCCGGCCACGGTCACGCACGCCACCAGGCAGGCCAGCACCGCCGGCCACGCCAACTGGCGCCGCGTCGCTGGCGCCACGGCGCACAGCCCCACCAGCAGGGTGGCCACCGGGACCATCACCACGGTGGCGTGCACGATCAACGGGTGGATCGGCAGCCCGAGAACGGTATCCAACACGGCACGGATGGTCGTTGGGAGTTCTTAGAACACTCTCAGTCGCGGAACAATGGTCTGCACGTCTCCGCCCACAACACCGGCGCCCAGGCCCCCTACGAGCAGCTGGGCTTCACCGAGACCGGCCGCAACCTGGCCAAAGACCTGTGAACTGCGATCCGCCCGACCGCCCGGCTTCTCGACCTCCTGCGACTGCCGATCGCGGGTGAACCCGCCGAGGTGGTGCGGATCGTCGAGGACTACGGGAGGCGCGGGCGTAAGCAACGGATGCCGTAGCACGAGTCGTGACGGTGATGTACCCGCAGCGGCGCGCCGACCCAGGCCCGGGTGTTATCGCGTTCGGTGGCCGGGACACCCGGGTCCGGAACCTCCACCACAACGGGGTTCGGCGTCTGTGCGTGCCCGGCGGCGACCCCGGCCACGCTGGGAGGCGACGGCGGTCCGACCGGATCCCGGCCGGACCGACCAGTCGCCGTGGTGGGTCTACCGGTAGCCGGCGGCAATGATGTTGGCCTGGACGGCGTTCTCGGTGGCGTCCGTCGGGTAGCCGGAGGTCATCACGCCCTCGTAGAAGGTGCCCTGGGCACCGTGGCTGTTGTCGCCGCCGATGCCGAGGATGATGGATCCCTGCTTCTTCATTGGGTTGTAGCCGGAGACGTTCGGGCGTGCCCCGTTGTAGAAGGTCGAGAGGCTGCCCGACTGTGCGTCGCCCCCCCGGATCGCCCAGTGGTTCGGCTCACCCTTGACGATCGCGGTCAGGTAGCGGTGGCTGATGGTCGGGTCGTTGGAGTTGTATCGCTGGTTGACTCCGGAGAACATCCCGTTCTCCAGGTCGGCCATGATCCATGGCCCGTTGCCTGCGCCATAACCCCAGTTCGCGCAGTTGCCGAAGTAGATGGCCTCCATGGTGCCGTTGCCATCGTCCTGGCTGTTGGTTTCGGCGTTGCCGTAGTCGAAGCAGCAACTGCCGTTGTAGCGCGTGCCGTCGAAGATGGCGTACATGCCTTCCGGCTGGTCACCGGTGGCGATGCCGGAGGTGCTGGTGTCGCGGTACCCGATGCCGGGGGTCACGTAGACGCCGTAGGCCTTCCTGCCGCCGATCGTGGTCGGGGCGAGGGCCGCGTTCGCGGGGTTGTCGTACCCGCCCGGGCCCGTGCTGGGGAAGTGGCCGGGCGGTGCCGGGGTGAGGTGGTTCCCCTTGCCGGACTGGTCGTAGATGATGGTGATGACGCAGGTGGTACCGGCGCAGAACGAGTCCTGGCTGGCGGCGTTGGCGATTCCGCCCGTGCTGAGGACACCGATGTTCCTGGTGGTGTTGTCGCTGGCACGGCGCACCTGGTAGAGGTTGCCGGAGTAGTTGGCGTAGAGGGCCCGGGTGCTGCTGTGCGCGGCGACGCAGGGTGTTCCGCCGGCGGCGTAGATGTCGCAGGGGAGTCTGGTCGCCGAGGAGCCGCCAGAAACGGTGGTGAAGTTCCACTGCATGCGGGCGATGTCCGAGCAGGTCTCCTCGACGATGGGGTTGTTCCCGGCTGTCGAGCCGTCCTTGTCACTCAGGCACAGTCCGGTGGCCGCACTTTTGACCACGTACTTGCCCGGCGCCGCGGTGGAGGCCGTGAACGTCCATAACTGGTTGTACTTTGTGGCGTTGCCGCAGTTGTACTGCTGGACCTGCGTGCCTGGCACGGTCGAGGAACTCGGCACGTCGATGCACTTGGCGCTGTTGGCGTTCATCAACTGGAATTCGCTGCCCTGCGCCACGACCTTCCATTGCTGGTCGCCGGCGGTGTTGCACGCGATCTGGATGAGCAGGACGCTGTCGGCGGTGGACGCGCCGGTCACGTCGATGCACTTGCCGCTGGCACCGCTGGCGAGCGTGTAGACCCCGCTGTTGACTGGGGTGCTGGCCGCCTGGGACGGCAGGGCCGGAACGGCGATGACGGCGGCGGGGACCACCAGCGCGACGGCGATCGCACTGGCACGCTTGAGACGTGGGCGTTGCTGCAACGGATCGTCCTTTCTGGGCGATGGCACTGAGAGGG
The DNA here is from genome assembly GCF_039543385.1 of Rugosimonospora acidiphila. Lineage (NCBI taxonomy): Bacteria > Bacillati > Actinomycetota > Actinomycetes > Micromonosporales > Micromonosporaceae > Rugosimonospora > Rugosimonospora acidiphila. The sequence goes on from NZ_BAABJQ010000008.1 coordinate 101,621, forward strand.
ACTGGTCAGTAGACGTCGATGAAGCTCGGCCATTACCGAAACCGTCCACTTTTTTAGGCCATCGCCCTGTACCGTTCGGAACCTCAGTCATGGGTGCTGACGGCGTTTTTGTCCGCCGTGGGAACGACGGCTGGCGGGATCCTGCCGGTCGAGGTCCTCTCGTTCGGCTATGTGATCCCTCGTCAGCTCCTGCCGCTGGTCATCCTGATGGCGCGTGAGAACGGCGCCGATGCGGTGGAGGCGCTGGTGCTTCGGCACCAGGTCGCGGTGCTGCCCGCCCTCCGGGGCCAGCGCCGCCAATAAGCCGTGGCCCGTACAACGTCGGGAGGTTCCGCGGGGTCGATCAAACTGTGACGTATCGATGATCGACGCGATGGTCGGCCACGGGCAGACCACCTGACTTGTGAGAATTCAAGCGATCTTCGTGGACCGGCCGTCGCGGGTCGAGACTATGGCCGGGCTGACCAGCGATCAGTCGGCCGGCTGGTCATCGGTGTCTACGCCCAAGGCCGGACCGTGCGGGTCGGTCATGACGTCACCGTCCTGACCGACCCGCGTGGCCGAGGCGTATGGGTCGGCTGCCGTGGGCCGAGTCGTCAGAGTGGTCGGATGCTCTGTTCGTACTGGAAGAACTCGTGCGGGTCGTACTTGGTCTTGATTTTGCGCAGCCTGGGGTAGTTGTCGCCGTAGTAGGCGGTGGGCCAGTCGGCGAGGCTGTTGTCGGGCACGTTGACGTAGGAGCCCTTGAGGTAGGGCTGGAGGGCCTTACGGAATCGCTCGGTCCAGGAGTAGACGATGCTCTGCTGCTCGTCGGTCTCCCAGACTCCGCTCCACTCCATGTAGTAATGCGGCTGGCGGTGGGGGAAGGCGCTGGCGTCGGGCCGGGTCCGTTTCTGCACGCCGCCCCAGGCCAGGCACCAGATCTCGCCTTCGAGACCGGGGAGTTCGGCGAGGAACTTGCGGATCGTCGCGATCCCCTGGTCCGGGACCAGGTCATACGCCCACGACGAGGGAATATGGACGGCCACCGGGTCGTCCGAGGTCCCGGCCAGCAGGTTCCAGGCATCGACGTAGCGCAGGGTCTGGATGTCGGCCTGCGGGTCACCGATGTTGAGCAGCGGCGCGATGATCTTCCGTAACTTGTCTTCGGACCCGCGGTAAATCCCGTAGCAGTAGATGTGGCCGTCGGTCTCGGTCTTCGCGTTGAACACGGAGCCGAACCCGTTCTCGGCGCTGGGCGCGGTCTGCTGCCAGGTGCCGAGTAGTTGGCTGAGCAATCCCCAGTCGTCCCAGGTCAGCTGGTACACCGTGACGTCGTCGATGGGGTGGATGCGGAAGGTGTAGCTGGTGGCGATGCCGAAGTTGCCGCCGCCACCCCCCTTGCAGGCCCACAGCAGGTCGGCGTAGTTCTTCTCGTCCGCGTGGATGAGGCAGGCGCCACGCTCGCCCTGGGGAACGACGATGTCGACCCCGATCAGGCTGTCGCTGGTCACGCCGAGGCTACGGCTGAGCTGTCCGATGCCGCCGCCCAGCGTCACGCCCGCCACGCCGACGCCGATCTCGGCGCCGGTGGGGATGGCGAAGTTGTGCGCACCCAGCGCGTTGACGATCGCGTCCTGGGGCAGACCGGTCTGCACGGTCGCCAGTTGCGCGTCGGTGTCGAGCTTGATGTCCTGCAGGTCGCTGACGTCGATGATGACGCCGCCGTCGATGCTCGACCATCCCTCCAGTGCGTGCCGCCCACCGCGGGCACGGAAGGCTACGTCGTGCTGCCGGCTCCAGGTGATGGCGTTGACCACGTCGTCGGCGTTCTGGCAGAAGACGATGACCAGCGGGTAGGGGTTGAACTGGAGGTTCCAGATGCGCCGGTCGTCGGCGTAGCCGGGATCCTCCGGAAACACCAGGCGGCCCGTCAGCTTTCCGGTGCCCGAGCTGGTGCCGCCGCCGACCGGGGCCGAGTCACGCAGGCCGGGGTTGCTGTTGTAGAACGCCAAGGCGGAAGGGGAGATGCTGGCCGCGCCCACCACGCCAGCGCCCACCGCCATTGCCCGCAGAACATTTCTTCGGCTGGTAGTTTCCATTGCCCCCTCCTGGGGTGACGGGATATCGATCCGGGGCGCGTTTTCCGCGCAGTGCCAGGGGCGGCCGCCGACGCGGGGCCGCACCGACCCTCGAGATCCACCTGGGTCGAGTGGTTGCCCGCCTCCGGCGAATCGCCCGTTAGGTAAGTCTCACCGTAGGAGGCATCAGAGGCGCCGAAACGTTACTTTCGTTCGTAATCACCCAACTGAGTGCTGAAGGGTCTCGCAACACGTGATGGGTGGCAGCACCATTAACCTTGCCGCCGCTGGTGGCGGGTGTGGCTGGCGTCTGCACATCATCAATGCCCGATAGCCGGCGACGTCCGGCCACCATCCGCTCGCCGTTCCCGAGAAACGCCGCCCCGCGCCATCACGACATCGGCCTGGGTCGGGCTCGACCTCCATGCCCTCTCAGCCGGCGCGGATCTCATCCCGACCAGCCCCAACGCATTCCTCGCTCGTCCCGTCACCTGGCTGGAAATGATCACGCGGTACGGAGCGACCTGGGCTGTGGCACCGGACTTCGGCTACCTGTGGTGCGCCCGCCGCATTTCCGACCAGCAGCTCGAACGCATCGACCTGTTCAGCCTCACCATGGCCGTCACCGGAGCCGAACGCATCAAACCCTCCACGCTGGACAGTTTCACCCGCCGGTTCGCGCCATACGGGTTCAGCCCCCAGGCCTGGGAGCCCAGCTATGGGATGGCCGAAGCCACTCTCATGATCATCAGCACGCGGAACGGGGTCGGCGTCACCGTCGCCCGGTTCGACGCGGCCGCGCTCGAGCGTCACCGCGCCAGACCTGATCCCGACGGCACCGCGCTCGTCGCCTCCGGGCACACCGTGGACCTGCGCTTGCGCATCAGCGACCCGCAAACCCTCGAACCGCTGCCTGATCGGCACATCGGGGAGATCTGGGCAAGCGGCCAGAGCATAGGCGACGGCTACCACGAACAGCCCGACGCTACAGCCGCCACCGTCCACGTCGTCGGCGTTGCCCCTGCCAGCAGCGGCCGGTAGCCGGCAATGGTCTTTCCGGTGGAGGCGTGGGGTGGCGCGGGTGGACTACCAGGCCAGCGGTGCGGCGAGGAATAGCGCGTCGTCAGGTGCCGCCTTGCGCGCTGCGAGAATACTCTTTGCCGTCTCGCCGATCGGGATCCGGAACGCTGCCTCGCTACCGGCGTCGATCGTTGCGGCCACAGCGTCTGCGACCTGTTCGACCGAGACCGGCGCGGCACGGAACGGTCCGAGCTTGTCCAGCAACGGTCGGTAAGGGTTGTCGTCGTCGAGGTAGACCTGGGCGCGCTCGGCGCCGCCGGAGGTCACCGCGGGCGGTTGCAGTACGTGCACGGAGACACCGAAGTGGCCGGCCTCGATAGCGATGGTTTCGGCGAAGGCTTCGAGGGCTTGCTTGGCTGCGCCGTAGGTGCCGATCAGCGGGATGACGAATCGGCCCTGGATGCTCGACATGAAGATAATCTGGCCCGACCCGCGCTCGCGCATCTGCGGCAGGACCCCTTGCGCCACACGCAGCGCACCGAAGCAGTTTAGTTCGAACAGGTCACGCACCGCGTCGAGCGGAATCGTCTCAAGCGGCGCGCGTACCGTCGAACCGGCGTTGCTGAGCAACACGTCGACCCGGCCCGCCCGGGCGAGCGCGGCGTCCACCGATGCTTGGTCGGTGACGTCGAGCTGCAGCTTCTGCGCGGCCGGGATGTCGTCGAGCATGGAGACGTCGCGGGCCGTCGCGATGACCTCGTGTCCCTTGCCGCCCAGGGCGACCGCGGTTGCCCTGCCGATGCCGCGAGACGCTCCGGTGATGAGTATCCGAGCCATAACGGAGATCCTTCCCAGTTGAGATTCGCCAAGCGGGACGGCTGACTGCCCAGCCACATCTTGACTGAATCATGCATGTCGTCATACATAGTTGTTGGCGAGCGTCGACGCCGACCACCGCGCCATCGGAATCGCGAACTAGCCGCGCTTGCGGCTTGAGTCCCTCGGGGACACGCTCGCCGCGTGGCTGGCCAGGGCGACGCGCACGGCGTCGAAGGGGGTCGGGCTTTGGAGCGCGCGTGAGGTGACCATTGCGCCTTCGACCCCGGCTATGACCGCATCGGCGAGCACGCGCGCCGCGGAGCGGTCTACTCTGAAGGCGACCAGGTGAAATGCGAGCCGGTCGATCATCTCCGAGAACGCACGGCGAGCCGTCTCTCCCACGGCGGCTGACTCCTGGGCGGCGCCCTCGGTGATGAGAGGCGCGATCCCACAGCCGCGCGCGTAGTTGCTGCCCACCATGCCCTCGCGGGCGAGGTTCAGGTAGGTCTCGATGAGGTCGACCGCGGATGCCGCCTGCTCGGCGGCGCGGTCGATGATGGCCACCTGCTCGTGAGCGTGCGCCTCGGCCGCCTCCATGGCTAGCTGCGTCTTGCCGCCAGGGAAGTGGAAGTACACCGAACCGCGGGGCGAATCGCTAAGCTTGAGCACGTCAGCGAACGCGGTCGCGTTGTAGCCACGCTCGCGGATGAGCTGCTTGGCAGCCTGCACCATCTTCTGTTTGGTGTCTGATCGCTGGGCCATGTTCGCGCCTACCTCCCGGGCGGCTCACTATGTATGCTGGGCTACATAGTACAAGGTTAACCATGAGTCCGAAAGACGCGGTCCGGCACGCAGCCTGGAGGCCGCCCCGGAGGGAACTGTCATGCCCTTTGTCCAGATCTCAATGGCTCGCGGCAAGTCGCCCGAGTACCTCGAAGCCGTGTCGCAGGCGGTGCACGACGCTCTGGTGGCGGAGCTGAGCATGAAACCCGGCGACCGCTTCCAGATCATCGAGCAACACGACCCCGGCGAGCTGAGGTTCAACCGCGACTTCCGCGGCGGGCCACGCTCCGACGACTGGATCGTGTTCACGATCACCCACGGAATCGACCGCAGCGAACCGGCCAAGCGCAGGTTCTACAAGACCTTGGTCCGCCTGCTCCAAGAAAGCCCGGGTGTCCGACCGGCGGACGTCTTCGTCAAGATGACGGTGACCCCGCCGGAGAACTTCTCGTTTGCCGACGGTGTGATCGGCACCGACACCGCCGCCGCCGAAGCGCTCGATGCCGCGGCGAAGATCTCCGGTACCCGCAGCGCTTATACCCAGACCGAGCTGGCCAACGCGGTCACCGCGCTGCTTGAGCGCAGCGATCGAAGCCCCATCCTGCCGATGCTTCGAGACGATGTCGTACTCAAGGTGCCGACCACCCTGCCCTACGGCGGGGAGTTCACCGGCCCGACCGCCTTCGACGGCTTCTTCGCCCGATTCGGTCGTAGCGATGTCTGGGAGTCCTTCGCCATCAGCCTCGACGAGATCATCGAATCCGACAAGCACCTCATCGCCCGGCTCACCAACAACGGAGTCCTCAAGGCGAGCGGCAAGACGGTGGTCTTCCAGAACCTCTGGCTGTTCGAGGTTACCGACGGCAAGCTCGCTCACGTGCAGCTCTACGCCGATACCGCCGCCGCGCAGAACCCAGCGGGCTGATCGGGGGACATCCGGGTACGACGTCGACGCCCGGGTGCGGTCCTTCGAATTGATCGCGCAGCAGGTGATCGATCCTCGGAAGCACGCCCCGACCGCACCTGACGGGCCGGTCGCGTCTTTCGGCGAATCTCGCAGTACCGAACGAAGGAAGTCACGATGATACGGGCACTGGTTCTCGCCGGTGGGGGAGTAGCTGGAATCGCCTGGGAGTTAGGCGTACTACTCGGCATCCGTGATGCCGCCGGCGATCTGCGGCCACCGCTGGAGGCGGCCGACCTGATCGTCGGTACCTCGGCCGGATCCACCGTCGCCGCTCAGATCACCAGCGGACAGGACCTGGAGACGCTGTTCGCCGCGCAGTTGAGTGCACACTCCACGGAGATCCCGGTCGACGTCGACCTGCAAGACCTGATGGCCAGTCTCACCTCCGCCACGGCGGGCGCGCTCTCGCCGTCGCAGGCGCGCCAGCGCATCGGTGAGTGGGCGTTGAACGCGGCAACGGTCGACGAGCCCGCGCGGCGCGCCGCGGTTGCCGGCCGGCTGCCGTCCCATGAGTGGCCCGATCGGCGGATACTCCTGCCGGCGGTTGACGCTCAGACCGGGCAGCTCATCGTCTTCACCCGAGACTCCGGGGTCGCGCTGGTCGACGCGGTGACTGCGAGCTGCGCGGTGCCAGGGGTATGGCCACCGGTGACGATCGGACAGCGCCGCTACATCGACGGCGGCATGCGCTCCGCGACGAACGCCGACCTCGCATCCGGGTCCGATCGCGTCCTGGTGATCACTCCCACCCTGGCCGGCGCGCCCGCGCCCTGGGGCAGCCTCGACGACGAGATCGAGCGGCTGAGCCCGGCCGCGGTCCAGGTCGTTCACGCCGACGAGGCGTCACAGGCGGCGTTCGGCCCCAACCCGCTGTCCGCGACTACCCGGGGCGCCGCTGCCCGAGCCGGCCGCGCCGTCGGACGCCGGCACGCGACGGACGTCGCCCAATTCTGGAACTGAGGACGCATCCGGGAAGGTCCGTCGCGGGCTCGGCGGATGAGCTGCTTGGCGGCCTGCATCATCTTCTGCTTGGCATCTGATCGCTGCGACATACTATGTATGTAGGCCTACATATTCCACGCCAATCACGAGTCCGAGCGGCGCGGCCTGCTCCGTGCTGCGCTGGCTCGGCGGCGGCCCCGCCGTCCCGCGCCGATCAATACCATCAAGATCAATTATGCAGCGGTCGAGTACGACGACCCGCCCCCTTGGAGGCAACGATGACGAGTGACCGTCCCTACGCGGAAAAGAAGTTTGCTGAGATCAACGGTGTTCGGATGGCCTACCTCGATGAGGGCGAGGGTCCTGCGATCGTCTTCCAGCATGGCAACCCGACCTCGTCCTACCTGTGGCGCAACGTAATGCCGCATCTGGAGGGTCTGGGGCGGCTGATCGCCTGCGACCTCGTCGGGATGGGCGACTCCGGCCGGCTGTCACCGTCGGGCCCAGACCGTTACTCCTATCAGGAGCAGCGGGAGTACCTGTTCGCGCTCTGGGATCACCTGGGCCTGGGTGACGATGTCGTGTTCGTCGTGCACGACTGGGGTTCCGGGCTCGGGTTCGATTGGGCGCACCAGCACCAGGACCGGGTCGCCGGAATCGCGTACATGGAGGCGATCGTGGCTCCGAGGACCTGGGAGGACTTTCGTGAGGCGCGGGAGATTTTCCAGGGACTCCGTTCTCCGGCGGGTGAGGCAATGGTGATCTCCGACAACGTGTTCGTCGAACAGATCCTTCCGGCGGGGATCCTGCGGGAGCTGAGCGAGGAGGAGCTGGCGGTCTACCGGGCGCCCTACCTCACCCCCGGCGAGAGCCGGCGACCCACGCTGAGTTGGCCGCGCCAGTTGCCGATCGCAGGTGAACCCGCCGAGGTGGTGCGGATCGTCGAGGACTACGGCCGGTGGCTGGCCGCATCGACGGTGCCGAAGCTGTTCGTCAACGCGGAGCCTGGCGCGATCCTGATCGGGAGGCCGCGTGAGTTCTGCCGGTCCTGGCCGAACCAGACCGAAGTGACCGTGCCGGGCGCCCACTTCGTCCAAGAGGACAGTGCGGATCTGATCGGCGCCGCGGTGGCGGACTTCGTGCGGGGCATCCGGGGCACCGGACCGCGTCGATAACCGCGGCCCGTCCTCACGTCCCGGGTACCTCAGTAGCAAGGTTGACGCCGCAGTGGCCGCCTTGGCGCTGCTTGTCGGGGTGCGGGCGGCGTGCCGGGCCACCGGTCGTAGCCAGGCCGGCCACTCCGACGCCGCCGTGTGTGCCCGCCCGCCCCACTGCGGCAGCCGTACCAGCCGGGGCGGCCCCAGCCGGGGCGGCCCCAGCCGCGGGCTCTGTCTGTCGCGGAGCGACGGCGGGTCTGTGTGGCGCGAGCACGATCAGGTCCGTGAACGACGCAGCCACGCGGTGCACCTGAAGATGGGGTCTGCGAAGCGCCGGGTTCGCCGCGACGGACCGATGTGGCGAGGAATGGCCGGGCGGGTGGGTAACCCACCGGCCCGATTCCGGTAGTCGGTCCTCAGAGGTTCGCGGCTTCGTGTTGGTCGTCGTCGAACCACCCGAGGCGGTGGCCAATTCGGTGCTATCTAGTGATGCCGCCGGCCGCGGCTTACCACCCCGTCATCTGCAAGACCAACCGATGATGTGGTGAGCGTACGGAGGGTCAGACCGCCATCGGCAACCCCGGGTAGAGCTGATCGAGATCGCCGGAGAGCGCCGCACGGACGTTGCGGCTCTTGTCGTCGGCAATCACTTCCATTGCTCGGGACTCGATGCCGTCCAGGGCGAGCGCCGCAACGCGGGCGGGATCCACCTTGTCTGAGTCGTCGACGTAGTCGGCCATGTCGGTGTCCATGTAACCGACGTGCAGAGCCGCCACGTCAATGCCTGAGGTGGCAAGCTCCTGACGCAGCACATTGGTCATTGCCCATTCGGCGGCCTTCGCTGCGCTGTAGGCCCCGTAGCCGGGGTAGTGGGCCCAGGCGAGGACGGACAGGACGTTGAGCAACGCTCCTCCGCCGTTCTTCGCGAGAACGGGGGCGAAGGCCCGGCTGACCCCCAGCGAGCCGAAGAAGTGTGTCTCCATCTCCAGCCTGATGCTGCCGGCGTCACCGTCGACCAGCCCGGTATGCGTACTGATACCAGCGTTGTTGATCAACAGTGTGACGTCTGATGCGATTTCGGCGGCCCTGGCGACCGAGCCGGGGTCTGTGATGTCCAGCTGGAGGGGGACGACCCCTGGCAGGTCGACCGAATCGGGGTTGCGGGCGGCGGCGTAGACCTTCGTCGCTCCGCGTTGCAGCAACTGCTCGGCGAGGTGGCGGCCCAAGCCGCGGTTGGCGCCCGTGACCAGGGCGATCGAATTCTGAATGTCCACGAATCTCTCTTCCGGACAGCTGACTTGGTAAACAAAAGTTAGCTCGCTCGGTCTGGATTCGGCAACTCGGGCGGGATGGATAGGCCGCATCCGCGACCCCGATGCTCGTCCGCCATCTACGGCTCACCGATCATCGTGACAAGGTCATCGCCTACCGCCGGGAAGCCGCGCGGGCGACCGCGAATCGTCGTGAGTGTGCGAGCCACGTTATCGAGTAGCCACCCGCCGAGGTCAGGTGCCGGTCGGCCGATACCTGACCACGGCGGGTATCGGCCGACCGGCGATGGCCGAGGGGCAGGTGCCCAGGTGTTCCTCGTTGGAGATTGGCGAAAGTCCAATCCGGACGAGTCTCGTCGTAGCGGCTGGATCAGTTGCGGTAGCGATCGGCTGGAACCGATCGAGACAGGTTCGGGATCATCGCCTGGCGGGCCGCGTCGAACGTGTTCCAGTCGCTGATATCCGGCAGGGACAGCAGGGTCATGGGCTCGCCCGCGTCCAGGCCCGCGAGAGCGGCGTCGACGGCATCGTCGGCGGACATGACCCACTCCTGCGGGAAGGCTGAGACCTCGATGCCGGAGCCGTCCCAGAACTCGGTGCGGACCGCGCCGGGGAAGACTGCCTGCACACGGATCGCGGTCTCGGCGAGTTCTTGCTGCAGCGCCTGGGTAAACGCCACAACGTAGCTCTTCGTTCCACTGTAGACGGCGCTTACCGGCAGTACGTTGAGAGCGAGCGCGGAGGACAGGTTGATGATCGTGCCGTTGCCCCGCTGGGTGAAGCCCGCGAGCACGGCGGTGGTCAGGCGGGTCAGTGCGGTCACGTTCAGCGTGATCAGGTCCTCCAGCTGGGAGGGGTCGGCCTGGGCGAGCGGGCCGAAGACGGTGCCACCGGCGTTGTTGACCAGCAGCGAGATCGATGCGTCGCCGCGTAGGCGCTCTTCCACCGTGGCGAGTTCGCCAGGGTCGCTGAGGTCGGCGGCGAGCACCTCGACGTTGCGCCCGGTGTTCTCGATGATCGCTGTTGCGACGGCGTCGAGGCGGCTCTTGTTGCGGGCGATCAGTAGTAGGTCGTAGCCGCGGCGGGCGAGCCGGTCGGCGTACACAGCACCCAGGCCGGTGGAGGCCCCGGTGATCACGGCGATGCCCTGCGGGTTCGGGTCAGACATGAAGGCGATTTCCTTAAGGATCAGAAGCGGTTGCCCGATGGGCACCGCATTGCTCGTTTAGATTATCTCCATCATCTAACTGGCGCAAGCGAGCTCCGGAAACGATCAATTGGGCACGTCGAGGTCAAAGCGCCCGCCGGATACTCCGGCGGGCGCTGCTGGGGCGGTTCGATTCAGCTTCCGGGACGAGCGGGCGCTTCGGGAGTCGCCGTCGTATCGGGCAGCGCCTCGTGGGCTGCGGCCAGAATGCGCTCCGACAGATCGGATCCGATCGTGGCACGAGCAAGCGTCAGTGCTCCAACCAGCATGGAGAGGGTGGCAAGATCTTCGCCGCCGTCCCTGGACAGCCACCGAGCGAACAGGCGGACGCCGTCGGCGTAGGCCTCGCGGGCGGAACCGTCGGTAGCCTCGTTCGCGATGTCCGCACTCAGACCAGTCGTGGGGCAGCCTTCGCCCAGATCGTCCCGATGCTCCGCTGACAGGTAGTAGTCGATCAGGTCGTCGCGGGCCGAGTCGTGGTCGCCAGGATGTCTCAAGTCGAACTCCGCCAGCGACGCGGCAAGATCGGCGAACGCCTGCACGGTGGCCTCCGTGAGCAGCGCCTCCTTGGAAGCGAACTGCCGATAGAAGCCGCCGTGCGTAAGGCCGATCTCGGCCATGAGATCCGCGACGCTGACCGCTTGGACGCCTCGCTCGCGGAACAGGCGTGCCGCTGCGGCAACGATCTGCTTGCGATTCTCCTGCGCCTGCGCCTGCGATACCCGTCCCACGATGCACCTCCTCTCATCAGTATAGATGAGGGATCACATCTATTGGCCGCCGGCTGAGCCTGCTCACCAGCCGCTATGTGGAGATGAAGGTCACGTCGTCGAGGTCGACCGCCTTGCCGGCCTTATCGACAAACGCCACGTCTAGCTGCCCTCCGGTGCTGCGGCTGCGGCGCTGCGCACTGGGGCCGGTGGTCGGCGGGCGGTGCTGATCGCCCCATTGCTGAAGCGCGCCGAGCACGATCCGGAGCTCCTCGCCTGCGGGCGTGAGGTGGTACTCATAGCGGACGCGGTGGCCCGGCTGCTGGTACGGGTGCTTGTCCATGATCCCCGCCTTGACCAGGGTGGCCAGGCGATCGCTGAGCAGGTCGGTGGAGATCTCTAGTGCGTCGCTGAACTCTCCGAATCGGGTGCTCCCCGACAGCGCTTCCCGAAGGATGAGGAACGTCCAGCGCTCACCGAGTACCTCCAGGCCCCGCTCGATCGAGCAGGCCGGGTACTGCGGATCAAGCTCCTCCTTCTTCATGCGCCCCAGCGTACACCTCGCTTGCTATTTCCAAGTCACCTGCTAACTTGGAACTTCCAAGTCAGGGTTCGCGCCGGCCCGAGCGTCGGCCACCCACGAATAATCGGAGATCCACATGCCCCAGATACATGTCCGCCAACACAGCCCCGCCTACTGGCGCGCGACCTTCGACAACGATCCGGTCAACCTGATGGATCCCGACACGATCTACGAACTCGATGCCCTCGTCTCACGCCTGGAGACCGACCCCGACGTGAAGGTCGTCGTGTTCGACAGCGCCAACCCCGACTACTTCATCGCCCACTGGGACATGGCCGCCGATCCGGAAACCGTCGTCGGCATGGCGACCGACAGCTCGACGCGGCGCGGCATGCACCCATACACCGACGTCTTCACCCGGATCAGCCGCCTACCCGTGGTCACCATCGCCTCCGTGCGCGGCCGCGTCCGGGGCGCAGGCAGCGAGTTCATTCTGGCCTGCGACATCCGTTTCGCCAGCCGCGAGCGCGCCGTGCTCGGACAGTTCGAAGTCGGGCTCGGCGTCGTACCCGGCGGTGGCACCACGGCCTGGCTGCCCCGCCTGATGGGCCGGGGCCGGGCGCTAGAGGTACTGCTCGGAGCCGACGACTTCCCCGGCGACCTCGCCGAGCGGTACGGGTATGTCAACCGCGCCCTACCCGACGCCGAGCTGGATGAGTTCGTCGACCGATTCGCCGACCGGATCGCCGGCTTCGAGAAGCAGGCGATCGTAGAGACGAAGGAGCTGGTCAACCGCGTCGACCTGCCGTCGGACGACGAGTTTGTCGCCGCGCTCAACGGCTACTTCGAGTCGTTCCCACGGCCCGGCGTCCGAGCTCGCGCGGCAGCGTTGTTCGCACTGGGTCTACAGCAGCCCGGCGATGGCGAACTCCGACTCGGTCAACACGTAGCGGCGTACGGCGAGAACGCCGGGGCGCGAGACTAACCACTCCCGCTGGTGAGCAGGGCCGCCGAGGTCGGTGGCCCTGCTCACTGTGCTGTCGATCTGCGCGACATTGACGAGCACGGCCGACACGGGCGACAGGCAATCCGACTGCGTCGTTGTCGACATCGCGGGCCCGCCAGAACCCACGTCCAACACGTCCTGACCGCCGCCGGGACCGACGTCATCCGCCTCAGCCAACAATCACCCGGCTAACGACCTCATCGAACCCGGGAAACGTCACGACCTCTATAAACACAAACATCACCAACGGCATCAGATGCCGTTCCGTCAGTTCATGTCCGTTCTAGGTTTGGCTCAGGGCTAGACGTCCTGCTGGCGCGGCCAGTTCACGAGCGCGAACCGCTTCGGCGGCACGGCGTCGGTCGACCTCGGCGGGCTCGGTGCTCTCCGGCACGTTGGTGACGAGCTTCACCGGGATCTCCTTCAGTTCGCCCGCGCCTGCGCCGGCACCTGTAGCAGGTCCAGACAATTACGCCACAGCGCCTCGAGTTGGGCCGGGTCGTTCAGCAGTTTCGCGAATAGCGCGCGCCCCTCCATCAGGGCGACGATGGAGCGCGCGGTGTCGCGCGTGTCGATCGAGGCGCCGGCCAGGCCGAGGTCTTTCGCCTCGACGACCACCCGCTCGATCAGGTCGATCTGGGCCGCGAAGATCTCCTGTAGGCGGTCGCGGATCTCCTCGGCTTGGTTACTGAGTTCCAGGGCGAGGTTGCCGAACAAGCAACCGACGACCAGGCCGGCCTTCTGCTGTGCGGTGCGCTGCACGTTCTCCGTCGCCTCGAACAGGTCTCGCAGGCGCCGCAACGGGTCGTGATCGCTGCTGAGCAGTTCCACCCACTGCTGTCGCTGGGCTGCCCAATGATCGTCGATGACGGTGAGCGCGAGAGCCTGCTTGGACTCGAAGAAGTAGTAGAAGCTGCCCTTCGGCACGCCGGCCGTCGAGCAGATCTCCGCCACGCCCAGCGCGGAATATCCCCGCTGTTCGATCAGCATCTTCGCCGCGTCGAGGATCTTGTTTTGCGCGTCACTCGTCCGTCCCATGGCTGTAAAAATACACGACCAGTCGTCTAGTGTCATAGTCGACCAGTCGTCTAGTGGTCGCCAACGTTCCAATCAACCACCGAAAGGTTCACTATGAGCGCCAATCAGGGACAAAAGGTCGTTGTCATCACCGGTGCGTCCCAGGGCATCGGCGCCGGCCTGGTCGACGCGTACCGCAAACTCGGCTACGGCGTCGCGGCCACCTCACGCACGATCAGCGCGTCCGGCGACCCGGACGTCGTCACCGTCCAGGGCGATGTCGCGGACGCCGAGACGGCAGACCGTGTGATCGCGGCGGCGCTGGACCGCTTCGGCCGCATCGACTCACTCGTGAACAACGCCGGCATCTTCATCGTCAAGTCGTTCACCGACTACACCGAGGAGGAATTCGCCCTACACCTCGGGGTCAACCTCGCCGGGTTCTTCCGGTTCACTCAACGGGTCCTGCCACACCTGCTCGCCAACGGCGGCGGCCACATCGTCAACATCACGGCGAGCGTCGTGGACCAGCCCAACTCCACCGTGCCGTGCGTGCTCGCGTCCTTGACCAAGGGCGGCCTCAATGCCGCCACGAAGTCCCTGGCCATCGAGTACGCGACCCGAGGCGTACGGGTGAACGCCGTCGCGCCAGGCGTCATCAAGACCCCGATGCACCCGGTCGAACTCCACGAAACGTTCGCCGGCCTGCAGCCGGTCGGTCGGATGGGCGAGACGAGCGACATCGTCGACGCCGTCGTCTACCTCGAGTCGGCCCCCTTCGTCACCGGAGAGATCCTGCACGTCGACGGCGGAACGAGCGCGGGCCACTGACCGGCAGGCGCTGGGGGTTGGCGCGTTTCTTACCCGCCAGCCCCCAGCGGCCGTTGCCAGGAACGAGCTCAGCCGTACTCCAGGAGATCTTGTGCTCTTCCCCCTGACCTCGCGGACGCGACCGCATGAACGAGGTGGTTCGCGCCGGGAGGCCGCGTGCGGGCGCGGGCGTGGACTGCCACGGCGCTCGACCGCCGCACGGCTACCAGCCGGACCGGGGCTCAGAATAGGTGCCGGCGTCGCATCGTCGGTGGCCGTCCGTCCGGGTCGCACAGGTAGCGGTACATCGGTGTGGCGAGAAGCCGCGGCGCCAGCCCCAGGTGTGGCAGTTGATAGGTGCGCAGCCGGCCAGGGGGGCGGGGCGCTGCGCTGGGCCGCTCGTGCCAGGCGTCCAATGCGGTGGCGCTGCGCCGGTAGGCGTCGAACATCGCATGCGGATCAACTAGGTCGCCGTCGCCGTCGCCGTCGCTGTCGCCGAGGTCGAGGTGTTCGCGGGCCAGGCGAAGTCGCAGTGCGCGCCCGAAGCTGGTGCCGCCGTCGGCGTCCAGCACGGCGCAGCTGAGTTCGGAGTCGTGCGTCCAGGAGCGCAGGTTGAGGTTGTCCGAGCCCACGCAGGTCCACGTGTCGTCGATGACGCACACCTTCGCGTGGACGTAGACCGGGCGCCCGGCGTGGTTCTCGATCCCGTAGACGGCGACCCGGTCCCCGCCCGCGTCGCGCAGCAGGCGTAGGGCCCGTGCCCGCCCGAGGCTCTCGGCTCGGGCGGTGCTGCCATCGGTGTCCGGGTGCAGCGGTATGACCGCGATCATCCGCAGCCGTGGGGATCTGCGCAGTGCCTCGGCGAAGATCTGGGCGACCTCGGCCGACCACAGGTACTGGTCTTCCAGATAGATCATCGACCGGGCCCGGCCGACCGCCTTGAGGTAGGCGCGGGCGATGCTGCGCTCCCCGGCACGCGCGAAGGGATAGCTCCAGTGCCGATACGGGTAGGTGCGTAGCACCTGCACCAGTTGGGTACCGTGCGCCCCGGGATCCTCGGCCTGCGCCGGCAACGGATCGGCACGCAGGTCGTCATGGTCCAGCCAACTGGTCGCCAGCCGCAGCGGGTTGTGTGACAGTGCGGACGGGTCGCCCCACCGCTCCCGGAAGGTGGCCTCGAGGTCGCCGACGGCGGGCCCCCGCACGGCGAGTTGGATGTCGTGCCATGGTGGCCGGTCGCCGTAGACGGGCGGCATCGGCTGATTCCGGGGGTCGCCGTGGTGTCGTTCGTCGTCGCGGCGGGAATGGCACAGATCGATGCCGCCGATGAACGCGACGTCGTTGTCGGGACGGCGGCGGTAGCGCACGACGACCATTTTCTGGTGGTGCGAACCGCCGGGGCGCACCCGCATGTCCAGCAGGCACTCCCCACCGGCGGCCTCGATCTCGGCGCCGAGGCGCCGGTTCTCCTCGCTGCTGAAGCGCAGCACGTCCAGGTGCGAGCGCCACACCAGGCCCTTCACGGTGACGCCCCGATCGGCGGCATGGCACAGCAGCGTCGATACCGCGGTACCGTCGTCGTCAACGGCCTCGTCCGGGTCTCCCCGCCAGTCGGTGAACAGCACCAGATCCCCGGCCCGGGTGGCGCGGACGGCCTTGCGCAGCGCGGCGAAGTAGGCCCGGCCATGAACCAACGGGGTGACCTCGTTGCCGCTGGTCCACGCGGCACCGTCGGCGTGGCGCCGATCGATGTCCGTGTCGGGATTGCCGCGCTCGTGGGCATGCAGCAGCCAGTCGCCCGGACGCGCGATCGGCCGGTTCGCGCGGTCCCCGTCCGCCGGCGCCAACACCGGGCTGCACTCGCCCGGATCGGGCCGCCGGGGCGTCGGCATCGCCGGAACCGGCCGGATGCCGGGCGGACCAGGCATCGCGATCGGCCGGATACCGGGCGAGTCCGACGGGTCGCGCTGATCGGGTGCTCGTGACGGGGTGGGCATATCGCTCCTCATTCCCCAGACGGTGGTCCGCCACACCGGCGGGCGTCGCTGACGGGTGTCTCGTACCGGGCCCCGGCGCTCGGGTTCATCCTCGCCACGACCGACCACCGGGGCTCGCGCGGACGAGCAATCGCCGCGCAGGGGTGCCGGACTCATCCGGCCGGACCGGACACGGCAGCGAGAGTAGGTGATTACGGTGGGGCCCCGGGGTAATGGACAGTGGAAGCTGTCCGACGGGTTCCATGGAGATGGTCACGAATATCTGGCCGATTTCTCAGGTAGTCGCGGGGCCTCCGCCGCCGTACGATAACCGGTAAAGCCTATCGAGAAAGTGGGAGTTGCGATGGGGCGCACGAACACGGTGGTCGTGGGCGGAGGCTGTACCGGCGTGCTCGCGGCGGTGCGGCTGCTGTGCCACGGTACCGGCGATGTGACGATGGTCGAACCGTCGCCCGCGTTGGGTTCCGGTGTCGCCTACGGGACTTGTGAGCCGATGCACCTGCTCAATTCGCCGGCCGACACGATGAGCGCGGACCCCGATGAACCCGGGCAGTTCGCGGCCTGGGCGGCCCGGCACGCCAACCTCACCGACCCCGCCGGGTTCGCCGCGCGGCGCGACTACGGCCGGTACCTCGCCGAGGCCCTGGACGCGGCCGCTGTGGACCATCCCGGACGGTTCACCCACGTCCGGGGTAGGGCCGGCGCGCTGCGGGCAGCGGATTCGCGGATACATGTCGTCGTGGACGGAGCGCGGGCGCTGCGCGCGCAACGAGTGATCCTTGCCATCGGGCACGCGTCCCCGCGGCATCCGCGCCCGCTGGGCGCCACCCTGACCCAGCACCCCGGTTACGTCGCCGATCCGTGGCGGCCCGGCGCTCTGGACGCCGTCCCACCCGACGCCCCGGTGTTGCTGGTCGGCACCGGCCTGACCGCGGTGGATGTGGCCATGTCGCTGGCCGCGCGCGGCCAGCGGGCACCGATCCACGCCGTGTCCCGACACGGACTGCTGCCGTTGGCTCACGGCATGCGGGCGCCGCAGAAGCTGCCCGCGCGCCTGCCGGCCACCGACCGACTGAGTGCGCTGCTGCGCCAATTACGAGCGGACGCGGCCGCCGCCGACGACTGGCGATCGGTCGTCGATGGACTGCGCCCGCACGCCGACGCTGTGTGGAACGGCCTGAGTCTCACCCAACGGCGCACCTTCCTGCGCCACCTGCACCGGTACTGGGAGATCCACCGGCACCGGATGGCCCCAACGGTCGGCATCGCGATCCGCGGCATGGTCCTGGACGGCGCCCTGCGCCCGCACGCGGCGCGCCTCGACACGGTGGCCGCCGACGGTGCCTGGCTGATCGCCACCGCCGCCTCCGGTGCCCACTGGCGGGTCGCGACGATCGTCAACTGCACCGGCCCGGCCAGCGCCATCCACAGCGCCCTGGGGCGCGACCTGCTGTCCGGCGGCCTGGCCAGGATGGACCCGCTCGGGCTCGGCTTCGACGTGGACGTCGACGGTCGTCTCGTCTCCGAGCAGGGCCAGGCGCACCACCAGATCCTCGTGGCCGGGCCACCTCGTCGCGGCCAGTGGTGGGAGACCACCGCGGTACCGGAGATCCGGACGCAGGTACAGAAGCTGAGCCTGCTCGACATGGCCCGTGCCACGACCGGGAGCGGCGCGCGCACCGCCGAACACGCCGCCCGATTCGCCGCGTGATGCCCGGTAGCGGAATGGCCACACCGCCGGGCATCACGCCCAGTCACGACTGCCTGGGCTGCCCCGCGGCACCGCTTGACCGCAGGTAGCGCCGCAGCGCCTGGCTGGCCTCATGGACGTGATGGCGGATGTGCCGTTCGGCCGTGTCCGGGTCTCCGTCGTCGATGGCATTCAGGATCGCCACGTGCTCCTCGATGGCGACCGGCAGCCGGCCGGGTGCCTGGGCGGAGAACCGGTTGCCCAGCCGGACCTGCGCGATGAGGTTCTCGGCGATGGGGATCACCCGCCGGCTGCCGGAGCCCTGCCAGATGAGTCGGTGGAACATGAGGTCCAGGTCGCCGTAGGAGTACAGGTTGTTCGCCTTGATGGCCTTGCGCTGGCGGACCAGCAGGCGGCGCAGTTGGGTGGCGATCTGCGCGTGGTTGGTCGCCCCGGCGGCCCGGCGCGCGGCGAGCGCGTCGATGGCCTCGCGCAACTCGTACAGTTCCAGCAGATCCTCGGTGCTCACCTCGGGCACGAAGTAGCCGCGGTGCGGGACGGAGATGAGGAAGCCCTCGCGTTCGAGGGCGGCGAGGGCTTCCTTGACGGGGGTGGGGCTGAGCCCGAGCTGTTCGGTCAGCGGCCGCACGGTGACGCGGGAGCCGGGTGCGAGGGAGCCGTTGAGGACCGCGGCCCGCAGGTTGTCGTAGGCAGCGCTCAGCAGCGTGCGGCGCTGGACGGTCATGGTGGCGGATCCGCCTTTCTGTGCGGCGAGGCGTCGGCACGAGGTCTGTTTTTGTCTGGGCGCGGCGGTCAGCGTGGCCGCCGCGCGTCAGCGGAGCCCGCGCTCGAACCGGCGGGACAGCAGGGTCAGCGGAAGGCACACGATGAAGAACACGAGGAGTACCGCGGTCGGGATCGGTACGGCGTGGCCGCCGCCGGCCAGGGTGAGCCGTTCGATGATTCCCCACCTCGGTCGAGTGGATGCCCGCCTGCACGCAGTAGAACGGTTTGCCCTCGGTGGCCAGCTTCGTGGCCTCGTCATCCGACAGCCCGCGCGGGTCGGCGAGCTTGGCGTTGATGGCGACAAACTCGTCGAGGTTGGCCAGGTTCTTCGGCGAGCCGATGGTCAGCAGGACGTATGGGTGGCCCATAGTGGTCTTGCCGCCGGGGTCGGGATGGACCCCTTCGGTGGTGCGGAGGGCTGCCTGTGATCCTGCTGGGCCGGGGCTACCGGGGGCGCCGCCGCGGCGGCGCCCGGGTGGGCCACCGTGGTCGCGGCCGCCGCGGCACCGGCCGCCGCGGTGGTGCGAAGCAGGGTTCGACGGGACAGGCCTGATCTGTCGCTGTTGGTCATCTGCCGACATCGCCTTTCACGGTCCGGCCGTGCCGGAGCGTCGTCTGTCGCGGAGTTGGGCGGGCCACCTCCGCTGCCCTGCGGGTGTCGTTGAACGCCGCACGTGGCGCAGCGCCGCGCCACATGCGGTCGTCGCGGTGCCTGGGTGCCGCGCGCTGCCGTCGAGGGACCGCGTGCTGTGCGAGCGCCCCGACCCCTGGCCCTGAAGACGTTGTGTGTCAGGTAATCTGCCAGCCGACTCCGCTCGAAGGCAACGCTTGGGCTCTGGATTTAATGTTAAAAATTTGTTGCCGTAACACAGGACCCGGAGCGCGCGGCCCGATATCCGACTGAATCAGTGGGATCCCGGGTAGAATTCTCCCTTGAAGTCGTGGCGGTGAAGTGGACCGTCAAGCCGAGCGATACTGGGGGCGCCGGCCGTTGGGAGATGATCGCCGATGCCCAATACCGCGTTGTCGGAACCGATGGCCGCTCTTTTGGCGGAGATCGCGCCGGTCGTGCATGGGGCACCAGACGGTGCACGTGCCGCCGGTGACGTCCGTGTCGTCCTGGAACGTTGGCTCGGGATCGACGAGTTGCTGACCCCCGCGCAACTGGAGCCCGACCCTCACCGGTATCGGCAACATCTGATACACGTCGATCGGGACGGTGCCTTCGGGGTCGTCGCGCTGGTGTGGCTGCCCGGGCAGCGTACGCCGATACACGACCACGTCTGCTGGTGCGTGGTGGGCGTTCACCGCGGGGCTGAGCGGGAGGTCTGCTATCGCGTCCGCCACCATCGCGGGATGTCGTTTCTCGAACCGACCACGGATCGCGTCAACCCGCGGGGAACGACCAGCGTCGCGCTCCCTCCCGCGGACATCCACCAGGTGGCCAACAACGGCGACGGGCTGGTGGCGTCCGTGCATGTCTACGGTGCGGATATCGGCACTCTGGGGACGAGTATCCGTCGCACGTACAAACTGCCGGTCCGCCGAATGTCTCGGTGACCGTGGCGCCGCGGACGCGACGTGTTGTGGTGGATGGACGCGTCCGGTGTGTGGGACCAGCGGCACGCCGATATCGACGACCTCATCCGAGCCGGCGTCTGCCCTCCCGCAACTCGTCGGGACTCCCCGAGCGCAGGACGCTCAATCTCAACACCCTCGCCGGGCCGGGCGTCGAGTTGGTGGGCCGCTGGGCGGCGGTACGCGACGGTACGCGACGGCGAGGCGCTGTTCTCCGGCGGCCTGCGCAACGTCTTCTCGCTCGCGGACCTCAGGATGAATCGCCTGCTCGCCACGTTCGACGAGTGGGCCCGGAGGCACGGCCGCGGCGCTGAGGTCGACCCGCCGGAGCGCTTCGAAGCCACCAGCCTTCCCGCGTCGCCGCGGCTGCGGCTCGACCTGGCCGGTGGCGAGATCCAGGCGCGCCGTTTCCGCACGAGCTACCGCAGGTAGGAGAGCTCCGGGAAGCGCAATCGGTACGCATCGAGCAGGCGCTTCGCCACGGCCACCGAATCCACGAGCGGATGCGTGGCCAGCGCGCGCAGTGCCGAGGATCGTGAGCCGCCTTCCGCCGCCTCGAGGACGGCGCGCTCACTCGCCTTGACCGAGCAGACCAGACCGATCGCGTGTTCCGGGGGCGACCCGACGGGCTCGGGATGCGCGCCCCGCGCGTCGACCGTGCAGGGGATCTCGACGACGGCGTCGTCATCCAGGATGTCGAGCGTGCCATGGTTGCGCACGTTGAGGATGAGCGTGGCCGGCTCGTCGTGGGCGATCGCCCGCATGAGCGCGAGCGCCACGTCTTCGTACCCGCCCGGGCCCGCGTCGTCGCGCTCGGCCGGCTGCCTCAGGCCCGCGGTCGCACGGTTCTCTGCCATGTAGGTGCTGTCACGCTCGGCCCGGATCGTGTCCCAGGTGGACAGCGGTTCGGCGGTGGTGCCCAGCAGGTTGTAGCAACCCCGTTGCTGGGCGAGCAGGAATTCGCCGCGGGTCTGCGGGGCGTCGCGCGCGGCGGCGACCAACTCCCGATTGCCGTAGTAGTAGTGCAGGTACTCGTTGGGCACCGCGCCGAGCGCGCGTAACCATTCCGCGCCGAACAGTCTGCCTTCCTCGAAGGAGTCCAGCGCGGCGTCGTCGGCAAGCAGCGTGGGCAGCAGATCCTCGCCGTCGACATGCACCGCTCGCAACCAGCCCAGATGGTTCAGGCCCGCGTAGTCCAGCCGCACCCGCTGTGGGTCCGCCTTCAGAGCCGCGACGACACGGCGGCCGAGCCCCGCGGGGGTGTCGCAGATGCCGATGACCCGGTCACCCAGGTGGCGCGACATCGCCTCGGTGACGAGGCCGGCCGGGTTGGTGAAGTTGATGACCCACGCGTCCGGCGCGGATCTGGCGATTTTCTGGGCGATGGCGGTGGCGACGGGGACGGTGCGCAGCCCGTACGAGATCCCACCGGCACCGACGGTCTCCTGACCGAGCACGCCCGCGGCCATGGCGACCCGTTCGTCGATGACGCGGCCCTCCAGACCGTGAACCCGGACGGCGACGAAGACGAAATCGGCACCGGACACGGCCTCGGTCAGATCGGTCGTCGTGCTGATCCGCGGCGCGTCGGGCACGCCATGGGCCTGCGCCGCGAGGACCCGGCCGATCGCGGACAGCCGTGCCGCGTCCACGTCGTGCAGCGTGACGTCGGTGATCCGGCTCTGGCCGTGGTCGGCCAGCAGCGTTCGGTAGATCAGCGGTACCCGGAACCCTCCGCCGCCGAGGATCGTCAACCGCATCCGATCATTCCTTCATCGAGGTCATCGCCGAGCTTCCGCCGGTACTCGACTGGGACAGTCATCAGGCCGCGTCCGGCAGTCGCACGATCGTGGCCGGCGCCCGCCGCGGCCTGCTGCGTTCCTCCGGCGGGATCACGTCGTCGAGGAACCCGTACCGGGCGGCCAGCGCGACCTCGGTCGACTCGTTGTGGTGGCGCACCGCCCGCGACCGGGTCGCCAGCCACCAGTCGGTGATGTCGCCCCAGCCTGGCGCCGACAGTGATCCGCCGAAGTGTTGGACCGACAATGCCGAGACCAGGGTGGCGAAGGCGAGGCGCTGGCGCAGTGGCAGGTCCCACAGGGTGCCGGCGATGAAGCCGGCGGTGAACACGTCGCCGGCGCCGGTGGGATCCAGCGCCTCGACGGGGATGGCTGGCACGCTGACCTCGGTTCCGGTCTCCGAGTCGATGGCCAGCGCACCGTCGGACCCGCACGTCACGACGGCCACCGGTACCCGCCCGGCCAGCCGGTGCAGTGCCTCGCGTGGCGTACCGGTGCGGGTGTAGTGCATCGCCTCGGCCGCGTTGGGCAGGAACGCGTAGCAGTCGTCGAGTAGGTCCAGCGCGGCGGTCGACCACACCGCGCTGTCGTCCCAGCCCACGTCGGCGAAGACAAGCGTGCCCGCCTGCCGGGCGTGGTGCACCCATGGGGCGCGATCGGTGGTGAGGCTGACGGAGGCGGCGCGCGCTGCCGGTAGTCCCCCGACGAGGCCGTTGGCGTTCGCGGGTACCGGATGACCGTGAGTGATCATGCAACGGTCCCGGCCGTACGCGAGGGAGACCGTCACCGGCGAGTGCCAGTTGTCGAACCGGCGCGACGGTGACAGGTCCAGGCCCTCCTGGTCGCTGAGGATCTGCCAGCAGAAGTCTCCATAGGCGTCGGAGCTGAACGCCGTGCTCAGGCCCGTGCGGACGCCGAGCCGGCCCGCCGCTACGGCGAGGTTGGCGATCCCACCCGGGCACGAGCCCATTCCGGGGGCCCATGCCTCGGTACCCGGGGATGGCAGTTCGCTCAGCCCGGTGAAGATGATGTCGAGGAAGACGGGACCCGAAACGAAGAGGTCCAGTTGCTCATCGCTGTCCTGCACGCCCTTCACGATATGTCAGCTAAGACTATCGGTGAAGTAGGAGTTCCCGGTTTTCCCGGTGCCTAACGCGGCCTCTGGAGCACGCGCTGATTCGTTGGCGGACAGCACCGGCGAGGTCACTTGGCGGGCGCCCAGAGCGCGTCCGCGAGCGCGGATGCGTGGTCGGCCGCCCACTGCGCGGCGAGCCGTTTCGGATCGGTGAGCGCCGGCTCGAGCACCGCCAGTGCCGGCGCCGGTACCGTCGCGCCCAACTCGGCCAGCAACGCCTCCAGGGCGGCCACGACGGCTTGCCGGTGCGGTTCCGCGGCGGCGATCGCGACCGGTACGGCGACGACGCCGGCCAACTCCCGGTGTGCGTACTGGTCCAGAAAGACCTTCAGCAGGCCGGTGTATGTCCCCTTGTAGGTGGGGGTCGCGACGACGAGCAGCCGGGCCTGCCTGACCAGGGCGTGTGGGTCGTCAACGGAGGCGGATGGTTGGGCCGGCCCGGGGCCGAACGAGACGGCCGAGATCTCGGCCAGCTCAAGCACCCGGACGCCGTCCAGCGTGGGTCCGGCCGCCGCGGCCACGGCCGTCACGGCGGTGGCGGCGGCCGCTTCGGCCAGGATCCGGGTCCGCGACCCGGGGCGTGGGTTGCCGATCAGTGCGACGACATCCGACATGCGAGCTCCTTGAGGTGCATCAGGTCAGTGGACTGTGCGGAAGCCGGCTCCGATGGGCCATGACGGTCCCGGCCGGCCGGGCTACGCGGCACACCGGACGTCCGCCGGTTCGAGTCGCCGGAACTGGCTGGCGTGGAAGATCAGCGGGACGACGTCCGGATCGGCTTGCAGGTCGTGGACGCGGAGCAGGACGATGTCGTGGTCGCCGGCCGTCACGTGCCGGTCGATGCCGCAGGTCAGCCACGCGCTGGCGCCGTCGAGCAGGACGGCTCCGTCGGTGGTGGCGTGCCAGGGCAGCGCGGCGAACCGGTCGCCGGGGGCGCTGAGCTGCCGGCACGCGCGTTCCTGCTGGGCGGCGAGCACGCTGACGCCCAGCCGGGCGGCCTGGCGCAGCAGCGGCCAGGTGGTGGAGGTGTGCGCCACGCAGATGGACACGATCGGTGGGGCCAGGGACACGGCGGTGAACGAGCTGGCGGCCAGGCCGACCGGCGTATCCCCGACGAGGGCGGCCACCGCGGTGACGCCGGTCGGAAACGCGCCGAAGACCCGCCGGAGCTCGGTTGCCTGCGGAGCGCGGGTATTCACCGAATCGCCTCACTTCTCGAGTTGGCAGGGCGCCGGCACGCATCCCGCGTCCGGCCGGCGGGGGCCGGGCGCGGGATGCGGCGGCGTGATCAGCCGGCGACCGCCAGCGGCGTGGGACTCGACGACGCCGTGGCGCTGACGGGAGGGCGGGTGTAGCCGGCGGGTCGCAGCGGCCCAGGATCGTCGTGTGTGACCGGCAGCAGCGGCATCACCTGCTCGCCGAACCGGTACGTCTCCTCCAGCAGAGGGTTGCCCGAGACGATGAACGAGTCGATACCCAGGGCGTGGTACTCGCGGATCCGCGCGGCGACCGATTCCGGGCTGCCGACCAGGGCGATGCCGGGACCCCCGCGGATCAGGCCGAAGCCGGACCACACGTTCGGGTACACCTCGAGTTCCTGGGCGAACCGCGGCTTGACCCCGTTGTGGAAGGCCAGTTGGCGTGCCTGCCCGACGGACTCCTGCTTGGTCGAGGTGGCCTGGGTGCGGGCGATGACGCTGTCGTCGGTGTGGTCGAGCATGTCCTGCGCGGCCGCCCAGGCCTGCTCGTCGGTGTCACGGACGATCAGGTTGAGCCTGATCCCGAAGCGGATCGACCGGCCGTGCGCGGCGGCGCGGGCCCGCACGTCGGCGATCAGCTCGGCGGTCTCGGCGGGAGGCTCGCCCCAGGTGAGGTAATTGTCGATGTGTTTGGCCGCGACGTCCCGCGCGATCGGTGAGGCGCCGCCGAACCACAGTGGCGGGTACGGCTGCTGGAGGGACAGGAACGCGGCCTCGGCGCCCCGGATTGTGAGGTGCTTGCCGTCGAAGTCGACCCGTTCGCCGCGCATGATCGCCCGATACACGGTCAGGAACTCGTCGGTGTGTTCGTAGCGCTCCTCGTGCTTGAGGTGCACGCCGGCGGCCTCCAGCCCGGTGTGCCCGCTGACGATGTTGAGGATGAGTCGCCCGCCGGAGTTCTGGTCCAGTGTGGTCGCGAGCTTCGCCAGCGACGTCGGTGTGTACACCGAGGGGTGTACGGCGATCAGGAATTTCAGCCGCTCGGTGGTCGGCACCAGCGAGGCCGCGGTGATCCACGGGTCCATTCCGCTGGTGGGCTGGGTGGCCAGCAGCGTTCCGTAGAAGCCGTTCACGTCGATCGACTTCGCCCAGGCCTGGACGTACCTGAAGTCGACCTTGCGCTTCCATTTCGCGTCCCAGGGGTAGCGGCCGTCGTTGGCGACCAGGTACCAGAGGATCTCCAGGCGCCGCTCGGGCAGGGGCGGCAGGGCGTGGGGCTCGGTCATCGTTGTGCTCCGTTGCTCGCGTTCGGTGGTATCTCGTCAGACGATCGGCTTCGAGCCGCCCAGCGAGGCCGCGTAGATTTCCAGGGTGGCCGCCTCTTCGATGGTGGCGACCAGCTGCGCGGTGTTCAGGGGGCTGTCGTAGAAGGCGAGCAGTCCGTGGTTGGCCAGCAGCACGGCCCGGGTGTTCGGGTGCTCGCGCAGCAGCGCGGCGATCGACGCGCCGAGGTCACCGTTGTTGCGCTTGCGGTACGGCGCGCACGGGATCTCCTGCGGCTGGCCGCGGTTGAGCAGCGGCTCGTAGTTGACCGGGATGGGCCGGTGTGCCACGGCGAACGCGGTGGTGTGGGTCGAGTGGGTGTGGATGACCGCGTTGACCTCGGGGCGCGCGTACGCCAGCGTGTGCATCTGGATCACCTTCCGTACCCCGGGCCCGAGCTTCCCGGCGACCAGGTCGCCGGCCAGGGTGACCACGCCGAAGCTCTGTTCGGAAATGTCGGCGGGCAGCCCCTTCGCGCTGATGAGCACGTGCCCGGGGGAGTCGGGCAGCCGGACGCTGGCGTTGGCCGACGACGGGTTCTGCAGGGCGCCGCGCCGGTGCAGCAGGCGTACCGCCTCGATCAGCTCGGTGCGCACGGCCGCGTCGCGTTCGCCGAGCGTGACCTCGCCCGCGTCCAGCCAGCCGTCCTCCTGGACCGGCCGGGTCAGTGTCGATGTCATGGCCTCTCCTTTGTTCTCGTGGTCGTGCCG
Source organism: Rugosimonospora acidiphila (assembly GCF_039543385.1). Taxonomy (NCBI): domain Bacteria; kingdom Bacillati; phylum Actinomycetota; class Actinomycetes; order Micromonosporales; family Micromonosporaceae; genus Rugosimonospora; species Rugosimonospora acidiphila. The sequence goes on from NZ_BAABJQ010000008.1 coordinate 128,130, forward strand.
CGCAGTCACGGGTGCCGGGGTGTGGCGGCCGCCGGCGACTGCCGTTGTGCCGCCGTTTCAGTCCTGCGCACGGGTCGCGCCGAAGTGCCAGTGCAGGACGCGTCTCTCGATGAGCAGGAACGCGGAGTTGAGCAGGTATCCCAGCATCGCCACGGTCACCGCGCCGACGATCAGGTCGGTCACCTGGAAGCTCTGCTGCTCGATCATGAGGAAGTGCCCGAGACCGTCGTTGCCCGCGATCATGCCGACCACCACGGCGATGACCAGCGACGCGGCGAGCGCGGAGCGGAGCCCGACGAAGATCGCCGGCGCGGCGGCCGGGACCACCACCTCGGTCATCGTCTGCCGCCAGCTCAGCCCGAAGGTGCGGGCGGTGTCCATCATCGTGCGGTGGGTGGAGCCCGCGCCGGAGTAGGCGTTGAGCAGGATGTGGAAGAACGCGCCGACCGCGACGACAGTGATCTTCATCTTGTCATCGATGCCGAGATAGAGGATCAGCACCGGGATGATCGCCGAGATCGGCATCGGGCGCAGCAGTTCGAGCGGCGGCTCCAGCAGCACGTAGATGAACCGCACCCGGGCCATGAGAACGCCGGCGAGGACCGCGAGCGCCGCCGCGATGCCGTAGCCGATCATCATGGTGCGCAGCGTCTGCAGGGTAGCCTCCAGCAGCGGACCACTGCCGATCTGGCTCCACCAGTCGGTGGCCACGTCGCTGACCGAGGCGTACTTGGGCGACGGGTGCGCCGTCGCGTAGCGCTGCCAGACGACCAGGGCAGCGGCGAAGACCAGCCAACCGAAGAGCCGGTTGCGCAGCGCCCGCAGGTACCAGGGGCGCCGCGGCGGTGAGCTGGGCACGGCCCGCCGTTGTCCGACCGCCCGCGACCGGGGATCGGCGGCTGGCGCGACAGCGGTTTGCGGCGCCGTGCCACCGGACCCGGTCAGGGTGGAGTTGCTGGTCATCTGCGCGTCCTCTCAGTCCAGGACCAGTTGCAGCAGTTCGCGCCGGTAGGCCAGAAACTCCGGCAGCTCGCGCGTGGAGACCTGGCCGCGTGGGCGCGGCAGGTCGACTCGCAGATCCGCGAGCAGGCCGTGCCCCTCGGGACGCAGCACCACGATCCGGTCCGCCAGATAGACGGCCTCGTCGATGTCGTGGGTCACGAACACGACGGTCAGCCCCGCCTCAGCCCAGGCGCGCAGGACGACGTCCTGCAGCTTGGCCCGGCTCAGCGCGTCCACCCCGCTGAACGCCTCGTCCATCAGCAGTAGCCGGGGACGGGCGGCCAGTGCGCGGGCGATCGCCGCCCGCTGCTGCATGCCGCCGGACAGTTCCCACGGATAGCGGTCGGCGGCATGCCTCAGCCCCACGAGGTCGAGGTAGTGCGCCACCAGTTCGTCGCGCGGCCCGCTCGACGGCTCGTACGCGTGTCGAAGCCCGAACCGTACGTTGCCGCCGACCGTCTTCCACGGCAGCAGCGACTGCGCGTAGTCCTGGAAGACGCACCGCGCCTCGCGCGGCGGCCCGTCGACCGGGCGACCGCCCAACGTGATCCGGCCCGCCGAGGGCGGGATCAACCCGGTGAGCATCCGCAGCAGGGTCGACTTCCCGCAGCCGGACCGGCCGACCACGGCGACGAACTCGCCGGCGTTGATTTCCAGCGACAGCTCCCGAAGGGCGGTGACGTCGTGCCGGCTGGTGGAAAACACCTTCCACACATCCTCCAGGACCAACTGCGCTCCGGTGACGACGGAGTCGGCCGCGGCGGGGTGCGTCAACGTGGTCATCTGCCCTCCCGGGTAGTTCGCGTGGCCGAGCAGGTCATGGGGTGGCCGCGGTCGCGGTGGGCCACAGGTACTGGGTGAGGTCCAGCGGCTTCTTCAGCGCGCCGTACCGCACACCGATCTTGATCCACTGATTCTCGGCGGCCAGGTCGAACGGCCCCTTCAGCTCGCCGTCGTTGGCCGCGGCGGCCTTGGCCAGCGCACCGGGATACTTGGCCTCCAAGGTGGAGACGTCCGCACCGCCGTACCCGACCAGTATCTTGTTCTGCGCCGCGGGGGTGGCTGCCTGGAACGCGGCCACGCCCTGCCGGACGGCGGTCACGAACCGCTTGATGAGATCCTGGTGTGCCTGCGCGTAGCTGGTCAGTGCGCCGTAGCCGGACGTTGCCGCGCCGTCGGGGATGCCCGAGTCGTAGGTACCGGCGACCACCAGCCCGTACTGGGCCTGCCACTCGGTGACCGACGCGCCGCTGGTCGCCGCCGCGTTGATCGTGCCCTGTGCGACCAGGCCCCCTTCGGTGGTGCGGTCCTGGACAGTGGTGTATTGCGGACCGTTCGGATCCAGGCCCTGGTCGGCCAGCCATTTCTTGATCTGTACGGTGGTCAGTGCCTGGGCCGGTACCCCGATCTTCTTGCCGGCCAGGTCCTTCGCCGACGTGATGCCGCTGCCCGGTTTCGTCATGATCACATTGACCTGCTGCCCGGCCTTCACGCCGTTGGCCGGGTTGATGATTGTCAGCTTGAAGCCCTGCTCGATGGCGGAGGTCCAGGCGAACATGTCGGCCCAGGCGATGTCGATGGAGCCGCCTTCGGTCGCCGCGACGAGGGCGGGCCCACCGCTGAGCGTCACGAGTTTGACCTTGATGTGCTGCTGGGCGAAGAACCCATCCTGGATCGCGGAGTACACGCCGGGAGGCGACCCGGCGATGACGCCGACCCGGACGGTCTCATCGGCCCGGCCGGAGGCGCCCGCCGACGCACTCGACCCGCCGCAGGCCGAAAGCCAGAGGGCGGAGGCGGCGAGGACGGTCGCGCTCAGCAGCACCGGGCGCCGTGACAGCACGCGTCGGCCGCGTGGCTTCGGGTTCCGGTCGCCGGACGGGTGGGTGCTGATCAAGGGTTGGCCTTTCGGGACTTGGAGCCGGTCGGGGCGCGAGCGCCGCGTGTCGAACGCGACTCGGTCGTGGGCGCCCGGGGATGACGTTGAGGTGTCGGTCATGGCCGTTGCGCCACGCGTTCGTAGGCCAATCGCAGTGGCTGCGGCTCAACCCAGGAGTCGAAATCGAAGTCCGCGCCGAGGAAGCCGTAGCGCAGCAGGAATGCCTTCTGCACGCGCAGCAGATCCAGCCTCTGTGGGTCCAGAGTCGGGTGCAGCGTGCGGTGGAACCCCTCGCGGTAGGCCAGCAGCACACCATCGGCGCCCGACCCGGTCTCGCTCGCCAGGGTGTCGCGGACACCGTCCAGGTTCTGCGCCGCCCAGTCGGCCGCGCGCAGCGTCTGGACCAGGAACTCGACGACCAGCTCCGGACGGGTCCGCAGAAGCTCCTCGTGCACGGTGATCGGACGCGGGGTCCCGTTGTTCACCCGGAACCGCGGCGGTCCAGACGCGTCGAGGTCGATACCGACCGCGGCGCCCCGCGCCGCGGCGGCCTCCAGCGCGGCGGCGCCCTTGACATAGACCGCGTCGACCCGCCCGGCGACGAGTTCATCCAATTCGCGGAAGCGCCGCTCGCCACGCTCGGCGCGTACTTTGCCCGGCGGCACGACCGGCACGATCGGCACCTCGACGAACTCCACGTCGTCGAGGGTCAGTCCGGCAAGGCGGAGCGCACCTTTGAACCCGTGCAACGCCATCGCCCGGGCCATGCTGGTGTCCCGCGTGGTGGACCAGCCCGGCACCGCGATCCGCGCGCCGCGCAGCGCGGCAGGCGAGGAGATCGGCGAATCCGGTCCGACCACGATGGACTGCCCCTCGTCGATCCACGTCAGCCCGATCAGTCGGGTCGGTGCGCCGTCGGCCCGTGCGGCGATCGCGGGCACGTTGCCACCCTCGCGGATCAGACCCACGAGATCGTGGTCGTAGTGGTGCCTCGCGATCTCCAGCGGTGCGTCCTGCAGCACGCCGACCTCGACGCCTGACTCGGCGAAGCCGCGCGCCAGCCAGCCAAGGCTGTGGGCGAGACCGCTGGCCGTGGGTACCGGGCAGCGGGTGAACCAGATCCTGTCCAGGGATTCGGCTGTGGCGTGCGCTGTGGGCATGACGACCCTTCCAGTGTTTGACCGCTCTTCGCTGAGCGGCAAGCCCGTCGAGAGGTTCTCCTACTTATCCACTTGATCCGACCGGATGGGTAGGAATTTGGAGCAAAAGGCGAGCCGGCCAAAATGCATCGCATTTCTCCGACGACAGGTGAGATTTCCCGATCCGGCCAGCGACCAAAGGGCCCTACGGGCCGCCCTGGTCTCGTAGGGCGGAGGGTGTCAGCGACAGATGGCGCCCGCGACTAGCTTGAAGTCGATGTAGCGCCGCCGGACGAGAAGATCCGCTGGCAGGTGCATGGCCGAAGTATGCACAGCGTTTCCGCGCACTGTCAATCTTGGTAGTGGCGGCCCACCTGGAACGCGAGCGGTGGTGCGGCTCGCGTCCTGGCCCGGCGCCACGTCTGGAATCCTCTCTGGCTTCCGGGATTGCAGACGCGGCGGGTGCCGGAGCCGTTGAGGTCAGCCGATCTTCCGCGCCCGGTGTAGTGAGCGGAGACACATACCATGCCTATCGGAATGATGGGAATTGCCGCGATTGCCGGGGGTGGGGGCACTGGGTTGGCCGGGCCGGGACGCCACGCCGTCCGATGGGTGATGGTCGGGCGTGATCGTTGGCCCGGCGGGCCGGCGCGGCGGTGGAACGAAGGGGCGCGCTGTGGGGTGGGTCACCATGCAAGTTCCATCAAATCCATAGGTATAGTGGAATACGTGAGCCGCCCACTGCTGTGGTCCCGGCGCGAGATCGACCTCGCGTTTTTCGCCAGCGCACTGTGTCGACGCTGACCTTTCGTCGCACCGTTCGCACCCTCAGCGGCTGAGCTGGCAGCGGAGGCAGACGGCCGTCTCACGGCTGGGAGGTGGCCTTGGGGCAGGCAATCGTCGTTGCCTACTGGTCAGCGGCGGTGCGGGTTGCTATCACCTAACTGGTGGGGACCTGCCTTCGATCAGGAACCCTCCGGCATCACGATCCGTGAAGCAGGCCAACCGAGAGGAACCCCCTCACAGCGAGGGTGGTTGACGATGAGGCGCGTTTTCGGTGAGGTGCCTAGTGAACAGACCGGTCGACGCGAGGCGCGCGACTCGGCGCGGTGACCTGCCGCTGACCGCCCGCAAGTCGTGGGACTCGGCAGGGGCGGTGCTGCGGGCGATCCTCGACCACGGGCCGATCGCGCGCAGCTCGATCGCCCGGGTGACGCGCCTGTCCGCGGCTGCGGTCAGCGGCGTCGTGACCTCTCTCGTGGACCGCGGGCTCGTCCGCGAGGTTCCGGAGGCGGCAGGGCCACCGGGAGTCGGCCGGCCACACGTGCCGCTGGACATCCAGACCGATGGCGTCGCGGTCGTCGGAGCGCACGTCGCGGTTCCCGGTACGACAGTGGCTTTGCTCGATCTTCGGGGACGGGTCATCGCGCAGCGCCGGGACGCGCACGGCCCGCGTGACCCGGCCAGCGTCCTCGCGGCCCTCGCCTCACGGGTCGCCGCCTTCCGGCAGGAGTACGGCGGCGAACGCAGAATCCTCGGCCTCGGCATCGCCACCGGCGGGTGGGTGGACGCGGCGAACGGCGCCGTCGTCGAGCACTCCTTGCTCGGATGGCGCGATATCCAGGTCGGTGAGGTGCTGGCCCGGGCGACAGGGCTTCCAGCGCAGGTCGACAGCAACTCCCGCGCGTTGCTCAAAGCCGAGCAGCTCTTCGGCGCCGCCGCCCGGCAGGCACGGGAAAGCGGCGTCCACCTGTTCGTGGGAAATGTCGTCGACGTCGCCTTCGCGGCGGGCGGCACCGTCCATCAGGGTCTCCGGTCCGCCGCGGGCGGCGCCGTCGCCCATTTGCCGGTCGACGGTTGCGTCGAGGTCTGTGCCTGCGGTCGCACCGGATGCCTGCAGGCCGCCGTCTCCGACCAGACGCTGGTGCGCCGCGCGCTCGCCGACGGGCTGATCGACCGGCCCGACTTCCGTGCCCTGGTGGACGCGGCCGCCAGCGGCCAGGTGCGGGCGGCCGCGATGCTTGAGCGGCGTGCTCGGCTCGTGGGTCGCGCCGCGGCCCTGCTGCTCGATCTGTTCGACCCCGAGGTTCTCGTAGTGGTTGAGGCGGGCGCGAATCGGCTGCCCGGGTGCCTGGCGACGTTGCGCGCCGAGGCTGCGGCCAGAATCTGCCGCCGCGCCGACGCCGCGAGCGTCATCCGGACGACCAGCTTCGCGGGCAACGTGCTCGCCGTGGCCGGAGGTGCAATCGCCCTCGATCGGGTGTATGCCGCGCCGTCGACCTGGGACCCGCAACGTCGCGCCTCCTGACCGCCAGGAGCTCACCATGGCACGAGACGCAGTTAATTCAGCGCGACGCAAAGTTGCCTATTAAGTCCATCGGCTTAGTATGGATTCCATGACGGTGACCACGCTCCTCGACTGTCCGACCTCGGACGGAGCGTTTCGGGTCGCGTCTTGTCGCCGCTGACACCCGCACTGACGCTCGCGTTCCGGCCCGCCGCCTGCGGGCCCGATCTGTCCTGGCTGCCTCGACAACCGAACGGAGCCGACCCATGACCACCACTGTCCCCTTTCCGAGCCCTTCGGCACCGGTCGACGCCGCGCTGTTTCGTCAGGTGTTCCGGCGCCACGCCGCGGGCGTCGCCGTCGTGACCGCCGACGCGGGACGCGGCCCCGCGGGCGTCACCGTGACCTCCCTTGCCTCGCTGTCGGCCGAGCCGCCCCTGCTGTCCTTCGGCATTTCAGCGACCGCGTCGACCTGGCCGCATCTACGCGACGCCGACACCGCCGTCGTTCACCTGCTGGGGGCGGCGCACGCCGAGTTGGCGCGGACCTTCGCCACCAGTGGTATCGATCGGTTCGCCGCGCCGACCCGCTGGCGCCAGCTCGCCACCGGCGAGCCCCTCTTGGACGGGGCCGCCGCCTGGCTGCGGATCTCGCTGCAGCACCGCCTTCCCGCCGGCGGTTCTCATCTGGTCGTCGGCCGGATCGAACAGGTCGGGCTCGCCGAGACCAGTCGCCCTCTGCTTTACCACGACGGCAGCTACCACGTCCTGTAAAGAACCCCTCACGAGAAAAGGATTGTCATGACCACACCGGTCCATCGCCTCAAGCGCACGGCTCGATCGCGTCATACGGCGCTCGCGGCCCTCGCGGTGCTGGCCGTTGCCCTTTCCACCCTGACCGCCTGCGGGAGCAAGGGCTCAGGCGTGACCCTGGAGCTGTCCGCCCCGCTGCCGGACAAGGTGCCGGGTGGCACCGTGATCCGGATCGGCGATCCGACGATCCAGTCGATCGTCCAGGTCTCGGGTCTCGACAAGGAGTTGGCGGACGCCGGCGTGAGGGTCCAGTGGGCCAACATCAGCGGCGGCCCCCAGAGCATCCAGGCGTTTCGCGGCAACAAACTCGACTGCAGCTCGGTCGCCGATATCCCCTCACTGTTCGCCGCGTGGACCGGCACGTCGACGAAAATCATCTTCCAGTCCGTTACCGTCGACCCGCTCCAGCATCCCATCTACGAACTGGGCGTGGCTCCCGGTGTAAAGGTCACCTCGCTGGCGGACCTGCGGGGCAAGAAAATCGCCTACAGCGCCGGACAGGCGCAGGGCGCGCTCGTCCTGCGGGTGCTGCAGAAGGCGGGCCTGACCCAGAAGGACGTCGATCTCGTCGACCTGACCAGCACGGGCGACTCCTACGTCACCGCGCTGGGCAGCGAGGCCGTCGACGTCGCGCCGCTGGGGGCCGCGAACGTGAAGGTCTACGAGGAGAAGTACAGCTCGGGCAGCGCGATCCCGACCGGCATCCGCGACGACGCGGCGACGATCTACTGCCTGACCAGTTCGGTGCAAGACGCGGCGAAAGCCGCCGCGCTCAAGACCTATGTCGCGGTGCGTACGAAGGCGCTGCTGTGGCAGAACCAGCACCCCGACGAGTACGCGAAGGCGTACTTCGAGGACAACCAGGGGCTGAGCCCCGCTGACGCGAGAGCGATCGTCGCCCTCGACGGGACGGCCGGAATCCCGGCGAGCTGGGACAACGCCGACCAACGGCTCCAGCAGACCGCGGACCTGCTCGCCGAGCAGCAGTACCACAAAAAGCTGGAGGTGAGCACCCTCGTCGATCGCCGGTTCGAGCCGGTCGAGGCGGCGGCCGCCGGCTCCGATCTGGTCACGGGTGATGCGTCATGACCGCGACCGGTGCCATCGATGCCCGCAGCGTCGGCAACGCGGCCGCCCCGACCGCCAGCGTGTCGAAGGTCGACGACCGGGTGGTACGCCGCAGGCTCGGGCCGGGCCGCCGGATCAGGTTCGCCTTCTGGGTGGGGCCCGTCGTCCTGCTGGCGGTCTGGGTCATCGGCTCGAAGGCCGGCTTCATCAGCCCGGCGGTCCTCACGGCGCCGTGGGATGTGGTGGCGGCGTTCAAGGACCAGTGGGCCAACCACGACCTGCTCGGCAACATCGTCTCCTCGCTGGAGCGGGCCGGGCTCGGGCTGGCCTTCGGGGTGACGGGCGGCACGCTGCTGGCCGTGGCCTCGGGACTGTCCCGCATCGGGGAGTCCCTGATCGACGGGCCGATCCAGATCAAGCGGTCGCTTCCCACCCTGGCGCTGATCCCGCTGTTCATTGCCTGGTTCGGCATTGGCCAGGAGATGAAAATCGTGACGATAGCGCTGATCAGCATGATCCCGATCTACGTCAACACGCACAACGGGCTGCGCGGCATCGATGGCAGGTACGCCGAGCTGGCCGAGACCATCGGCGTCGGGCGCGGTCGGTTCATCCGGGACGTGGTGCTGCCCGGCGCGCTGCCCGGCTTCCTGCTCGGCATGAGGTTCGCGGTGACCTCGGCGCTGCTCGGCCTGGTCGTCGTGGAGCAGTACAACGCGACCAGCGGCATCGGCCACATGATGACGCTCGCCGAGGAGTACGGCCAGACCGACGTCCTGGTCGTCGGTCTGGTGCTCTACGGGGTCTTCGGCTTTTTCGCCGACACCGCGGTCAGGCTCACGGAGAGAAAGGTGCTCGCATGGCGACGGACGCTGGAGAGCTGACCCCCAAGCCGCGCACCGGCTCGGGCACACCGGCGGTGCGGGTGCGCAACCTGCACCGCAGCTTCAACGAAAACGGGGGCGTCCTCAACGGCCTCGACCTGGACATCGCCTCCGGCGAGTTCGTCGCGCTGATCGGGCGTTCCGGCAGCGGCAAGAGCACCCTGCTGCGGGCGCTCGCGGGGCTGGATCGGCAGGTCGCGGGCTACGGCCAGATCCACGTGCCCGACGCCGTATCGGTGGTCTTCCAGGATTCCCGGCTGCTGCCCTGGAAACGGATCCTGGACAACATCGTCTTCGGGTTGCGCGCCGGCGACGCGGTCGAGCGTGGCCGGCGGGCACTGGCCGAGGTCGGCCTCGCAGGTCGGGGGCGCGCCTGGCCCCACGAACTGTCCGGCGGTGAGCAACAGCGCGCCTCGCTGGCCCGCTCGCTGGTGCGCGAGCCCGCACTGCTGCTGGCCGACGAGCCGTTCGGCGCGCTCGACGCACTGACCCGCATCCGCATGCACGTCCTGCTGCGCAAGCTGTGTGCGATACACCGGCCGGCGGTGTTGCTGGTCACCCACGATGTCGACGAGGCCATCGTGCTGGCCGATCGGGTGATCCTGCTCGACGGCGGCGTCGTGCGCACGGACGTACGCGTAGACCTGCCGCACCGCTCCCAAGCGGATCCCCGGTTCGCCGAGCTACGGACGTTCCTGCTCGACCAGCTGGGTGTCAACGAGGAAACCCTCACTGCCGTGTCCAGCCAGAGCCAGGCGGCGTGACGCCCTGCGCCCCGATCCGAAAGGACCTGCGATGAGCAAGAACCCCAACCAGCTGCACCTCAACCTCTTCCTGCACGACACCGGCCACCACGAGGCGTCGTGGCGACTGCCCGAGGCGGACCCGCACGCCAACCTTTCCCTTGCCGCCCACCAGTATCTGGCCCGGGTGGCCGAGGACGCGAAGTTCGACTCCGTCTTCCTCGCCGACAGCCCCGCGGCGTGGGGCGACCCGGGGCGCCGACCCTCGGGCAAGCTCGAGCCGACGCTGCTGCTCGCCGCGCTCGCCGCGAGCACGAGCCGGATCGGGCTGATCGCGACCGCCTCGACGTCCTACAACGAGCCCTACAATCTGGCTCGCCGATTCGCCTCTCTCGACTACCTGTCAGGCGGCCGGGCCGGCTGGAACATCGTCACCACCGCCAGCGACGCCGCGGCGGGCAACTTCGGCCTGCGACAGCAGCCGTCGCACATGGCGCGCTACGAGCGGGCCGACGAGTTCCTCGAGGTTTCGACGAAGCTGTGGGACAGCTGGGCCGACGACGCGATCGTCGCCGACAAGGATGCGGGCGTGCACGCCAGGCGCGACCGGGTCCGCAGGATCGACCACCGCGGGACGTTTTTCCGGGTCGACGGGCCGCTGAACGTGCCGCGCTCTCCGCAGGCATATCCGTTGCTGGTGCAGGCCGGCTCCTCGGAGGACGGCAAGCAGTTCGCCGCGAAGTGGGCTGAGGCGATCTTCACCGCCCAGCCGACGCTTGAGGAAAGCCAGGCGTTCTACGCCGACGTGAAGCGCCGCGCCGCCGCGGCCGGGCGCAACCCCGATCACATCATCATCCTGCCAGGCATCGTGCCGGTTATCGGCGAGACGCAGGCCGAGGCACGCGAGCTCGACGCTGAGCTGGATCGTCTGATCGCACCGCGGTACGCCGTGGCGCAGCTCGCCCAGACGCTGCGGATCGACCCCGAGCGGCTGAGGCTGGACGAGCGACTCCCGGCGGACCTGCCCGACGAGGACGAGATCGAGGGTGCGAAGAGCCGCTACACGCTCATCGTCGACTGGGCCCGCCGGGAAAACCTGACCGTTCGAGAGCTGATCGGCAAGCTCGGCGGCGGGCGCGGGCACCGCACCTTCACCGGCACCCCGCTGCAGGTGGCCGACACGATCCAGCACTACTTTGACAACGGCGCCGCCGACGGTTTCAACATCATGCCGGCGGTGCTGCCCTCGGGGATCGAGGCGTTCGCCGCCAAAGTCGTACCGATCCTGCAGGAGCGCGGCCTGTTCCGCACCGAGTACCAGGGCGTCACGCTGCGCGAGCACTACGGGCTGCCGCGGCCGGTGAACCAGTTCGGCGAGGCGGGCGGGGTGAGTGCGGGCCAGGGCGTCCGGGACGTGGCGACGGTGGGTGCGCCTTCGTGACGGCGGCCGTCTTCGGCGCCAGCGGGTGGCCGGCTGTTCGGCAAGTACCGCCGGCGCTCAGCGATTCGGCGCGCCGGCGCCGTGGCTGAGCCAGACAACTCATCAGCAGTACGCGATTGGGAGACGACATGGCCCTCACGTTCCTGTGGTACATCCCCAACACCCTCGAGCCGGGGCACCGGGGCGACGACGCTATCGACGGCTACGGCACCCTTGAGCACGCCACCGACCTGGCCCGCACCGCCGAGAGGCACGGTTGGTCCGGGGCTCTGATCGGCACCGGGTGGGGCCGGCCGGACACGTTCACGCTCGCCACCGCGATCACGGCACGCACCATGACCTTCCGCCCGCTCGTGGCCGTCCGGCCCGGGTACTGGCAGCCGGCGCACTTCGCGAGCGCGGCGGCGACCCTGGACCACTTCAGCGGCGGCCGGCTGCTTGTCAACATCGTGAGCGGGCAGGACAACCTGGCGGCGTACGGCGACGTCGAGGGTGACCAGGCGCAGCGCTATTCGCGGACCAAGGAGTTCATGCGCCTGGTCCGGCGGCTGTGGACCGAGGAGCGCGTCACGTATGAGGGTGAGTATTTCGGGGTCACCGATTCCACGGTGGTCCCGCGGCCGCATGGCACCGGTCCGCGCCTGTACTTCGGTGGTGCGTCCGCGGCCGCGGAGCGGGTCTCGGCCACCGAGGCCGACGTCCAGCTGTTCTGGGGCGAGCCGCTCGACGGGATCGCCGAACGCGTCGGCCGGCTTCGCGGCCTCAGCGCGGAGCTGGGACGCGACCTGCCACCGCTGGAGTTCGGGCTGCGGATCACCACTCTGATTCGTGACACGACCGAGGAGGCGTGGCGGGACGCGGAGACGAAGGTTCTCGCCATGGCGCGGCGCTCCGAGGCGCCGGACGACCGTCGGATCGACCGGCGCCGAGGCCCCGCCGTGGGGCAGCGACGACTGCTCGAGCTGGCCGCGCGCGGCGACGTACTCGACAGCTGCCTCTACACAGCTCCTGGGCGGTACGGTGGGGGAGGGGCGGGCACGACCTGGTTGGTGGGCTCGCCCGAGGACGTCACCGCAGCCCTGCGCAGGTACGCCGAGCTGGGCATCCGGCACTTCGTCCTGTCCGACACCCCGTACAAGCAGGAGACGGCGCGGGTCGGTGACGCGATCATCGGGCGGCTCCGCGCGGCGGTGGGGCAGCGCTCATTACCGCCGCCGGTGCCCGCCGCCGCAGCGCAGTGATTCCTGGCCTGGATGTTGGTCTACCGCCGCCCACAACCACGTCAGGGTCACGGCAGAGGTCTCCGACCCCCTGCGGACATCGACACCACCTGATCGCGCACTCGGGTGTCGTCGGGGCCGGCCCGATCGCTAGGACGAACGATGGCGTCATGCCCGTCGAGCATCGCTGCCAGTTGGAACTGCGTCCACAGGTCGTGGTCGGCTAACAGACCGGTCCAGAACGCCCTGTGCCCTTCCGGCGGTACATCCTGGGCCACCAGGTGGAGAGCCTGAGGGCGTTCGTCGCATCGCCGTTTCGCTATCGCAGCGACCCAGCGGGCCACGTGCTGTCGCTGGGCGCCGCATCGCGCGTCGAATGCGGACATCCACCAAACCTCAAAGAAGGGTCGCGCGAACGACATGCATGGAGTGGATCGCATCGGACAGGTCAACGCGGACCTCGGCCAGCGTCGCGGGCGCGAGGATGGCATAGAGGCGTGAGGTGACGGCGGTCGACTGGCCTGACTGCAGCCAGTCCCCTCGTTTTGAACGTCAGACCGAGCAGGCCGGAGGGGGTGGGATGAGCCTTGCGCTCCGAGCGGGCGAGTGCTAGACCAGAGTTAGCAGTCGCAACTGGCGAGTGCTAATCGAATGGGATGAGGCACCCCGGGTTCGGGTCGTGCGTTGCGCTCCATCGCAGCTCGCTCCGGTCAGTGTTGTCGTTCAGCACTACGACGTAGAGGACGACGCACATGGCCAAGTTGATCGTTTTCGGGGAAGAGGCCCGTCGCGGCCTCGAGCGCGGGATGAACATCCTCGCCGACACGGTGAAGGTGACGCTGGGCCCGAAAGGCCGCAACGTCGTGCTGGACACGAAGTGGGGTGCGCCCACCATCACCAACGATGGTGTGAGTATCGCCAAGGAGATCGAACTCGATGACCCGTACGAGAAGCTCGGCGCCGAGCTGGTCAAGGAAGTAGCCAAGAAGACCGATGACGTGGCCGGCGACGGCACGACCACGGCCACCGTGCTCGCCCAGGCGCTCGTACGCGAAGGGCTGCGCAACGTCGCCGCCGGCGCGAACCCGATCGCGCTCAAGCGGGGCATCGAGCAGGCCGTGGCCGCGGTGACGGAGGTGCTGGCCACCCAGGCCCAGGAGGTCCAGAGCAGGGAGCAGATCGCCGCCACGGCCTCGATCTCCGCCGGTGATTCCCAGGTTGGTGAACTCATCGCCGAGGCGATGGACAAGGTCGGCAAGGAAGGCGTCATCACCGTCGAGGAGAGCAACGCCTTCGGCTTGGACCTCGAGTTCACCGAGGGCATGCGCTTCGACAAGGGCTACCTCTCGCCCTACCTGGTCACCGACGTTGAGCGGATGGAAGCCGTCCTGGACGACCCGTACCTCCTCGTCGTGGAGGGCCGGATCTCGAACCTGAACGATCTGCTCCCGATCCTGGAGAAGGTCATGCAGGCGGGCAGGCCGCTGGTGATAATCGCCGAGGACGTTGAGGGTGAAGCCCTCGCGACCCTGGTGGTCAACAACGTCCGCGGTACCTTCAAGTCGGTCGCTGTCAAGGCGCCCGGCTTCGGCGACCGCCGCACGGCCATGCTGGGCGACCTCGCCGTCCTCACCGGTGGTGAGGTCATCAGCCAGACCGTCGGCCTGACACTGGAGAACGCCACCCTCGACCAGCTCGGCCGCGCCCGCAAGGTCGTCGCCAGCAAGGACGAGACAACGATCGTCGAAGGCGCCGGCGACGCTGACCAGATCCACGGGCGCGTCGCCCAGCTCCGTGCCGAGATCGAAAAGAGCGACTCGGACTACGACCGGGAGAAGCTGCAGGAGCGGCTGGCCAAGTTGGCCGGCGGCGTCGCGGTCATCAAGGTTGGCGCGGCCACCGAGGTTGAGCTCAAGGAGCGCAAGCACCGCATCGAGGATGCCGTGCGCAATGCCAAGGCCGCGATCGAAGAGGGGCTGCTCCCGGGCGGTGGCGTGGCCCTTGCCAACGCCGCGGTCACCGCGTTCGACAAGCTCGACCTGACCGGCGATGAGGCCACCGGCGCGAAGATCGTGCGGGTCGCACTCACCGCGCCGCTCAGGCGGATCGCCACCAACGCCGGCCTCGAGGGCGCCGTCGTGGCAGCGAACGTCGAGTCGCTGCCCCCGGGCCACGGCCTCGACGCCACCACCGGCGGGTACGTCGACATGATCAAGGCGGGCATCGTCGAACCGGCGAAGGTGACCCGTTCGGCGTTGCAGAACGCCGCGTCGATCGCCGCTCTGTTCCTCACCACCGAGGTACTCGTCGCCGACAAGCCGGAGGCATAGCGACCGCGAACGCCCCGACCGTGCTGGTGCTGGCCATGCTCCGCCTCTCGCGAATCGACTGAAGGGTGATGCCATGCCACCGGAGAGCGGCCCGCACCGCGGGAGCGTGACGACGCGTCGGGCGGCCTGCGCGGGGTGAGGATCGGTCTACTCGGTCCGGTGGCCTGGCGGACACCACCTCGCCACTACGGCCCCTGGGAACAGGTCACCGGCCTGCTCGCTGAGGGACTGGTGGCCCGCGGCGTCGACGTGACGCTGTTCGCCACGCTGGACTCGGTCACGTCGGCCGCGCTCGACGGCGTCTGCCCCCACGGGTACGCCGAGGATCCGGCGATGGATGGCCGGGTCTGGGAGGCCCCTCACGGTCGCGGACCGTTCCGGCCCGGTGGCCCCCGGACTCCGCGGCACCGCCCGGCACCGCCGCGACCTGCTCGCCGCCGGACTCGGCGAGGTGGGTTACGACAACGGGCTCCGCGCCGCGGTACTGGCATCGTTGCCCGAACGGTTCGACGACGAGGATTTCGAGCGCGCACTGGCGCGGATACCGGCAGAGAGGCTCGCCGACGGGGCCGCGCGGGAGACGGTCGAACAGTTGCGTGACGCGATCGGAGCCAGCTACACCGTCTCCTTCCCCGCCGAGGTCGGCCTCGACCAGCGGGTGCTGTGGCCGGCCACGCCGTCGGAGCGCAACGGGATGGAGGACGCCCGGTTCGTGAGATTTTCCGGGGACGACGGCACCGCGGTCTACCTGGCGACCTACACCGCCTACGACGGTCGGCACATTTCGGCGCGGCTACTGCGCAGCCACGATCTGCTGCACTACGACATCGCCCCGCTGGGCGGTCCGGCGGTGCGGAGCAAGGGAATGGCGCTGTTTCCCCGGACCGTGCACGGCCGGCATCTCGCGCTGTCCCGTTCCGACGGCGAGACCATCGGCCTGACAGCGCGCGACGAAAACCACCAGTGGCAGACTCCGGTTCCGCTGCACCCGCCGAGTCTGAGCTGGGGACTGGTCCAGGTGGGGAACTGCGGGTCGCCGCTGGAGACCAAGGCCGGCTGGCTGGTGCTCACCCACGGCGTGGGACCGATGCGCCGGTACGCCATCGGCGCCATGCTGCTCGATCTGCACCGGCCGGAGCAGGTGATCGCGATTCTCCCAGGCACGTTGCTGGCGCCCGACGAGAACGATCGGGACGGGTACGTACCCAACGTCGTCTACTCCTGCGGCGCCCTCCTGCATCACGGAACGCTGTGGGTGCCCTACGGCGCCAGCGATACGCGGGTGGGGTTCGCGTACATCGCGCTGGACACTGTGATGTCCGCGCTGCGCGCCACCTGATGGCGTCCGTTGGGTCGCGCCGCGCCGACACCGGTCACACACGGCGATCCGTGTTCACCAGCGCCTGGCACCGTGATTCGCCGCTTTTGTCATGCTGGGCCGCCGAGCGGTGAGGGTGGTTCGGGTAGGCGTCCCCGAGCGCGGTTCGCGTCGGCGACGGCGATCCCGGTCAGGACCGCGGTAGCGGCGGTGGCGGCCGGCAGCGGCGGCAGGAGCAGCATCGCCGGTGTCATGGCGGCGAGCACGAGCAGCCCAATGGGCCGGTCGCGGGAGACTCGGGCGAAGACCGCGTACTCGAAGAGGGCACGCCCGACCAGGAACAGCGCGGGCCCGCCGAGGATGACGGCCGTCCAAGCTGATCGCCGATGCGCGAGTGGATGGGCGATGACGAGTTCCTGGCCGACGGCGGTCAACACGATGCCGCCCACCATGATCACGTGTGCGTAGGTCATCGGGAGGCCGACGCGGACCGCGTCGCGGGCCGCGCCGATGGCCGTACCGAGCACCTCCCCGGCGCGATAGATGTAGATTCGCCACAGCAGCGCCGTGGTGGCGAACGACACCACGAGCGCCGCGCTGCGGTCAGCCCCGAGGCCGCCGCCGCTGAACGCCAGCCCGGTCACCAGGATCAATTCGCCGAGCGCGATGATGAAGAACTGGCGGTACCGCTCGGCCAGGTGCCCGCTAGCGATGACGAACTCCGATGCGGGCGCCCGGCCGAGCCCTGGCGTGGGCCAGCGGAGGGTGGAAGACGCGTAGTCCGCGGCCACCGCCAGCGTCCAGAGAATGCGACGCGCGGAATCCTGAGCGACGGCTCCGGCGATCCACGGTAGGGCGGACACGCCGGTCCAGAACAGCACCCGGAGGTAGAGGCGTCGTTGGTCCTGGCCGCGCAGGACGAGCACGATGAACAGACCGCGCCCGCTCTGGATGACCAGGTACGTGCCGGCGAAGACCAGGCCTCGCGTGCCGAACGCCTGCGGCGCCACGGCGGCCATCACCAGGGCGCCGAGCATGGACGCGGTGACCACCAGCTGGACCTGCGGTCGTTGTGGGTCGAAGATGTCGGTCAGCCCTGCCGTGTGGACCCAGACCCAACACAGGGCGAGCAGCAACACCAGCGCCTGGAGTGCGCCGCTCCAGCTGAGATCCTGGCTCAGCCCGCGCGAGAGCTGGCTCAGCGCGAGGACGAACACAAGGTCGAAGAACAACTCAAGGAACGCCGCCCGCTGCGGACTCTCAGGTTTCCGCCCAAGCTCGGCTGACCTACTCGTCATCGGCTCGCCCGTTCTGCCCGCTCCACGCTGGTATCGAAGCAGTCGTACCATGCCGGCAGGCCTGAGGAGTTGCGGACAGAGACGCCGCGCCCGATCAACACTGCGGTGGCCGAGCGGCGCCGGTCCTTCCCGCCGCCCGAAACAGGCCGCCGCCCGAAACAGGCCGCCGCCCGAAACAGGCGAACCGCAGCCGTGAGGTGGGTCGCGGTGGGCTGTCCGGTCAGATTGTCGATGGGGTGGCCGCGTAGCTCGCCAGGAGGCGCAGGGCCTGTTCAGAGGGGGAGCCGGGTTCGGCGGTGTGCAGCCCGAGGAGTTGCTCCGGATCGGCGGTGTGGGCGAGCCCCGTCGTCGAGGAAGAGAAAGTGGACGAGATTGCGCCGTCGGCGCGGCAGTGCGTCGAAGTCGGTGAAAAGGGCGCGGGCCAGCGCGTTGGTGCCTCCACGCTCGGGGACAAGCGCTCCCGCCGCCGCCCTCGCTGGCACCACCCGCCGAGCGCCAGGCCGATCCGCGCCGCCTCGTTGGCTGGGCTGCCGTACCCGCGGTGGCGTAACGCCAACGCCCGCCACCGCGATGTCCTCGGCGCCCGATGGCGTGAGCGCGCCCGGGTCCGCGGCGCACGCCAACAACGCTGGGGCCAATCCACCATCCGCGCGGCGGGACCAACCCGGCTCACGCATGCGGCTTCGGCGCTTGTGCGGAACAACCAGTTGTTCCGCACAAGCGCCGAGGTCCACGCGGCCAGGATCCGGACGTCACCCGGCAAGCTAGGCGGTGTGGTGCCTACGCCGGACCAGTCGGCTCATCACGATGAGCATCCCACCGAGGCCGACCATCATGAGGGAGATGGTGCCGTAGGTAGCGATCCGGCCTCCGGTGACGGGCAGAGTGCCTTTGCGGACCGTGATGCTCGCCGAGGCAGGGGAGCCCGGGCCGCTCTCGACCGAGGTGACGGCCGTCGTATTGACCTTTGTTCCGGTGGTTGTGCCGGTGACGTTGACCGACACCGTGCAACTCCCGTTGGCCGGCAAGGTGACGCCGAACAGGCTGATGCTGCCGCCTCCCGCAGTCGCGACGACCGTGCCGGAGGCGCAGTTGGTCTGTGCGGCACTGGGATTGGCGACCGTCAGTCCCGCGGGAAGGTTGTCGATAAAACTGACCCCGGTCAGCGACGTGTGGGGGTTGGGGTTGGTGAGGGTGAATCTCAGGGACGTCGTCCCGTTGAGGGGAATGGTGGCGTCCCGGAAAGCCTTGGAGATCGTCGGTGCTGCGGCAGCGCCGACGGTAAGGCTTGCCGAGGCAGTAGCACCCGGGCCGCTTTCGGTCGAGTTCACCGGACCGCTCGTGTTGGCCTTCGTTCCGCTGGTCGTGGCGGTGACGTTCACCGAGAAGGTGCAACTCCCGCCACCCGGCAATGTCCCGCCGGCCAGACTGATGATGGTGCCACCGGCGATCGCGGTGATCGTGCCACCACCACAGGAGCCGCTCACCCCGTTCGGGGTCGCGACTACCAGCCCCGCGGGCAGTGCGTCAGTGAAGCCGACACCGGTCAGCGGTGTGCTCAGGTTGGGGTTGGTGAGAGTGAAGCTCAGCGACGTCGTCCCACCCGCCGGGATGGTCGCATCCCCGAAGGACTTCGTGATCGTCGGTGCCGCGACGACCGTGACACTTGCCGAGGCAGGGGTGCCTGGGCCGCTTTGAACTGAAGTGACGGCAGCCGTCGTATTGACCTTCGTTCCGCTGGTCGTGCCGGTGACGTTCACCGAGAAGGTGCAACTTCCGCCACCCGGCAACGTCGCGCCGGCCAGACTGATGTTGGTGCCGCCGGCGGTCGCGGTGATCGTGCCACCACCGCAGGTACCGCTCACCCCGTTCGGGGTCGCGACCACCAGCCCCGCGGGCAGTGCGTCAGTGAAGCCGACACCGGTCAGCGGTGTGCTCGGGTTGGGGTTGGTGAGAGTGAAGCTCAGCGACGTCGTCCCGTTGACGGCGATGGTCGTGGCCCCGAAGGCCTTGGCGATCGTCGGCGGGGTAGCGATAGCCACCGTGACGGCTGCCGAGGCAGTGGCACCCGGGCCGCTTTCGGTCGAGTTCACCGGACCGCTCGTGTTGACCTTCGTTCCGCTGGTCGTGCCGGTGACGTTCACCGAGAAGGTGCAACTCCCGCCACCCGGCAACGTCGCGCCGGCCAGACTGATGTTGGTGCCGCCGGCGGTCGCGGTGATCGTGCCACCACCGCAGGTACCGCTCACCCCGTTCGGGGTCGCGACCACCAGCCCCGCGGGCAGTGCGTCAGTGAAGCCGACACCGGTCAGTGGTGTGCTCGGGTTGGGGTTGGTGAGAGTGAAATTCAGCGACGTCGTCCCGCCAGCCGGAATGGTCGCATCATCGAAAGCTTTGGCGATCGTCGGCGGCGCGACGACCGCCGCGCCGACCGCGACGGCTGCCGAGGCGGCGGCACCCGGACCGCTTTCGTTCGAGTCAACCGGGCTGGTCGTGTTGACCTTCGTTCCGCTGGTCGTGGCGGTGACGTTCACCGAGAAGGTGCAAGTCCCGTTGGCCGGCAACGTCGCGCCGGCCAGACTGATGTTGGTGCCGCCGGCGGTCGCGGTGATCGTGCCACCACCGCAGGTACCGCTCACCCCGTTCGGGGTCGCGACCGTCAGCCCCGCGGGCAGCGCGTCAGTGAAGCCAACACCCGTCAGCGAGGTGCCTATGTTGGGGTTGGTGAGAGTGAAGCTCAGCGACGTCGTGCCACCCACCGGAATGGTCGCATCCCCGAACGCCTTCGCGATCGTCGGCGGCGCGATGGATGCGGCGCAGAACGGTCGTGTGATGGTGTTGTGGATCAGGGTGACGGCGCCGTTGCGGGCCAGTACCCGTCCCACCACGGTGGCCCCTTCGCCTAGCGTCGCCGATTGCAACGCCAGGATGCTCCCGGCGAAGACGGTCCTGGTGTTCAGGGTCGCCGAGCTGGTGACCTGCCAGAACACGTTGCACGCCTGGGCACCACGGGTCAGGCTGACCCGGCTGTCAACTGCGGTGATCAGGTCGGATCCCGCCTGGAAGATGAAGACCGAGTTGGGGTCGTTCTGCCCGTCCAGCGTGACAGTGCCGGTCAGGGCCATGGTGGCGGGCGACGTGTATACCCCGGCGACCAGGGTCTGGCCGCCGAGGTCGGCGCTCACCGTGCTGGTCGAGGGCTCCGCCGCGGCGAAGTCGTACGCCGTGGTCAGATCCGCCTGGGCCTGCATCGCCGCGGTGTTACCGACGTTCGTGGCGCCGCTGACCACGGGGGCGCCGGTGAGCGACGTGCCCGGCCAGACCCCCAGATCCCCGTTGATCACCGAGGGGCCGACCGGGGGCGGAACGTCAGTGACCGCTTGGCCCCCCAACACCCCGTAGGTCTCGGCGACCCCCAACGGGACCGGAGCCTGAGCCCACGCCGCCTGCGGCCCGACGATCCCAACAAGCATCGTCGTACCGAGGACGGTCCCCGCCATCGCCATCGCAATAGGCCGACGGCGTCTACGAGACGCACGTGGCAGACGGATCAACGACACAGACTTCCCCACCCATCAGGATCCCGCCCGACAAGATTCAGAGCGGCAAGAGTTGTTTGCTGACGCGCTGTCAGGTGACGAACACCCCAAAGCACTCGTGCGGGAGTGTATCTACGCCAGATCGGCGTAATTGCGTGAATGGCTGAAAAGGTGCACAGTGGGATGAGGTCGACGTGTCCGACAGGTCAGTGTGCTACTGGGCAGCGTCTTGTCGTTCACGTTTCCGCGGGTGAGATCGCGGAGCCAGATCTTGATGGTGGCGATGTCGATGGTGGTCAGGTACATGAACTCGCGTTTGCTGTACCGGGTGTGGCCACGGCCCGGAACTGTTGAGCTTGTTGATCACGCGTTCGACGGTGCTGCTTTCCCGGAAACGCTCACGGTCGAAGCCGGGTGGCCGGCCGCCGGCCGAGTCCTGCCTGTGGCGGTAGGCCTCTGGTCGGCCTTGTCGGGATGGTCGCCACCGATTCACGAGCCCGACAGGTCAACCAGCGTCCGGTGCCCCGTGCGCAGCGACTGCGGCGGCCGACCGACTCCCGGTCCACCGCCACCCCAAGGCGCCACCGTTGCGGGTCCGCCAATCCGAGCCGGACCAGCGACCCGCCATAATGCAACGTCAAGGGATCGTCATCGCACGCCGCGATACCGGACGTCTGCTCGCGGTGAAGCGTCGCGCCCTAGTGGGCGCAGTTGACCTCGCACCAGGGTTGGGCGGCGAAGTCGAAGTCGGCGACGGTCCAGGCTTCGGCCAGCCAGGAGAACCGCCGCCGGCCGGCGGCGGTTCTCCTGGGCTCGGTGGCTTCGACTTCGGTTTCCAGCAACCGTCCCAGGGCCGTGGTCAGCGACAGGCGCTCGGTGCGGCTGGCGTCCAGGACGCGGAGGAGGGCTTTGCCGGGGTCGTTGAGTTGCAACGTCCTCACCCCGTAGAGACAGCTGCGCTCGCCCGACGGCGAGGTGCCGCTCGGTGACGCGCCCGAGCCAGACTATGGACTTGATGCCTCGCGCCACGTGACGCGACGCCGGGCGGCCAACGTCGACGCCCCCACGGCTTACCGCTCTGCCTATCTGGCGCTGAAATCCCGACTGCGGTCAACGGGCTCGTCAGTCGCGCTGCCGAGCGCCGTTCAAGGACCAGGTGCGGGGGAGGCGTTCCCGTAGGTAGGGGATCCAGTCGTGGGCGGCTCGGCGTGCCCACCCACCGACTGCAACTCACTCTTGGATCGCAGAGTCCAAGGGGGACCGGCGCGCACCGGCCACGGCGTCGGTCGGGATTGCCTCGGCCAGCGCGGACAGTGTCTCCGCGTTTAGGTGTAGCGCGGCGGCCGCGACGTTCTCCGTCAGATGGGTGCGGCGCCGGGTTCCCGGAATGGCGATGATGTGTGTGCCCTGGTTGAGCACCCAGGCCAGGGCAATCTGTCCGGTCGTGACGTTCAGCTGCGCGGCGACCTGCGTGATCCGTTCTAATACGGCCAGGTTCTGGGCGAGGGCGGCATTCTCGAAGCGTGGAAAGGAACGGCGCAGATCGGTCGGTTCGAGCATGTCGTTGGACCGGACCGTGCCGGTGAGGAATCCGCGGCCCAGCGGCGCGTACGCGACGAAGCCGACGCCCAACTCTCGTACGGTCGCCAGCACCCCGCTGCGTTCCACATCGCGGCTGAACAGCGAGTATTCGGTCTCCACGGCGGAGAGCGGGGCGGCCGCGTGAGCGCGCCGGATGGTGGCGGCGTCGGCCTCGCTAATGCCGAGATAGCGCAGCTTCCCCGCGGTGACCAGCTCACCCAGCGCGCCGAAGGTCTCTTCGACCGGCACGTCCGGGTCGACCCGGTGCTGGTAGTAGAGGTCGATCCGGTCCGTATTCAAATTCCGCAGGGAGCGTTCGACACTGGCCCGCACGTACTCTGGGCGGCCATTTACGCCGCCGATCACCCGGCCGGAGTCGTCCATTGCCGCCCCGCCGAATTTAGTAGCGATCAGCACATCGTCGCGTCGTCCGGCGAGCGCCCGACCAAGTAGCTGCTCCCCGATGAATGGACCGTAGACGTCGGCGGTGTCGAACATCGTTACGCCCAGGTCGATTGCCCGGTGGATGGTGTTGACCGATTCCGTCTCGTCGGCGGTTCCGTACGCGCCGGTCATGCCCATGCAGCCCAAACCGAGAGCAGAGGACGTGAGGCCGAGTCCGCCGATCTTACGGAATTCCATAGGAACCAACTTCTCTACGAGGATAAGAATTCTTGCTGATAGTCACCGTTTCCTGGCGGTCACCGAGAAGTCAAGCACGGCATGCGTCGATCGCGAAGGGTTTTGGGTCGTCGAACGATACCTAGGAATCGCAGTGCTACCCTCGCGTTATGAGCACTTCCACTGGGCTGCGGCGGTGATGGTTTCCCGGAACCCGGAGCTCGGAGCATTTCTGCGCGCCCGGCGCGCCCGGATCCGTCCGCAGGATGTCGGACTCTCGCCGTCGGACCGACGAAGAGTGCCGGGACTGCGGCGCGAGGAACTGGCTCAGCTTGCCGGGGTGAGTCTCGACTACTACGCGCGGCTGGAGCAAGGCCGCCAGCCGACCGCCTCGCCCGCCGTGCTGGGCGCCGTGGCACGGGTGCTCCAGTTGAGCGCCGACGAACGGTCACATCTGCACACGCTGGCCGGGCTGTCTGACCGGGAGCGGCTGGAAAACAACTCCTCCTCTGGCGAGGCGATCGATCCACGGACGCAGCGGGTATTCGATCTACTGGATGGCACGCCCGCGATCGTCTGCGGCCGGTACGTCGACATCATCGCGGCGAATGACGCGGCCTGTTTCCTGTTCGGCACGGATTTCAAAACGCTGCCGCCTACGGATCGCAACTCGGTGCAATGGTTTCTGCGATCGCCACTGGCCCGGGAACTGTACGGCGAGGAGTGGGAGAATGCCGTTGCCGAAATGATCGGCATGCTGCGACTCGACGCCGGTCGCCAACCTGACACGCCGCGACTGAGGGAGATCGTCGGGCGGCTTGAGCGGGAAAGTTCATTGTTCCGTCGCCTGTGGCAGGAACACCAGGTGTCAAGGTGGCTGCATGACCGGAAGACGTTGAACCATCCGTCGCTCGGGCCGGCGGAATTCGTCAACGAGGCGATAACGGTGCAGGGCGTTCCCGAACAGACGATCTATGTGATGGTCCCGAGCGCGGAGGCCGAATTCCGGCGGGCGCTGCAGGAATCGCTTTTGTGAAGAAAGGCTCCCGTGACGGCGGGGTTCCAGGTCGGGTGGTGTGCCGGCGCACGATCGGATCGGCGGATGCCTCGCCGTGTTCGAACTGCCGGCGAGCCAGCCGGCCGCTGGTGGGGGCACCGGCTGTATTACGAGATCGCCCGGGCCGACGGCGCGTACGAACTGCGTACCGAACCTACGGTGGGTTTCCCGCGCACACCCTATGGTGCTTGTGCGCGCAGTGCTGACACCTTGACCCCACGGGATGCGCGTCATGGTCGATGAGCGTTAGGCAGGGACCGTGGTCATGTGGGTTCTGACGACTCGTGCCGGGATGGGCGTCGTCGGGGCGATATGGGAGCGGATGCGCGAGGCGGCGGTCCCGGTTCTTGAATTCACCGATCCTGTCGATCGTCCGAAACGGGTGGCTTGACGTGGATGGCATCCAGCAGAGGCACCGGCGGTACCGGACGATCGTGACGGCGATCGACTTCGGAAGGGTCGCATAGTCGCCGTGACAGGGGGTACACGCGCGAACGACGAAGTAGCGGGCGTTGCATGCGGCGGGCAGTGTTCCAGCGTATGGCGAGTTTGGCGCAGGCTCGGTTCCCGCGGGGGCGCCATTGTTGTCCGATGTGTCGTCGGCGTCGCCCGCACCCGGTGCGTTCACGGGGTGTGTCCGCGGACTGAGAAACACGATGCCCGCGCCGTATGGTCAGGAGGAGCAGTGGGTGAAAGCGGCAAGCCAGGCGCGTCCGGTGGCCAGAAGTCAACCGGGACCGCGGTCAAGGAGCAGGGTTCGCAGGTAGCCAAGGGCACGTCACAGACCGGCCAGCGCGTGGCTCATACGGCTGCGGAGCAGGGCAAGCAGGTTGTCCAGGAGACCGGACGGCAGGCACATAACGTCGTGGACCAGGCGCAGTCGCAGCTGATGGAGCAGGCCAGCGCCCAGCAGAAGCGGGCCGCGAGTGGGTTGCGCAGCCTCGGCGACCAGTTGCGTTCGGCCGTGGACAAGAGCGATCAGCCCGGGCCGGCGGACGATCTCGTCCGCCAGGCGTCGGACCGGATGACCAGGGTGGCCGACTGGCTCGAGCAGCGGGAGCCGGGTCAGGTGGTCGATGAACTGCGGGAGTTCGCCCGCCGTCGTCCGGGAGCCTTTCTGGGCGGTGCCGCTGTGGCTGGTCTGCTGGTCGGCCGGTTCACTCGTACCATGACCTCCGGCGGCGGCGGTGACCAGAACGATGCCGGCGTCCAGCCTGGCGGGCAGTCGCAGCCGGGGTCACCGGACGGATCCGGTCCTAACCTTGCCGACAGCCCCTCTCAGATCCTGGCCGGTCCCCCGTCATCCGAGCCGGGGATGGCGCGGTGAGCGCCCCGTCGAAACGCCCGCAGGAGATGGGCGTGGACGGATCGCAGTCGCAGTCTTCGGTCGGTGAGCTGCTTACGGAGCTCAGCCGGGATGTGTCGCGGCTGGTCCGTCAGGAAGTCGAGCTGGCCAAGGCGGAGCTGCGGCAGGAGGTCAAGAAGACGGGCAAGGTCGGTGGCCTGTTCGGCGGCAGTGCGCTGGCGGGCTACATGACGTTGCTGTTCCTCTCGATCGCTGCCTGGTGGGGCCTGGCCAACGTCATGGATCAGGGCTGGGCGGCATTGATCGTGGCCGGGGTGTGGGCGGTCATCGGCGTGTTCCTGTTTGCCGCTGGTCGAGCGCAGGGGCGTCGGATCACGGGGCTGCGTCAGACCACGGCGACGGTACGCGAGGTGCCCGGCGCCTTGAAGCCGGGCCCGGACCACAAAGGGGAAAGATGATGAGCACCGATCCCGACCAGATCCGGCAGGATATCGAACGTACCCAGGGCGAGTTGGGCGACGACGTCGACGCGCTGACCGACCGGGCGGGCGCGATGGCCGACAAGTACAACCCGCGCAAGGTAGTCAACCGGCGCGTCAACCGGATCCGTGACGCGTTCCACGGGGCAAGGGAGAAGGTCATGGGCACAACTACGTCGGCCGGTCACGCCACGGGTGCGAAGGCCGGAGAGATGCGCGACCGGGCGTCGCACACCGCGTCTGAGATGGGACACAAGGCGTCCCAGACCGCGTCGAATGCCGGGCATGCGGTCAGTTCCGCTCCACAGAAGGCTCGAGACCAGGCCCAGGGCAGTCCGCTGGCCGCCGGGCTGATCGCCTTCGGGGCCGGCATGCTGATCTCATCCCTGCTGCCGGCCAGCGATGCGGAGCGACGGATGGCCGGACGGGTCAAGGACACGGCGGCGCAGCATTCTGGTCAGATCAAGCAGGGGCTCGGCGGAGCCGCCCAGCAGATGCGCGAGGGCTTGCGCGAGCCGACTCAACACGCGGCGGAGTCGGTCAAGTCCGCGGCGGGGCAGGCGGCCTCGAACGTCCGTGACCAGGGCCAGTGGGCCGCCAAGGATGTCAAGGAGCAGGCCCAGCAGGCTGGACAGAACGTCAAGTCACAGCAGAAGTAGCGGCAGGATGCGGATCAGCCAGTGGCGGCCGGACGGGGCCTGAGCGAGCGGCCCCGACGGACCGCCCCACCGTTGGACCGGCCCGCGCGGCCGGCGCGGGTTCGGCACCGAGCCGGAGTTCGCCCAGGCGACCGGCCGCGACACCGCCCGGCTCGGCTCGGGGTGCCGATCCGCTGGCGGGCCCGCAAGGCGTTGATGGCCCGGGTGTACCGTTAAAGCGCTGCCCGGGTCCCCGGTGGCCAGGTCCCGTGAAGTCCCACGGATCGCCTCCCACGCGAGGGGTCGCCATGACCGCAGCAACATTGATGCTGCCCGGCCGGAGCATGTATCGCGGACGCGTGGTTGCGCCGGTCGCACGGTCGCCGCTGCCGGTTGTGTCGTCGATGATGGGGATGGGCGGGCATCGTGCGGCGGTGATGATTGCCATCCCCAGGGCTGTCGACCGATGGGCGGCGCAGGCTCGCGGCGCTCCACCGGCACGCGCCAGGCAGCTCAAGGGGCGTCAGCTCACGCGGCGGCATCACCGCCTGCTGCCCTTGAAAGTCCCTGCTGATGGGTGCCGATGGCAGGTTGCGCTTGTCGGCGCTGGTCGTCGAGGCGGCCGACGGGGTTGCGCTCACTGTCGACCACGTCGGCGTGGTGACCGTCCATGCCGCGGGTGTGGACGCCGTCGCGATCACGGTGGCTCTCGCCGCGTCGCCGCGCGAGACCGTCTACGCCAGCGACCAACTCGCGGCGGACATGGAAGAACTGACCACGACACTCGGCGAGGGCCCCGGCGTCGACGCACTGGCCGATGGTCCCGCACTCGCCGCGGACCTGAACGAGGCTCGGCGCCGGGTACGTTGGCCGGTCTTCGCACCTGCCGCGATCGAGGGCGGCGTGCGGGCCGCGTTCGCGCTTCCGCTGCAGGTGGGCGGCATCCACCTCGGCGTCATGGACCTGTACCGGGTGCGGGCCGGCCCGTTGAACCCGGGCCAGTTGGCCGATGCGCTGCTGCTGGCGGACACCGCCTGTGCGCTGCTCCTGGACACGGCCAGCACCGGGGCCACCGGGTACCGGCTGGAGGGGGCCAGTCTCCAGCATCCGGAAGTGCACCAGGCCACCGGGATGATCATCGCTCAGGCGGGGGTCAGCGCGGCGGTAGCCTTGATCCGGCTACGCGCGTACGCATACGTCCATGATCAGCGGCTGCGCCAGGTGGCGGGCGACGTCGTCGCCCGCAGGCTGCGATTTCACTCTGACGCTGGGGACGGTGACAGTCCTGATGACACCGAAGAGAAATGACTGGCATCGCCTCCCATCCCCCGCGGCGCCGATCTACCGTGACGAAGGTGAATGACATGGCCCAGCCCCCGCTAGCCGACGTATTTGTCGAGATGGCCGACACGCTCGTCGACGACTTCGACCTCATCGATTTCCTGCACACCCTGACCGAACGATGCGTTCAACTGCTCGATGTCGACGCGGCCGGTCTGCTGCTGACCGACGGGCGGGGCACCCTGCAGGTTGTCGCCGCGTCCTCCGAACGGACCCGTCTGCTGGAGCTGTTCCAATTGCAGACCGATCAGGGTCCGTGCCTGGACTGTTTCCGCACGTCCATGCCTGTCTCCGTCGCGGACCTGCCCGCGGCCGGGCGGTGGCCGCGGTTCACCGCCGCCGCTGCCGAGGTCGGCTTCGCCGCCGTGCATGCCCTGCCGATGCGGCTGCGCACCGACGTCATCGGCGCGCTGAACCTCTTCACCGTCGGAACCGGTGCCCTCGACGGGGAGAAGCTACGAGTTGGGCAGGCGCTGGCCGACATCGCGACCGTCGGGCTGCTGCAGCAGCGCGCCATCCACCGCCGCGACATGCTCACCGAACAACTGCAGACCGCGCTCAACAGCCGCGTTCTGATCGAGCAGGCCAAGGGCCTGCTCTCCGAGCGCCTCCACGTCAGCGTGTCCGACGCATTCGCGATCCTGCGCGGCACCGCCCGCAGTCGCAACCGGCGACTGTCTGACCTCGCCCAGGCCCTCGTCGACGGAGCCGAACAGCTTCCGTCAGCCGCCATCACCGATCGAGCGTCCGCTCCTGCGCCCCGGCAGGCCAGCCCGACACCGAACTGACCATCACTCACCGGCCGACCCTGCTCATGACGTGCCGGCTGATCCTCAGCACGCGTACCGGAGGTACCTGTGACCACAGACAACCGGGACGACATCGTCGAGGTACTCCTGAAGCAGCATGAACGGCTCCGGGAGCTGTGTGCGGCCGTGCAGGCGGCGGGCGAGGGGCAGCAGCCGCAACTGTTCGGGAAGCTGTGCCGCCTCGTGCATCTGCACGAACTCGGCGAGCGCGCGGTCGTGCACCCGGTCACCCGAGACCAGACAGGGGCCGGCGGCGACGCGGTCGCCGTGGCCCGCGCGGGGGAGGAGGACCGGGCCGGCTGGGCCATCGCCGAACTCCAGGACCTCGGGGCGGACCATCCGGCGTTCGCCGCGAAATTCACCGCGTTCCACCGAGCGGTCCTGGACCACGCCGGGCACGAGGAGCGCGACGAGTTTCCCCGGCTCCGCCTGTACGTTCCGATCCAGCGGCTGTACACGATGGCGGACCACCTGCGCAACGTCCAGGCCATGTCCTGACCTCGATCGTGGCCCCGGACACCGCTGCCCGCCCACCGACGGTGCTGGCCGTGCCGGTCGATGCCTAGGTCAGGAACGCGCGGGCCGCACGGCCGGCGGGCCATCGCGGCTGTCATCCGCCGGTCTCGTGGGGTCGGCGCGCTCCGCTGATGCCGGCTGGTCGGGAAAGGCGACCTCGACGCGCTGCTCGCTCGGCGGCCGCCGGCGGGTTGTTTCGGCGTACGCACGGTAGGCGCGTTTGTCCCCGCCGGTCAGTGGGGGCTGGATCAGACTACGTGGCCAAAGCCGGTGAGCGCGCACGACATCGACCTCTACCGCGTAGAGAGTGAGTCGTCCCTGAAGGTGCAGCCAGGCCATCAGGCCGAGCACGACGCCGAAGGTGCCGTACAGC
This sequence comes from Rugosimonospora acidiphila, assembly GCF_039543385.1. Taxonomy (NCBI): domain Bacteria; kingdom Bacillati; phylum Actinomycetota; class Actinomycetes; order Micromonosporales; family Micromonosporaceae; genus Rugosimonospora; species Rugosimonospora acidiphila. Next base: position 157,811 of record NZ_BAABJQ010000008.1, read on the forward strand.
TCCTGGGCGTGGCGCACCTGGTGGATCAGTAGGAAGGTGCCGGCGACGAGCAGGAGCTGCCAGATGATCGCCGAGGCGATGGCCGATCGCGCCATGTCGCGCAGTGGCACCTGACGGGCGGTGGCCAGCCGGAATCCGAGCAGGAACACGCCGACGTTGATGATGGTGGACGCGGTGTAGGTGAGGATGCGCGTGGCCGCTCCGGACAGCGTGCCGGTACCACCGATGCCCGAGAGCAGGCCGGTGGACAGTACCGCGATCGCGGCGACGGCGAGCAGCGCGAAACTGCGCCCCGCCGCCGCCCGGATACCGGGGCGTTGAGCATAGGGGACATTCCAGATCGTGTTCAGCGCGGCCTGAGTGGCGTTGGCGACACCGCGGGCCCCCCAGAGGCTGATGACCGCGGAGCCGACGATGACGTACCAGTGTCCCCGCAGCCCGGCCGTGCGCAGCTGGTCGCCGATGACCGGGAAATCCACGACGACGGAGGTGAGCAGCCGCTCCCGCAGCGCGGAGCGGCTGTCCAGGATGTAGCCGAGGATGGTGCTGAACATCAGCAGCAGGGGAAAGATCGCAGCGAACGCGTAGTAGGCGATCAGGGCGGCGAGGTTCCCGGCCGAGTCGTCGCCGAACTTCTTCGTGGCGGCCACCGGCAGCGCCAGCCACGCTCGGCTCTGCTGGGCCAGATCCACCCGGCGGAGGGCTCTCTCCACGCTGTTCATGACACATCCATACCCATCGAGACGGCCTGTCACCCGTCCGGATCGCGCGAAGTGCTGCCAGGGTGGCCGGCGCCGGGCGGCGGGGTGACGTCGGGCGCGGCCGGGCGATCGGTGGCGGTTGAGGAACGTGTCGAGAGGGCCCCGGGCGCCGGAACGCCGCGGCCGCGGAACCGGCGGGCCAAATTCATCGTCATCGGTAGGTACCAGTCGATCGCTCCGGCGCGCGGGGCGGTCCGCCGGCTCAGGCGGGGGTGTCGAAGCCGGGGTAGGGCAGATTATGGCCGACCCGGAAGTAGACCACGGCGTCGACCCGCACCGAGACGTTGTCGCGGGTGATGCCGTCCTGCCCGGGCACGCTCATGGTGGTGATCTGCATGTTCACGCTGCGAAGCCGGTCGACGATGGGCCAGACCAGGGTGAGTCCCGGTCGGCGGATGGCGGGCTGGACGTGCACCGATGCCAGCAGCGTGATCAGGATGATGATGCCCGCGATGATGACAACGACGATGATGGCGGGGTTCATGATCGTGTTCCTGTCCGGTGGCCGTTGATCCCGCCGCCTTCGGATTCCCAGATGTCTTCGGGGCGCGGCAGACTGAAGCGCCGCTGGGGTGAGACGGCGGCCATGATGGCCTCGGCCCGTGTGGTGTTGTCCTTGTCTGCGGCCGTTGCCATTGCCGCGGCCGCTATTTTGGCGGGTACCCGTGGTGGTATCACGAGCAGGTCGAGACGCTGGTTGGTGTTGGTGGTGGCGATGAGCAGGCACGCCTCCAGGGTGGTGAACCAGCCGAGCCGTATGGTGCGTCCCGCGACGCCGATGCGACGGGGGTGCTCGCCCCAGGCGGCGGCGTTCAGCATGATCCGGGTGACCGGCAGGTGCCGGGCGTCCAGCGCGATGACGAGGTTGGTCAGCTCGGTCACCGTGGTGCGGGAGTACGGCCACCAGGCTCCGTCCAATATCGTGCGGGCGGTCAGGTCGTCGTGCAGCCGCAGCCGCGGTGTGACCGGGTCCGCGGTGGACATCCAGGTCTTGCGGTCGGCGGTGGAGTGCATCATGAACCGGCCGGCTCGCGCGTGGTGTTCGCGCTCTTCCGGGCCCGAGTCGCCGTCAGCCGCAGTTGCAGGATGCGGACGGTGGCCGGCAGGGCGACCAGCAGCACGCCGAAGACCGTCGCGAGCAGCAGGGCCACGGCCATCGGTAGATGCCCATGCGCCCCCAGCAGGTACACGTCCGAGCGTTGGCCGTTCTGCAGGATGAAGATCAGGAGGAAGAGGAGTACGAGAGCGAAGGCGACCAGTACGGTCCAGAGTCCGCCGGCCCGGCTGCGTGGCAGCCGGGACGGGAGCGGGACGGTCGGGGTGACCGCGGCTACCGGTGGCACCTCGTGGTTGAGGTAGGAGGCTCGGCGTTGATCGGTTGGCTGGGTCACGGGGACCACTGCCTTTCTTTGCCGTCACATTCGCGGCGAAGGGGTCGACACGCGCCGCCGGAGCCGGAGCGATCGAGGTGAAGTCCAATCCGGGGACAGCGCGGTGCGCCTGCCGAAGGTGAGCGGGGCATCCCGGTTTCGGGGTCGTGGATCCGCCTGATTATCCGGTCCTCGAATAGTCGGGCGCGCCCATCAACGATGGACTATCTAGCCACCGGGGGCTTGGGCGGCATCTTCAGCCTACTCCGGTCCGTCAGAAACGCCTCGTTCGTGCCCGCGTGGTCTTCGGCGATTCAGCTGCCTGCCTCGTGTGGACGCGATGCCAGGGTGCCGGGCAGCGACAAGACGGCCTTGTCGGGTGCGAGCGCTGAGGTGGCGGTGGCCACGGGAGGCGGGTACGTTTGGGGTGATATCGATACAGGTTGGTGGATGCTCTAGTCCCCGGTGGTGCACCTTCCGTGAATGATCGGAAGGAAAGACCATGGCAATAGTTGATTCGGTCATGGGCAGCCGAGCCGGCGTGGAATCTGGCAGTGGCTACGCGCAGTTGTCGGCGCGGGTCAAGGAGGCCGGCCTGCTGGACAGGCGGTCCGGCTACTACACCGTCAAGATCGCCGGGACCCTGTTGGCGTTTGTCGGTGGTTGGGTGGCGTTCGCGCTGATCGGCTCGTCGTGGTGGCAGTTGGGTACCGCGGCGGTTATGGCGGCGCTGTCCACTCAGGTCGCGTTCCTCGGCCACGACGCCGGCCATAAACAGATCTTCCGGACCCGGCGGGCCAATTACCTGCTCGGCCTCGCGTTGGGCAACCTGGGTGTCGGGCTGAGCTACGGATGGTGGATCGACAAGCACAGCCGCCACCATGCTCACCCTAACGAGGTCGGCAAGGATCCCGACGTCAATTCCGGTGTGCTGGTCTTCACCGAGCGGCAGGCCCAACTGCGCGGTGCGGCGGGCCGGCGGTGGAGCCGGCTACAGGCATACCTGTTCTTCCCGCTGTTGCTGCTGGAAGCGATGAACCTGCACGTGTCCAGCGTGCGAGCCCTGGCCGGCTCTACGGTGAAGTCCCGCGCCTACCGGACACTGGAGATCGCGCTGTTCACCGTGCACGTCGTCGGCTACCTGACCATCGTGTTCCTGGTGCTGCCACCCTGGCAGGGGATCGCGTTCATCGCCGTGCACCAGGCGCTGTTCGGTGTCTACATGGGTTGCTCATTCGCGCCGAACCACAAGGGCATGCCGGCGCCGACCGACGGCGACGACCTGGATTACCTACGTCGACAGGTACTCACTTCTCGTAACGTGCGCGGCGGCCGGCTAGTGGACTTCCTGCTCGGTGGGTTGAACTACCAGATCGAACACCACCTGTTCCCCAGCATGCCCCGGCCCAATTTGCGCCGCGCGCAACGGGTGATCCGTCAGTTCTGCGCCGAACAGCGCGTCAGCTACGCGGAAACCGGCCTGTTCGCCTCCTACGGTCAGGTGCTACGTCACCTGCACGAGGTAGGGCGTTCGGACTTGGCGGCAACACCTGTCACCCAGGCTTGAAAAGCATCCGGTTACTCGCCGGACGCTGACCAGGATCATGGAGGCCAGCCACCCCGCTGCGGGTCCTCCCCGCACCCGCGACCCCGCACGCCAACGCGCTTGTCGGACGTCGGGATCTCGGCGATCGAGACTCTATTGTGACCGCGCTGAAGTTTATCGATTAGCCGGTGAGGGGAAGTTTCCATCCGGATTGATTCGCCGGGCCGTCACCGGTAGTCGAACGCGCCCGCGCATCGCCGACACTTCCGGGAGCTCTCCTCGGGGCGCCGAGGCCGAGAAGGGCCCCGGCGCTCTGTGCGCTGACGGCCGCGATGCCGGCCGACGCTCGATCCCCGGTCCGAGACAACGACAGAGACGGGTGGCGCGGATGGACGCGACGCAGGCAGTGCCGGGCCAACCGGGCGCGCAGCCCAAGGCGGGGGAGCAGGCCGAGCCCGATTCGCGGGCCGAGATAGTGCAGGCTGCCGAGTTGGAGGCCGCCGAACTGAGGAATGACGGGGCGGTTCTCGGGTCCCCGGGGCGGCCAATCAACCGGCGCTCGCCCTTCACGATCGGGCTGTTCGGCGCGGCTGGCGTCGGCGTCGCGTACGTACTGGCCCGAATGTTGGTCGACGCGGCGTCGGTGCTCGTGCTGATCGGTCTGGCACTGTTTCTGGCTATCGGCTTGGACCCGGCGGTGCAGTGGTTGATGCGCCGGGGGCTGCCGAGGTGGGCCGCGGTGGCCGTGGTGGCGTTGGTCAGTGTGGGCGTCGTCGCAGGGTTCCTCGCGGCGGCGATTCCTCCGTTGGCGGCGCAGGGCACGCAATTCGCCCATGAGCTACCGGGGTACGCCGCTCAGTTGCGCGATCACAGCACCACGCTGGGCCGGTTGGATGCCCGGCTGCATCTGCAGGACAGGCTGGACAAGGCCGTGTCGTCGTTGAGCGCCGGCGATGTGTTCGGTGGCCTGCTCGGCGCGGGCAAGGTCGTTCTGTCGGCGACCGCGTCGACGCTGACCGTGCTGGTGCTGACCGTGTACCTGCTCGCTGATCTGCCCCGGATCCGGAGGTTGATCTACCGGTTGATCCCGGCCAGCCGGCGGCCCCGCGCGATTCTGCTCGGCGATGAGATGTTCACCCGGGTGGGCGGCTTCGTTCTGGGTAATCTGTTGACCTCGTTGATCGCGGGCGTGGGTACCTTCGTGTGGCTGGTCGTCTTCCATGTGCCGTACCCGGTGCTGCTGGCCATCGCGGTCGCGTTTCTCGACCTCGTCCCCGTGGTCGGATCGACGGTCGGTGGCATCCTGGTCAGCCTGATCGCGTTGACCGTCTCGGTGCCGGTCGCGGTGGCGACACTGGCCTTCTACATCGTGTACCGGCTCGCTGAGGATTACCTCATCGTGCCGAAAATCATCGGGCGTACCGTACAGGTGTCGGCCACCACGACGATCCTCGCGGTTCTGCTCGGTGGGGCCGTGCTCGGTTTCGTCGGTGCGCTGATCGCTATCCCGGTCGCCGCCGCGATCGGCATCCTGCTGCGCGAGGTCGCCTTTCCGCGGCTCGACCGCGGCTAGTCCCTCCTCGTTGTGTTCTAGTTTCGGCTCGCGATGCTTCCACATTGTCGGGTGGTGGGGTAATACTCCTTGGCCGTGGGTAGGTATACGGCGTTCCGGTTCACTGTGGACGCGTCGCCGCGGCAGGCGGTGATGCTGGCGCGGCACGCGGGTGCGGCACGCTTTGCCTACAACCAATGCCTACGCCTTCGAACCCGCCTTGGTGCGATCACCGCGCCGTTGCGGGTCGCGTGAACCGGCGCGTTGCCCGGGATGCCATCATGGGGTGTGACTCGATGCCCGTGTGGGACCGGCCTCGCCTATGCCGAGTGCTGCGGCCCCTTTCACACCGGTGCCGCCGCGCCCACCGCTGAGGCGCTGATGCGTTCGCGGTTCAGCGCGTATGCCCGCGGCGATGCCCAATACATCCGACGCACCTGGCATTCACGGTCCCGGCCGAGGTCACTCGACCTTAATGATGGGATCCGCTGGACACTGCTCGAGGTCGGCCGGACCACCGGCGGAGGTCTGCTCGACGCGGAGGGCACCGTGGAGTTCGCGGCGCACTACCGCGACGCCGACGGCCGCGGGGTGACGCGCGAGCTCAGCCACTTCACGCGGGAGAGCGGCGAGTGGCGCTACACGGGGCCAGTGTGACCCGGCCGAACGCCCGAAACGCCGCCGCCACGAAGAGTCAGAGGCTGACGACGAGCTCACTCGCGCGCGACGCGGCCACCAGAGCGGTGGGCGCGGAGGCGGTTGAGCCCCTCGCACAGGCGCCATCACCGGGGCGGTGACCAGCACGCCGGCCAGCATCGGATTCGGTACCCAGCAGCGGCCGCACCGGGACGACGCGGTGCGCAGCTCCGCCGTGAGCCACCACAACGACGGGTCGAGGGACGTCACGCTGAACCTGGCGGTGGTGGCCAGCAACCTGGACGGCACTGCGGCGCCCGCCGGGCTGTTCACGGTCAGCCCCGCGTCGGTCGTGGTGCCGGCCGGCGGTGACGCGGCGGCCACCGTCACCGTCGATACCCGCGTCGCGGGTCCGGACGGTTACCTCGCGGCTGGCCGACCGGCATCGCCGGTGGCACGGTGGTACACACGCCGGTGGCGGTGAGCAAGGAGGTCGAGAGCTATGACGTCACCATCACGAAACTGGGCCGCGACGGCGCCGCGCCGCAGTGCTACGTGACCCCGACTCGGCACCCCGGACGCGGCAGGGCTCCTACCGCTGCTCGTGAAGCGCGCGAAGTAGCACGCCGGGCTGTCCGCGCTCACCGGAGCAACATCACGAGAGCGCGGACAGCCCCCGTCTGATACCACATCGCACTCGCCGTTCCTTATACAGATCGGGCGTCGGCGGCCCACTGCGTGGCGCCCCAGCGGTTCGCGATGGTCTCCGCGTAGGCGTAGTGGGCGGCGGCGTCTTCGGGCCGGCCGAGGAATCGGGCGAGGTCGCCCAGCGTGTGCGCGACAGGTCGCATGGCCAGCGACAGACTGGAGGTGCCCGGCAGTTGGTCGCGTAGCGGCAGCAGCACCTGGTACATGTCCTGGGCCCCGGGGGTGTCGCCGATCGCGATGAGTGCCATGGCGCGCAGTACCGCGAAGATGGAGATCAGGAAGTCGGGGCGCAGCGGTACCGCCAGTGTGCGCATCCGCCGCGCCCGGTCCACGTCGCCGGACTCGGCCAACGCGAGGGTCAGCAGGTCGGCGAAGATGGGCCCGTGGCGGTCGAACAGGTTTTCGGCCCGGCCGGCGTATTCCCCGACCCGGCCCTGCCCGATGCGCAGTGTCGCCTCGGCGAGCAACTGGAACCCTTCGGCGTGTAGCGAACCCTGGCGCACGAGCCGGGTGGTCGCGTGCTCGTACCGGCGTTCCGCCTCGTGCGGGTCGCCGGCGATGTGTGCGAGCATCGCCTGCGCGTATTCGCCGACGCCCTCGACTTCGGGCATCCGGTAGGCGCGGGCGAAGTCGAGGCCCTCGGTGACCAGCCGGGACAGGGTGGGCACATCAGCGGCGGCGACGGCACTGAGCGCGGCCGTGAATCCGCCGTAGGCGCGGTAGGCGGGCCGGTCATGTTCGGTCGCGAGTGCGATCAGCGTCGCGGCCACCCGATCGCGGGGCGGCCAGTTCAGTTCCGCACCGTGTTCGCGGGCCAGTGCGGTCAGGGCGAGCATGCGCAGGGCGGGGTCGTCGAGTTCGTCGGCCAGCTCGACGGCCTGGGTGGCCGCGGCTCGGCTGCGCGGATCGCCCTGCCCGGCGAGTTCCGCGGTGAGTGCCTCCAGTAGTCGGCATCGGTCGGCCGGGGTGAGTTCCGAGCGTTGCAGCAGACGGGTCAGCAGGGTGACCACCGGCTGGTCCACGGTGCCGTAGGGCCGGGTCTGCCAGGGGGTGGGTTCGGTCCACCCAGTGAACGCGGCGACCCGTAGGTCGTCCCGGTCGGCGAGCTCGGCCACGTCGATCGCGCGGCGCCGGGTGGTGCGGGCGGCGGCGACGGCCCCGGCGCGGATCTGCGCCCGCAGCAGGCGGCCGAGCAGCCCGACCCGCTCGGCGTCACGGTCGTCGGGGGCCGGTTCGGCGCCATCGCCGGTGGCGGGAATGCGTTCGATGCTCTCCAGCGCGCCGGTGAGCAGATCCGCCGCGGTGTCGTGCGCGTAGCGGCGTTCGGCGAGCTGGGCGGCGCGTACCGCGTAGTCCAGTGCTCGCGCGGCGGTGGCCGCCGACGCGGCCTGGTGGTAGTGGTAGGCCAGTGCCGACACATCGTCGGGACGCAGCCGCTGCAGCGCGGCGCCGAGCCGCTCGTGCGTCCGGGCGCGGCGCAGCCCGCTGAGGTCGGCGACGAGGGCGTCGCGCACCAGCGCGTGGGCGAACCGGATCTGGCCCGGTGCCGGTTCGGTCAGCAGTTCGGCGATGATGCCGGCGTCGAGCGCGTCCAGTACCCCCGCCTCGTCGGTGTCGGCGGCGTCGATCAGCACGTCGACGTCGGTTTCCCGCCCGGCGACAGCGGCCAGCCGGAGCACCACGATGACCGACTGCGGCAGCCGGTTCAGCCGCCGGCGCAGCACGTCACGTACCCCCTCGGGGACCTTCTCCAACGCGATGAGGGCGCCTTCGCTGTCCAGGAGGCGGGCGGTTTCCTTGACGTAGAAAGGGTTTCCGCCGGTCCGTTCGGCCAGTGCCGCCGTGGTCGCGGCGTCGACGGGTAGGTGGCTGAGCGCGGTGATGAGCGCGCCGACGGCGGTGGCGGGCAGCCCGGTCAGCGGCAGCCGCAACGGGCCGCGTGGGGCCAGCACGGCGAGGCTGGCGGCCAGCTCGGGGGAGACCTCGGCGGCGCGGTACCCGACCAGCAGAAGGATGGGCGCGTCCGTCAGCTCGGTACCCACGGTGGCCAGCAGGGCAAGGGTTTCCCCGTCCGCCCAGTGCACGTCGTCCAGAACGATCGCCAGACGCCGCTGTCGGGTTGCCTCGCGCAGCCAGGCCACCACGGCGCGGTGCAGCCGGAACCGGCCGGCCGCCGCGTCGATGCCCGCCCGTTCGCCACCGGAGGCCGGTGACCCGAGCAGCTCGGCCACCTCCGCCGGCGGTGCCGATACCGTGGCCAGCGCCCGCAGCGCCAATACCCACGGCCAGGCCGGCGGCGCGCCCGAGGTGTCCTCCTGGCAGTGGCCGTCGATGGACAGCCAACCCTGGTCCGTCAGCTCTTGCCGCAACCGCCCGAGCAGCGTGGATTTCCCGACCCCCGGTTCGCCACTGACCAGCGCGATGCGTGAACCGTGCCCGGCGGCCACCTCGGCGGCGGCGTCGCGCAGCCGGGCCAGCTCGTCTACCCGGCCGACGAACGGTTCAGCGGCCGGGCGCTTGGGCGACGGCCCGACCACTTCGCGCGACGGTGACTCTTCCGGGCGATGCGACGGTGACCCTTCCGGGCCGGGCTTCGGTGCCGGAGGACGGCGCGAGCGCGACCCCGGCGGCGGGCCGGTCTCGGCGGGCTGCCGGATCGCTTCATACAGCACCTCACGGTGCTGCCGCAGGATGGCCTCCTCCAAGGCGGTCAAGTCCGGGCCTGGGTCGAGGCCGAGTTCGTCGGCCAGGCCACGGCGGGCGCGGCTCAGCGCGTCGAGGGCGTCGGCCTGTCGGTTGCTTCCCCACAGCGCCAGGGCCAGCAGTCGCCAACCCTCCTCGCGCAGCGGGTGCCGCCGGGTCAGCGCGTCCGCGGCCGGCACCGCGGCGGCTACCTCGCCCGCCCGCAGGGTCAGGCCCACCAACGCCTCCTCGGCCTGCAACCGCAGCTCGTCGAGCCGGGCCACGTCCGCGGCGGCCCACGGTTCGTCGGTGAACTCGCCGAACGCGGCGCCCCGCCAAAGGGACAAGCCAGCCATAAGCCGGGCACGCGCCCCGGCAACGTCACCGCTGGGAGCGGCCGACCCGGCGACCAAACGTTCGAACCGCCAAGCGTCCAGCGCGTCGGTCGGCAGCGCGATCGCGTACCCGGGCGGCGCGGTGACCAGGATCCGGGCCGGCGCCCGTGGCGGCCTCCCGGGTTCCAGCAGCCGGCGCAGATTGGACACGTACGCCTGCAGCGAGGTGATCGCCTGGACCGGCGGCCCGCCGCCCCACAGATCGTCGATCAACCGGTCCACGGAGACCGCCTCACCCCGTGCGGACACCAGCCGGGCGAGCACCGCCCGCTGACGTGGGCCACCCAACGGGACCACGTCCCCATCCACGTCGGCCTCGACGGGTCCGAGCACCCGAATCCCCACCATGATCTTCCCAGCCTATCCCGGCTCCAAGCCGGCTCCAGGAGGGCTCCAAGCGCCCGGACCGACCCTGGTCCCAGCCCGGCCAACCGGACCGGACCGACGTCGAGAAAGGCAGGCCATCGTGCCAACGGACACCAGCGACATGGTCATTATCCACCGCGCGTTTCGCCGCGAATCACGGCTGCTGGGCAGCGCCATCGCGGCGGTGACCCCCGGCGACACCCGGCGCGCCCGCATCCTCGCCGAGCACCTCCGGTGGTACCGGCTCGGACTGCACAACCATCACCACGGCGAGGACGAGCTGATCTGGCCGCTCCTGCACGCCCGCGTCGACCTGGAGGCGGACGTCGTGATCCGCATGGAGGCCCAGCACGAACGCATCGCGCGCACCCTCGACGAGGCGATGCGGGCGCTGCCGGCGTGGGAGTCCTCGGCCGGCGAGGCCGCCCGCGACGCCCTGGTGGCCACGCTCACCGAACACCGGGCCGCGGTGATCGAGCACCTCGATGACGAGGAGACGCACCTGCTGCCGCTGGCCGCGCAGTATCTGACCACCCCGGAGTGGGCCGCGTTGGGCGAACACTTCCTGGCCGCCACCCCGAAGCCGATGCTGCTGCAGTTTCTCGGCGCCGTACTCGAGGACGCTGACCCGCGCGAGCGTCGCACCCTGCTCGGCGCGCTGCCGCTGCCGGCCCGGCTCGCCTGGAAGACCATCGGCCGAGCCAGCTACGCCCGCCTGATCCGCCGGGTCCGCGCCGACGCCGTACTGCCGGAGGTATCACGATGACCCTCACCCACGTTGTTGCCTACGCGGTTACCTGGATCATCGGGATCGGCATCATTCTCATCGGAGCCCGTTTCCTGCTGGCACCCCGCCCGTCCGCCGCCGGCTTCGGGGTCGCGGTCGGACCGCAGGCCGGCGACGCCAACGCCTATCTCGCCGTCAAGGGAGTCCGGGACATCGCCTTCGGCCTCATCGCGATCGCCCTGGTCTTCGCCGCGACGCCGCGGGTACTCGGCTGGTTCATGCTCTGCACCGCCGTCGCTCCGATCGGCGACGCGCTGATCGTGCTGCGGTACCGGGGTCCGAAGCTCACCGCCTACGCCGTCCATGGTGCGACGGCAGCGGTGATGGTGGTGGCCGCCGTGCTGCTGCTGCGGTGAGGCGCGAATCGTACTGGCCGGCGGTCATACGCGGCGCGGGTCCGGTGGTGCGACCACCGGACCCGTCGCTGGCTGCCTGCGCCCGGGCGACACCCGCGTACCAGGAGATCCAGCGGGTCGCACCCAACGCCACGATCGTCGGCCCCTCCTTCGCCGGCACGCCGCAGCGCATGCCGCAGGAATGACAGACCTGGTTCGACCGCCTACCGGACCCCCGACCAGGCGCCGCCATATTCGCGGCCCGTGGTCTTCGATCAGACCGTGAGCGCCTCCGGCGGCTCGATTACCGTGCCGCTGACATTCCAGTCGGCGCACGACGCGTTCGGGGTCTATCGGTCCTGGACCGACCCGCAGACCGTCACGGTGAAGGCACCGGACCAGCTGACCGCTCCTGGCACCTACCAAGTCCCCCGGGGCCGGCGCAGCCGCCAGGCGGACACGCCAATCGCCACGCAGAGCACGGTGGTGATCAGGTCGGCGAGCACGTCGCCCTGGAGGTCGCGGGTGATTACGCTATAGGTGCCGATGTAGAGAGGAGCGGCTGCCGCGAGGACGGAGAATGTGATCAAGGCCGTGGTGAGGCTCAACCGCGGTGGGGTCCACGCCGGCAAGCCGATGAGAGTGTAGCGCCGGGCGATCGCGAGCGAGGTCAGCAGCACCAGTCCGACCACGGTTGCTCCGACAAACATGCCGATCCGTAGATCCTGCCCGAGATACGTGAGGGTGTCGTGACCGATGGGCAGGCACCCTATTGTGCTGTTGGGCTGGGAAGAGCAGTACGGGATCGTCACCTTCGCGCCGGAGGGGTCGAGGTACCAAGGGTGGTGGAGAGTGCCGAAGTAGTTGTTAGCGGCCAGCAGGCGCTCGTAGAGAAAACCGATTATCCAGGTCAACACGCCGCTCAGTCCGTACGTTAGCGCGGTGACCCCGGCGAGCAGCCAGGCAAAGGTGACCAGCCGCCGTGTCACCGTCACCATCCGGGTCCGGGCGGCCTGGACCGTCGCGGCCAGCTGTCGGGCCTCGCCGAATCTGGCCACCGCCTCCCGTTCGGCAGTGTCGCGGCCGATTCCCTGGGCCATCGCCTCGTCGACGGTCTGCAGCAGATGGTCTTCGGCCTCGGCGAGAACCCGACGCCCGTGACCACCGCTTCCGGCGAGCCGGTCGAAGAGCGCGTCGAGGTAGTCCTCGACCGCGCCGCGGGATGAGGCACTCATGCCTTGACTCCCTGTCGCCGGTATCCGATCACGGCCTGCACGGCCTCGAAGAAGGTCTGCAGCTCGCGTTGCTTGCTAGCGCGGGCCCGCCGGCCGTCGACTGTGAGGGCATACACCCGGCGCCGGCGCGGAGCGGACTCGTCCCACTGGCTGGCAATCAGGCCGGCCTGCTCCAGGCGGTGCAGCGCCGGATAGACCGTGCCCTCGGGCAGATCGAAGCTGCCGCGCGAATGCTCTCGCAGGGCGGCGATGACCGCATAGCCGTGAGCGGGACCGGTCCGGGCGAGGGTCGCGAGGAGAAGGAGGTCGAGGTGACCTTTGACATCCATGCCTAGGAAGGCTAGGCATAGGGTATCTAGGTGTCAAGGGTGCAACGCGGATCGACCCTCGTGCCCCGGCAGGCGCAGCGGCGCCACGTCGACCTCACCCGGCGGCGTCAGCGCGGCGGCCGCGGCGAAGCCGGCGACCGCCAGTACGGTGTCGGTGTCCGGCTGCCCGGTACTTCACCGGCTTCGAGGCCGCCGACGAGATGTGGCGGCTGCTGGTGGCGGCCAACGCCCGGGTTAGTCGAAGTGGGTGGTTCGGCGCGGTGGGGTGGCGGAGCCGGGATTGCGGCACGCGCTGCCGTCCGGCCCGCTCTTCCAACGGGATCAAATCAGGCGTGTAGCAACGGCGTGGACGCTCTGACGGCCCAGGCGGCCCTCAGGGAACCAGAACCGCGACCGTCTGCGTCAACGGCAGCGGTCAGCAACAGATTTCGCTGCCGCTGACCGGAAGCTGGAATACCTGGGCGGACGCGACGACCAAGCTGCGGCTCACGGCAGGGACCAACGACATCACCGTGTCATACCTGCCGTCTGACACCGGCCGGTTCAACCTCGACCACTTCGTGGTCACCAACTGAATGACGGGCAGATCCCGAGACACTGGCGGGATCGTAAGCAGCACCCGTGGCACTCGGACTGGGTGTGTCGGGGCGCCTGACGCCCCTGCTCGTACCCGCGGCGTCGGCATCAGCGCGACCTCAAGGCAACGAGTGCGGCAACGCTGCCAGACCATACCGCGCGGGGCGGCGCCGATCGCGCGAACAGGCCGCGGTGCGCGTCGAAGGCGACCAGCATGACCCGGGCAGTGCCCAGGGCGCTCAGCCCGCGTTGGAAGCCCAAGCCGGCGGCCCGGCGTCGTCGCCGGTCACATCCGCGGAGCAGGTGACGACCGCCATCGGCGTCGACCGACCTCCTGAACGTTTTCTCGAACCGGTTCGCTGATCTCTTGACCATGTCCCATAGGACGTACTAGGTTTCTGGCACAGCCCAGGCCGCATCGTCTGCGGCCATGATTTCACGTCAGAGTCGAACCGGTTCGACTCAGCCAATTCGAGGACGGGGTGCCGAGTTGAGGCGCTTCGGGCGAGACGCAAGGGAGTGTCGGGTGAGTGACTGGCGCGGCTTCAGGTGCGGCCCTTGGCAGATCGACGATGGCGCGATCGCTACCCCGGCCTCGTTCAACCGCCCGGCCAGGCCCGCGTCGTCCACCGCGGCGCCAGCGCGGACGGTGTCCCGTTCACGGCCTTGACCAGCAGCATCATGTGGTCGGCGTCGTAGACCGGAGGCGCAACGGTCGGTGTCCGTCGGCTCGGCTCGACCTTCGCTCCGATGCCGATCCTGTCACGCCGCGGCCTGACGCGCGCGCTGATCGCCCCGTTTGACTAGCCATCCGCTGCCGGTAACAGGTCCGCGTCCGCTGCGCATGTCGAGTAGCCCCGGACCGGGCTCTCCAACGCCACCTGATCCGCGTCCTATCACCCACGAGCGGAGGCCGATGCGTCGACTCAGCTAACCACATCATCGTCCCTCAGGCGAAGATCCACTAGCCGTCCCTGCTTCGCGCTCGCGTTGGCCAGGCCAATCGCAAACACCTGGGAGATCCAGATATGTCTCGAAGATTAGGGGGCCGGCAATCGTCGCCGGCCTCACCGTCGCATCTGCGTGCGAACATGACCGCCATCGTCAGCGCCCTTGCGATGGCGGCCGCAGGGGCTGTGCTGATCTCAGCCGCGCCCGCCCATGCCGATGGCGTCGCAGTCACGCCGGCCGCCCTCGTGGTGCACGCGGATCAGCCCTTCCGGGCGGTCACGCAGGTGGCCACCGGCTCGCTCTACGGTCTTGCCACGGCAACGGCCCCATCGGATGATCTGGTGGAGCCGATCAAACCGAGCGAGTTCGTGCTGAAGCCGGCCGGAGGGCATCAGCAGCCCACCGGTGACATCCTTGAGGTTGCCCCGGAGGCCGAGAAGGCGGGGGCGAAGGTCGTGGACCGGCTCTCGGACTACTACGCGGGCTGGCCGTATCAGTTCAGCTGGGACAACTGGTTCGATGTCGTCGACCAGCAGATCGCCGAAGTCCAGGCCTCGGGGATCACGAACCTGAAGGCATACGCGCTGTGGAACGAGTCGGACAACACCTGGCTGCCGCAGAACGGCACCTTCGAGGACTTCTGGACGAAGACCTACCGGGAGGTGCGCCGCCTGGACCCGACGACTCCCATCCAGGGGCCCAGCTTCTCGGACAACATCAGCGACATGCAGAACTTCCTGCAGAACGCGGTGGCGACCAACACGGTGCCGGACATCCTCGCCTGGCATGAGCTGGAGCGCTCGAGCAAAATCTCCGGCGACATCGCCATGGTGGAGGCGATGGAGAAGCAACTGGGGATCAGCCCGCGCCCCATCGACATCGAGGAGTACGCCTCCCCGCAGGAGGTCGGCATCCCAGGCGACCTGGTGGGCTACATCGCCAAGTTCGAGCGGCTGGGGGTGCAGAACGCGGAGCTGGCATTCTGGAACCAGTCGGGTGCCCTTGGCGACCTGCTGACGGGCCAGGGCGGTGACCCTAACGGCGCCTACTGGCTCTACAAATGGTACGCGGACATGAGTGGCAACATGGTCACCACCACGCCGCCCTCGGCCGACGGGTCCTTCGACGCCGCGGCGTCGGTCACCTCCGACAAGAGGGAACTGGATGTCGTCACCGGCGGCGCCGCCGGGCCCACCGCGATCACGATCGACGGGCTCGACAAGCTCGCGGTGGGGCAGCGCGTCGACGTCAAGCTGGAGTACACGCCGTCCTACGGCCGCACCACCGCGGTCTCCGGCCCGACCACGATCTCCGACACCGACTACCAGGTCGGCTCGGACGGGTCGATCAGCGTGCCGATCGTGATGAACCCCGCCTACGGCTACCACCTCGTCGTCACCCCGGCCACGTCATCGGCTAAGAGCCTCGCCGGGGTGTACACGGTCACGAACGTCAACAGTGGCCTCGCCCTCGACACCGCCTCCGCTGGCGATGACTGGGGCACCCTGGTCGATCAGGCCAAGGTGACCGACGGTACGACGCAGACCTGGAAGCTTGTCGACGCCGGCTCCGGTCTTTACAAGATTCAGAATGCCGCCAGCGGCCTGGTTCTGGGCGTTCAAAACATCTCCACCAGCAACGGCGCCCCGGTGTTGGAGTGGGGCGACACCGGAACGGCGGACCACCTGTGGCAGTTGATGCCGGACGGGAGGGGCGACTACCGCTTCGCCAACTACGGCACCGGGCTGGTGCTGGCCGTGACCGGGATGAGCACGGCCGACGGCGCGCAGGTAGTGCAGTGGACGGACGGAACCGCGACGAACGGGTGCACCCCGAGCGGTCCCCGGCAGCCCGGCAAGCTGGGCAAGGCGTTGAACCTCTGCGGCACCACCTCCTACGTGAGCTTGCCGACCGGTGTGGTCAGCGGCGTTACCGGCGACTACACCGTTTCCGCGTGGGTGAACCCGGCCGCGAACGCGCAGTGGTCCAGGCTGTTCGATTTGGGCACGGGCACGAACGCGTACATGTTCCTGACCGTCAACGACGGCAGCAACGTGCGGTACGCCATCACCACCAGCGGCGCCGGGGGAGAGCAGCAGATCATCGGCAACGGCACCCTGCCGCTGAACCAGTGGTCGCTCGTGACCGTGACCCTCGCCGGCACCACCGGCACGCTGTACGTGAATGGCAAGGCAGTCGGGTCGAACTCGAATATGACCGTGCACCCGTCGGCCCTGGGGGCGACCAAGCAGAACTACATCGGCAAGTCGCAGTACGGGGGCGACCCGGCCCTGAACGCGGCGGTCGACGACCTCAACATCTACGACCGTGCGCTGAGCGCCTCCGAGGTCGCGGCCCTGGCCGGCGGTCGGGTCGGCGCGGGAGACGTCGTCCACTACACCTTCGACGAGGACAGTGGAACCAACGTGGTCGACTCCTCCGGCAACGGACGAAGCGGCACGGTCATCGTCGGCGCGGCCAGCACCACCAGTACCTCCGCCAGCGACGAGGCAACCGCCGACCACTTCTGGACGCTGCACGCCGTGAACGCCCCGGGCGCCCCGCGGGCTGCCGCGGCCGCCCTCGACACCGACGGCAAGTCCGTCGACGTCACCTGGAGCGCGCCGAACTCCAACGGAGGCAGCGCGATCACGGGATACAAGGTCTACCGTGAGGGGACCAGCGAACCGGTGGCCAGCGTCGGGGCGGACACCAGCTCAGCGCAGGTGACGGGCCTCTGGCCGGGTGACACCGCGCAGTTCACCGTCACCGCGGTGAACCCCGCCGGTCAGAGCGCTCCCTCCGGTGCCACCGGTAAGGTCACCATCCCGGACGGGGCCACCGCGGCACCCGGCAAGGGAACGCTCTCCAACGACAACGGCTGGGACACCGGACTGCAGGACGGCTCGTACAACGTCACCATGAACCTGTGGTGGGGCGAGACCGGGTCAATCTTCAAGCTGTACGAGAACGGCACGCTCATCGCGACCAAGCAGCTGAGCCTCTCCGGCGTCGGCCAGCAGTCGGTCACCGTCCCGGTCACCGGGAAGGACAACGGTAGCTACACGTACACGGGCGAGCTGATCAACAGCAAGGGCGCCACCGCGACCGGCTCCGACATCGTGACCGTCACTCAGGCCAACCCTGGTAAGCCCGTGCTCAGTTCCGACAACTACGACAACGACGGCTCCTACACCGTCACCGCCAACCTGTGGTGGGGCACCAACGCCACCTCGTACAAGTTCTACGAGAACAATGTGCTCGTGGGCCAGGGCGAGTTGACCGCGAACACCCCGGACGCCCAGACGGCGACCCTGAGGGTGGCCGGTAAGGCAGTCGGCTCATACACCTACCGGGTGGACTTCACGAACCCGGCCGGCACCGTCTCGAGCGACCCGCTGACGGTCAACGTGACCAAGTAGCACCACCGGCAGGGGTGCGGGCGCGATGCGCTCGCACCCCTGGCCAGAAGAGGGACAGCTGTTGTCGAATCGGTCTTGAACTCGTTCGAACGTGCTGATAGCGTCCTTCGAACCGGTTCGACGTAGAGAAGGCAAATCAATGGCGAACATCCAGGACGTGGCGCAGCGCGCCGGGGTATCTCGGAGCACCGTCTCGTACGCTCTGTCCGGCAAGCGCGCTATCTCGCGCAAGACGCGCGAGCGCATCGAAGCGGCCATCCGTGAGCTCGGCTTCACCCCGAACGCCGGTGCGCGAGCCCTGGCTACCTCCCAGACCCTGGTGATCGGGCTGTTCGTCCACTTCTTCCAGGACGAGTTCTCGCCGGCCATGCTGCAGTACGTGCTGCCGATCGCCGACGCCGCTCGAGAGGCCGGTTACGACATCCTGATGGTCACGGAGACCGACGGGCCGAAGGCGCTGGAGCGCATCTCGAGTTCGGAGATGGTCGACGGTGTCGTCCTGCTCAACGTCGCTCACGAGGATCCCCGTCTACCGGTGATGCGCAAGATTCGCCAGCCGGGGTCCATGGTGGGGCTTCCCAAGAACACCGAGGGCTTCGACGTGTTCGACCTGGATTTCGAGGAATCCGGGCGGGTCCTGGTGGATCATCTCGCCGAGCGAGGCCACCGGGAGATAGTGTTGATCACTCCTCGCAAGGATGTGTACGACCGCGGCGGCGCATACGCCTGGCGGTTCCAGAACGCGGCCCTCCAGCAGGCCGCCCGCTACGGCATGCGCGTGCACTGGTTCCACGGTGAGACGCAGCAGCCCGCCGTCAACCGACAGATCGGTGAGATCCTCGACGCGAACGTGGGTACGGCCATGATCGTGCACAACGACGCCGTCATCGCCGCACTGCCGTCTGTCCTGCACGCGCGCGGCGTCAGGGTTCCCGACGAACTGTCGGTCGTCGGCATCTTCTCCGAAGACTTTGGGCAACTCTTCAACCTGCCGTACACGGCGGTGGAGACCTCGCCCGACAAACTGGGCCGTCTCGCGGTCCAGGCACTCGTGCAGCACATGCTCGACCCGGAGCGCGCCGGCGCTCACCGGGTCGAACTCATCGCGCCGCAGATCACGGACCGCGGTAGCACCAAGTAGTACCGAGGCAGCACCAAGTAGTTCAGCTCCAACCTGTCGACCGGCAGGGCCAAAGTCGAACCGGTTCGACGATGTCTTAACCGAGTCTTGACGCATCTCAGAGAGGAATACTTGTGCAAACCACCCGCAAAGCGCGCGCCATCGGTGTCCTGCTCCTGACCGCCGGTGTCGTCGCGACTCTGACCGGCTGCTCGGGCAGCACCGGTGGCGGATCCAACGCCGACAGCGGCACCTACACCTTCTGGGACCCGTACCCGCAGTACGATGCCTCCTCGGACTGGGCCAAGCTCATCGAGCAATGCGGTACCCAGGCGGGGGTCACGGTCAAGCGCACCGGCTACGACACCACCGACCTGACCAACAAGGCGCTGCTGGCCGGGCAGCAGCGCAACTCGCCGGACATTCTGCTGGTGGACAACCCCGTCGTCTCCACCCTCGCCGACGCTGGCATCCTCACCGACACGACGGACAACGGCCTGTCGACGGGCACGATCGCGCAGAACATCCTGGGCGCCGGCGTGCTGGATGGGAAGACCTACGGCGTTCCCATCGGTGCGAACACCCTGGCGCTGTACTACAACCCGAAGGTCCTGCAGGCCGCCGGCGTCGACCCGGCGTCCATCAAGAACTGGGCGTCGCTCGACGACGCGCTGGCCAAGGTGAAGGCGGCCGGGAAGAAGGGCATCACCTTCGCCGGCATCAACACCGAGGAAGGCAGCTTCCAGTTCCTGCCGTGGTTCTGGGGTGCGGGCGCGGATCTGACCAAGCTGAATTCGCCGCAGGCGATCGCCGCGCTGACCCTGTGGACAAACTGGATCAAGCAGGGCTACGCCCCCAACTCCGTAATCCAGGACACCCAGACGACGAGTTGGCAGGAGTTCCAGACCGGCGAGTTCGCCTTCGGCGAGAACGGCACCTGGCAGAAGGCGTCTGCCGCGCAGATGGGCGCCCAACTCATCACGATCCAGACCGAGAACGGCGGCCCAGCCCCGGTGCCGACCGGCGGCGAGTTCTTCACGATTCCAGTTCAGAAGGACGCAGCACGCTACAAGACTTCGGCGAAGATCGTTGAGTGCCTGTCCTCGGGAGACAACATCGTCAAGACGGACAACACGCTGAACTACGTCGTGGCCACCCAGTCCGGCCAGCAGGCGCAGCTGTCGACCGACTCGACCATGAAGACCTGGGTCGACGCGGTCGGCGTGGCCAAGGCTCGCACCGGCGACAACCTCGGCACGAAATACCCGGTCATCTCGGAGCAGCTGTGGACGGCGGTGCAGAAGGCTGAGAGCGGCGCCGCGTCGCCCACCGCCGCGCTGGCGGCCGCCCAGCAGGCCGTTGACGCGAAGCTCAACAAGTAACGTGATGTCCAAAGTCGACACGAACGCGACCGCGTCGAGGACCTTGTCGGCCGCGCGCAACCGGGTCGGGGCGGTCGACGCCGCCTCGACCCGGGGCAACCGCTCCCGCGCGCGCCGGCAGGCACAATGGGTGGCCTGGGGCTTCATCGCCCCGCTGGTCGTCTACCTCGTCCTGTTCTACGCGTTCCCGCTGTACAAGAACATCGACCTGAGTGTCCGGCACTACACCGTCCGCTCCTTCATCGATGGCACGGCCCCGTTCGTGGGCTTCCAGAACTTCACCGAGATCTTCACCAGTTCCACCTTCTGGCCGGCGATGGTGAACACGGGCATCTTCGTGTTCGTCTCCATCGCCTTTCAGTTCGCGATCGGGCTGGCCCTGGCGGTGTTCTTCTTCAAGCACTTCCGCCTCTCCGGTCTGCTTCGTGCCCTGTTCCTGGTGCCGTGGCTGCTGCCGCTGCTGGTATCCGCCTCCACCTGGTCCTGGATGCTCAACAGCGACTCCGGCATCGTCAACGCCTTCCTCGAGGCGTTCGGTATCGGCCAGATCAACTGGCTCACCTCCCCGCACTGGTCGCTGGTCGCAGTGCTCATCGCGAACATCTGGATCGGCATCCCCTTCAACCTCGTCATCATGTACTCGGGCCTTCAGAGCATCTCCGCGGATGTGTACGAGGCGGCTTCGATCGATGGCGCCAACGGCTTTCAGCGGTTCTGGAGAATCACCTTTCCGCTGCTACGGCCGGTGACCGCCATCACCCTGCTGCTCGGCTTCGTCTACACGCTGAAGGTGTTCGACATCATCTGGATCATGACGCGCGGTGGGCCGGCCACTTCTTCGACGACCCTCGCGATCTGGTCCTACCAACTCGGAGTCGGGTCTCTCCTGCCGGACTTCAGCTCCGCGGCGACCGTGGGCAACGTCCTGATCGTCATAGCCCTGATCTTCGGTCTGGCGTACGCGCGCGTGCAGCGCAGATTGGCGGCCTGAGATGACGCGCCGCCGCCCCTGGTGGCTCACTGGCATCGGCATCGTGCTGACCGCGTTGATGCTGTTCCCGATCTACTGGATGATCAACGTGTCCTTCACCAAGGACTCCAACATGCGCAAGGACCCGCCGAACATCATTCCGATCGGCGGCACCCTGCACGGCTACGCCATCGTCGTTCACCAGCAGCTGCCATTCCTCGGAACCAGCCTACTGATCGGTGCCGGCACGGTCGCGGTCACGCTGATCCTCGCCGCTCCGGCCGCGTTCTCCCTGGCGAAACTGCGCCCGCGCGGAGGCGGAGCGCTCCGCTTCGTGCTACTTATCGCTCAGATCATCCCGGCCATCATCATGGCGATGGGCTTCTACACCATCTACGTCCGCCTGGGCATCCTGGACACCGTCTGGGGCCTCATCGTTGCCGACTCGACGATCGCGGTCCCGTTCGGGGTCCTGATCTTCACTGCGTTCATGAGCGGGATCCCCGACGAGCTGATGCAGGCCGCCCGGGTCGACGGCGCCGGCACGTGGCGGACCTTCGTCTCGGTCGTGCTGCCGGTCAGTCGCAACTCGGTAATCACGGTGTCGCTGTTCTCGTTCCTGTGGGCCTGGTCGGACTTCCTGTTCGCCAACACGCTGGACGGCGGTGGGGCACTGAAACCGATCACGCTCGGCATCTACGCGTACATCGGCAACAACAACCAGGAGTGGAACTCAATCATGGCCACCGCCGTGGTCGCCTCCATCCCGGCCGCGGTGCTGCTGGTGGTCGCGCAGAGGTACGTGGCCGCCGGGGTGACCGCCGGCGCCGTCAAAGACTGACCCCCAGCCCCTCACGGTCACGAGAACGCCGCTCCGGCGTTGTCCGATCGCCTATCGGAAGAGCACACCCGCATGGTGAGTTACAACGTCGTTGACGGCGCCCTGGAGGTCCGGCATCGGCACGAGGTGATCCGCATCCAGGCCTGGGGTGCGGACAGCGTGCGCGTGCGCGCCGCCCAGCACCGGCTCCCGGTTGAAAGCCACGGGGCCCTCGAGCTGTCCCCGCCCGGCCAGACCGGCCAGATCAGCATCGACGGCACGAGCGCGTGCCTCACCACCGGCAGGCTGCGCGTCGAGGTCGACTTCGACACGGCCGCCGCCTACCCCGAGCCGTTACTCACGTTCCGTACCGCCGACGGGGAGGTGCTGCTGGCCGAGCAGCGCGAGCATTTCTGGATGCCCGGCGCGCGTGTCTACACCGGCAACCGTACCGGGGCCTATGAGATCCACCAGGAGTTCGCCGCCCACCCCGGTGAGCGGCTGTTCGGGCTGGGCCAGCGCACCCACGGTCGGCTCAACCTCAAGGGCCTGGCGTTGGACCTCGTGCAGCGCAACGGCGAGGTGAACATTCCCTTCGTACTGTCCAGCCGCGGCTACGGGCTGCTGTGGAACGTGCCGGCCGTCGGACGGGTGGAATTCGCCGAGAACGCCACCCGGTGGCAGGCCGGCCAGGCCCGCGAAATCGACTACTGGTTCACCGCGGCGCCGACCCCGGCGGACATCCTGGCCCGCTACGCGGACGCCACCGGACACGTGCCCGAGCTGCCGGAGTGGGCCAGCGGCTTCTGGCAGTCCAAGCTGCGCTACCGCACGCAGGAAGAACTGCTGGCGGTCGCCCGCGAGTACAAGCGGCGAGGACTTCCCCTGTCCGTGATCGTGTCCGACTTCTTTCACTGGTCGGCGATGGGCGACTACCGGTTCGACGAGAACGAATGGCCCGACCCCGATGCGATGGTTGCCGAGCTGAATGAACTCGGAGTGCAGCTGATGGTCTCGGTCTGGCCGACCGTCTCGCCACTGTCCGAGAACTACGACACCTATTACGACCGGGGCCTGCTCGTGGGCGCCGACCAGGGGGTCGAGTTCCAGCAGACCATCCAGGACAAGGGCATGGCGGCCCCGCAGCCGGTCGCGTTCTACGACCCCACCAACCCGGCCACCCGCGAGTACGTGTGGGGCCTGGTGAAGGACAACTATCTCTCCCGCGGCATCCGCGTCTTCTGGCTGGACGCCTCCGAACCGGAGCTGAACCCGGCGCAGCCCGGCAACCTCAGCCTTTACGCCGGCCCCGGCGCCGAAACGATCAACATTTACCCCCGGGACAACGCCCGGCTGTTCGCCGAGGGCATGGCCGCCGCGGGCCAGGAGCCGACCGTGCTGCTGTGCCGCTCCGCCTGGGCCGGCTCGCAGAAGTACGGAGCCGCCGTGTGGTCCGGGGACATCCCAGCCACCTGGGAATCCCTGCGACAGCAGTTGCGCGCGGGGTTGAGCATCGCGATCTCCGGCATTCCCTGGTGGACGACCGACATCGGTGGGTTCCACGGCGGAAACCCGGCCGACCCGGCCTACCAGGAGCTGATGGTGCGCTGGTTCCAGTACGGTGTGTTCTGCCCCCTGTTCCGCCTCCACGGCGACCGGCAGCCGCGGGTTCCCACCGGGTACGCGATGACCGGAGGACCCAACGAGGTGTGGTCCTACGGCGAAAACGCCTACCCGCACCTCACCGCAGCCCTGTCCCTGCGGGAGCGGCTGCGGCCCTATATCCATCGACAGATGCATGAGGCCGCCACCGTCGGGATGCCGCCGATGCGGCCCCTGTTCGTCGATCTTCCCGACGACGCACGGGCGTGGGCGGTGGAGGACCAGTTCCTGTTCGGTCCGGACCTGCTCATCGCCCCCGTGTTGCGGCCCGGCGCGCGTGAACGCGAGGTCTACCTGCCGGCCGGCCGCACCTGGGTCGACGCGGCCACAGGCCAGCAGTACCCCGGTGGTCAGTCGGTCACCGCCGCCACCCCGATCGACCACATCCCCGTCTACGTCACCGAAGGATCCGAGGTTCTGAATGTCATCCGCTAGCACGGGCGGCCCCGTCCGCCCCTCGCACGCGTTGCTGCGCCCGCTGGGACCGGATGAGATAACGATCACCGGAGGGTTCTGGGGTGAGAAGCAGCGGGTGAACGGCCGGGCGTCCATCGCGCACTGCCAGGATTGGATGGAGCGCATCGGCTGGATCGGCAACTTCGACCGCGCCGCCGCCGGGACCATCGTCGACGCGCATGCCGGCATCGAGTTCGTCGACTCCGAGGTCTACAAACTGTTGGAGGCGATGGCCTGGGAGCTCGGCCGGCAGCCGGATCCCGAGCTGGCGGAGCGTTACCAGGCGTTGGTGGCCCGCGTGGCCGCCGCGCAGGAACCAGACGGCTACCTGCACACCAGCTTCGGCCGTCCCGGCCAGCCGGAGCGCTACTCCAACCTTGAGTTCGGCCACGAGTTGTACTGCTTCGGGCACCTGTTCCAGGCCGCTGTCGCCCGGCTGCGCACCGGCCACGACGACCTGCTGCCGCAGGTCGCCCGGCGCTTGGCCGACCACGTCCACGCCGTGTTCGGACCCGACGGCCGCGTCGCCGTCTGCGGGCATCCGCAGATCGAGATGGGCCTGGTCGAGCTGTTCCGCGCCACCGGTGACAAGCGCTACCTCGAGCAGGCCGAATTGTTCGTCGACCGGCGCGGCAGGGGCCTCCTGGGCACCAGCCGCTTCGGACAGGACTACTTCCAGGACGACATCCCGGTGCGGCAGACGACCACCATGCGTGGGCACGCGGTGCGCGCGCTGTACCTGGCCTCCGGAGCTCTGGACGTCGCGGACGAGACGAATGACGCCGAACTCACGGATGCCATCACCACGCAGTGGGCCAACGCGGTCGCGCGCCGCACCTACCTCACTGGGGGAGTCGGCTCCCACCACCAGGACGAGGCGTACGGCGAGGACTTCGAGCTGCCGCCGGACCGGGCCTACTCCGAAACCTGCGCCGGCATCGCCTCGGTCATGCTCAGCTGGCGGCTGCTGCTGAACACGGGGGACGAGAAGTACGCCGACCTGATCGAGCGCACTCTGCTGAACAACGTGCTCGCCTCCCCGCGCGAGGATGGCAAGGCGTTCTACTACGCCAACACACTTCACCAGCGCACCCCCGGAGCAATGCCGGATGAGCACGAGTTGTCCCATCGGGCCGAGTCCAGCCTGCGCGCACCGTGGTTCGAGGTCTCCTGCTGCCCGACCAACGTGGCCCGTACCCTGGCTAGCGTGGGCCTCTACTTCGCCACCGCCACCGCGGACGCCATCCACATCCACCAGTACGGTCAGTATCAGATCAGCACTGCCCTGGACGCCGGGCCGGTGCGACTACTGATCGCCAGCGGCTACCCCCTGGACGGGGCGGTGGAGCTCACCGTCCTCCAGGCACCCGAGACGGAGATCTCGCTGCGCCTGCGCGTGCCGTCCTGGGCCGCCGCCGAGACGATCACCGTATCCGAGAAGGCACAGCGGCATCCCGGTCACCTCGAACTGCGCCGCGTCTTCCGCTCGGGCGAGACGTTGCGCCTCGAGTTCCCCCTGGCCGCGCGGGCGACCTACCCCGATCCGCGCATCGACGCGGTCCGCGGCGACTTCGCCGTCGAGCGTGGACCCCTGGTGCTGGCCCTCGAGTCCACCGATCTGCCGGGAGGATGGAGCGTCAACGACATCGAGGCAGACCCCGCCAGCCTGGTCACCGACCAGGACGGCGCTCAGCTCACTGTGCTGCGCCGCACTGAGCACGACACCGCCTGGCCCTACCGCTCCGAGGCGCCAGGCGGCGACCCGCGGCAGGCCATCACCGCCCGCCTGATCCCGTACCACGCCTGGGCCAACCGTGGGCCGTCCACCATGCGGGTCTGGGTCCCCCGGACCGCCGCGTCCGTGACGGGCCAGCAATGACCGCTGACGTGCACTCCGACCCCACCGCGTCCGACCCCACCGCGTCCGACTCCACCGTGTCCGACGCCACCGCGTCGGGCGACGGCGGCGTCCGGCAGATGATCGCGGATGCCCAGGCGATCCTGGGCATCGAGCTGGGCTCGACACGGATCAAGGCGTGCCTGATCGGTCCGGATTTCGCTCCGATCGCCATCGGCAGCCACGAGTGGCAAAGCGAACTCGTCAACGGGCGTTGGACATACTCGCTGGATGCTGTGTGGTCGGGACTGAGGGCCTGCTACGCCGACCTTCTCACCAGCGTCGAGCAGCGCTACGGCGTTCGACCCACGGGCTACCGCGCCATCGGGGTATCCGCGATGATGCATGGCTACCTCGCCTTCGACGCCGCGGGGGAATTGTTGGTCCCATTCCGTACCTGGCGGAACACCTCGACCGGTCCGGCGGCCGCGGAGCTGACCGACATGCTCGGCGTCAACGTGCCGCTGCGCTGGTCTATCGCCCACCTGTATCAGGCCGTGCTCGACGGCGAACCCCACGTGCCCGAGATCGCGACCCTGACGACCTTGGCCGGGTACGTTCACTGGCGGCTGACCGGGCGTTCGGTGCTGGGCGTCGGGGACGCGTCCGGCATGTTCCCGATCGACCCGCAGACCGGCGGTTTCGATGCGAGCCTGCTGGCCAAGGTCGATAGGCTCATCGCCGACCGGGTGCCCAGCGCCACGGTGACGGACCTCCTGCCGCAGGTCCTGCCGGTGGGGCAGGAGGCCGGAGCGCTCACCGTGGAGGGCGCCCGGCTGCTCGACCCGACGGGCACCCTGCGCCCGGGCATCCCGTTCTGTCCGCCCGAGGGGGACGCGGGCACCGGAATGGTCGCCACGAATTCGGTCGCGCCGCGCACCGGCAATGTGAGCGTCGGCACGAGCGTCTTCGCGATGGTCGTGCTCGAGAAGCCCTTGGCCGCGGTCCACTCCGAGGTGGACGTGGTGGCGACGCCTGCCGGCGACCCGGTCGCCATGGTGCACTGCAACAACGGCGCGACCGAACTGGCGGCGTGGGCCGGGGTCTTCGGGCGTTTCGCCGCAGCCACCGGCACTCCAACCGACCCGGACGCCGTTTATGCGGCGCTGCTGACCGAGGCCTTGGCCGGTGAGCCCGACGGTGGTGGGATGCTGGCCTACAACTATCTGTCCGGCGAGCCGATCGTCGGCCTCGCGGACGGCCGGCCGCTGTTCGCGCGTACCCCCGACAGCAGACTTACCCTCGCGAACCTCATGCGCACGGTGGTGTATTCCGTCTTCGCCACGCTCAGCCTCGGCATGGCCGTGCTTGCCGAGGAAGGGGTCCGGGTGGACACGCTGGTCGCCCACGGCGGGCTCTTCCGCACCCCGGGAGCCGCCCAGCAGTTGCTGGCCACCGCGATGGGCGCACCGGTCGCGGTGGCAGGCGTCGCGGGCGAGGGCGGTGCGTGGGGCATCGCACTGCTGGCCGCCTACCTTCATGCCGCGCCAGCACAGGGCTTGACCGACTTCCTCGCGCGGGAGGTGTTCCGTGACGGTTCACGCAGCGTGGCCGAACCGGAGCAGCGCGACGTCGACGGCTTCGCCGCGTTCCTCGACCGATTCCGACGAGGACTGCCGCTTCAACGGGCCGCCGCCGAGGTTCTGGCGCTGGCACCAGGGGAGGAGAACCGATGACCGGCATCGCGCTGACGATCGAGGCTTTCGCAAGCCGCTGAACTGGGTTTCCGTGGTCGTGAAGGATGAGGTCGCGCATTGAATCGGTGGCCGTAGGCTGGCCCAGTGGCGCAGCGCGACTGGGTGGAATGGCACCGAGACTACGACGATCCCGACTCCCTGCTCTCGCGGCGGGGGAAACTCGTGCGGGGGCACCTGCGCGCCGAGCTCGAACGTGCGCCCGTCGGGGACGTCCGCCTGATCAGCCTCTGCGCCGGGCAGGGCCGGGACGTGATCGGCGTGCTGACCGGACATCCGCGCCGAGACGACGTGCGCGCCCGGCTGGTCGAGCTGGACGAGCGCAACGTCGCGCTCGCACGGCAGGCGGCGCAGGCGGCTGGGCTGCACGGCGTTGAGGTGATGCAGGCCGACGCCGGGATCACCGATGCCTGCATCGGCGCGGTACCCGCCGAGATAGTGGTGGCGTGTGGCATCTTCGGCAACATCACCGGCAGCGACATTCAGGTCACAGTGGCCGCGCTGCCCAGCCTGTGCGCACCTGGTGCGCTGGTCCTCTGGACCAGGCACCGCGTTCCGCCCGACCTGACTCCCGCGATCCGGTCCTGGTTCGGGGAGGCGGGCTTCCGCGAGGAGGCGTTCGACACCAGCCACGACGGCTTCATGTCGGTGGGCGCGCACCGGCTGACGGGCGAGCCCGCCGCGCTGACGCCCGGCCAGCGGCTGTTCACCTTCGTGGCCAGGACCTGAGCCGGGCTACCTCAGGTCCGTCCTGTCGATTGCGTGAACCAGATGACGGTCAAGCGAGCCAGGTCGCGGGCCGGAAGGCCGCCACCACTTTTGGCACTGCCTCTCGATCGCGGGTCGGCCGTCGCGATGCCGAACGACTCCCGGGCAAGCGTGGATCCTGTTGATATGGGCGATACTGAATCGATGATGCGACGGGGGTTGTCTCTGAAGACGGCGTGCGTCGGTGTGATGCTGGCCCTGGGGCTGATACTCGCCGGATGTGCCCAGCCCGGGAGCGCGGCCGGGGCCGGTTCGCCAGGGCATGTGACCCCAGGGCCGTCGGTGTCCGAGGATTGGAAGAGCTACGCGGTGCAGGTGAGTGCCGTCAAGCCGGGGCCATCGCCGGACACCGTGCTCATCGACGTGCTCTTGCCGGGGACGGGAGCGACCTGTGCCCGCAACGCGAGGGCCGAGCAGTTCGACCAGGCGGACACCACGATTTTTGTGCACGTCCTCGTCGACTCGGCCGGGTCGG
Source organism: Rugosimonospora acidiphila (assembly GCF_039543385.1). Lineage (NCBI taxonomy): Bacteria > Bacillati > Actinomycetota > Actinomycetes > Micromonosporales > Micromonosporaceae > Rugosimonospora > Rugosimonospora acidiphila. Next base: position 186,706 of record NZ_BAABJQ010000008.1, read on the forward strand.
ATACCTTCGGGGTGTGCCCGACGGAGGTTCCCGCGGAGTACCGGCCTGCCTCAGCCGGTGCCGTCCTGCACCGGATAGTGGATGATGACCGCACCGCCGGTGGCGTAGTTGGCGACATCGGCGCCCACCCGCTGGCCTTGCGGCGACGCCCGCGCCGCGGCCATGGCGGCGGCGTCAGCGAAGTCGCCTTCGAAGACCGCGAAATACGGCGCTTCTCCCTCGGTCGCCGCCACATCGAAGCTGTAGCGCCACGCAAGCAGGCCGGGCAGATTCATGACCAGTGGAAGGTGGTTGGTCACGTAGTAGTCGCGGAAGTGGTCAGGGTCGGCGGGCTTGGAATACAGGACCACCAACTTGTGCATGACGACCTCCGTCCGCCTTCGTCCAGAGACGAGACCATAACACTCCGGGTGACCTGGGAGCTCCTGCTAAGAACCAGGGACGACACGGAACGGTTCGGATCGCCCTAAGATCCAATGTTTACCGATCGCCCAATGCCGCTGGTATGTTGAGCCCTCGCCGAGTGGTGCGGGACCAGGTTTGGGGATGCTTGTGGCTGAGGTGGCGCTGCGGCCGGTTGAGGACTCTGATCTCGATGCCTTATTCGAGCAGATGCGGGATCCGGAGTCGGTCCGGATGGCCGCCTTCACTGCACAGGATCCCGACGACCGCGCCGCGTTCGATGCCCACATGGCAAGGGTCAGGACGTCGCCTGGAGCCACCAACCGCGCTATCACGGTTGATGGACGGCTCGTCGGCAGCATCGCCAGCTTCGTCATCGAGGACGACACCGAAGTCACGTACTGGATCGACAGATCCTGCTGGGGGCGGGGCATCGCCAGTCGAGCGCTCGCCCTGCTCTTGGAGTTGGTCCCGGTACGGCCCGTGTTCGCCCGTGCCGCGAGTGACAATGTCGGATCGCTCAAGGTGCTACAGAAGGCAGGATTCGCCATCACAGGCACGGAGATCTCGTTCGCCAACGGGCGGAACTCGGAGATCGAGGAAACGATCCTGCGCCTTGACGAGCCCGCGGGACGTGCCTCGAACCGCAGGTGACCCAGCCCGAGGGTGGGCGATTCGGCCGGCACCTTGGGGTCCACCAACGCCGGGAAATTCGCGTGGGGGACTGGCCGATGGCGGCCGGGTTGCGACGTCCTTGGGCTTCAGGTCTTGGCCGTGCGCTGTGCTCTTACGGTTTGTACCGTCCGCCAGGGGCCGTGGTTGCGGGAGATCTCGTTGCGCCAGGAAAAGGTGGCGGGCTGGAGGTCGTGGAAAACCCAGCGTTCGATCCGGTCGGCTTCGGCTCGTTCGAGGACGATGTCGGGGCCGACCTGCCGTGCGTACATGTGGATGACGGTCGTCGTGGCGGTGGAATGGAAGGTGAAGCGCCACAGCCGCAGACGCGGGTCCCAGATCCGCACGCAGAGGCCGACTTCGCGCTGGGTGTCGGCGCACGGGATGGTGCCGGCCGGGACGCGCCACACGTCGACCACGGCGCGGCCGTCCAGTGCGTAGCTGAACTCCCATTCGCCGGTGATGTGGCGGGCCGGTGAGCCGTCGGGGCGCAGATAGGTGACACGCGTCTGCCATGCTCCGGTGAACTGCCCGAACAGCCGCAGGTCAGCGGCGTGCCGGGTGTCCGGCGCGTGCGACAGGATCGAGGTCATGCCAGCTCTCCTTGCAGTCCCGCGGCGACACAGCCGACGATCGGGGATGGGTGGGCGCTGTCCGGGTCGAGGTGCGGGTTGTAGATCGTGACATCGACGCCCAGGATGCGACCTGTTTGGCGCAGCCGGGACAGCAGCCGGGTCAACTCCTCGAAGGTGAGGCCGGGTGTTCCCGGTGTGTCGACACTCGGCAGGATCGCCGCATCGAGTACGTCGAGGTCGACGTGCACCCAGATCGGGTGCGTGGCTCGGAGATGTTCGACGGCCCGGCGTGCTGCCGCATCCATGCCCATGGCGAGCATCTCGTCGATGCCGATGACCAGCAGGCCAGGAGGTAGCGCCTGGCCGGTCCGGTCACCGAGTTGGACGACGTGGCGGTCTTCCACGAGTGGCCCGTCAAGGCCTGGCCAGCGGGTCAGAATCAGCTCTCCGCGGCCGGTGGCCAGGGCCAGGTCCATGCCGGCGGCCGCACCGAGCGTGGCGAAGTCGTGGTTTCCCGGATGGGTGAAGTCAGGGTGCCCGTCGATGTGCACCAACGCGATCTCGTGGTGCCGGCGGGCACCGCCCAGGCAGCCAAGCAGCAGGGAGCAGTCACCGCCGAGGACGACCGGCAGCCGCCCGCCGGCGATCGCGTCGCTGACGGCGTCGACCAGCAGCAGGCTGTGTTCGCGCAACGTCACGCCGTTGCGCACCCGGGTGCCCGGTTGCGCCTCGGCCTGGTACGGCGGGTGGGGCAGCTCGGTTACCGCGACCGCCCCGAGCCGCCGGCCGAGGCCAGCTTCGCAAAGCGCACGCGGTGCACTCCAGGTCCCCGGCTCGGCTCCGCCAGCATCCGGTCGCAGGCCCAGGCTCCACGGCACACAGATCACCTCAACCGGGAGGAGACCGTTCGTCTGGTCATGGTTGGCCATGCTGCTCCTCACGTTGTGAGCTACACCGGTAAAAAGTGTTTCACCGGTGTAGTCAACGGCGCAAGGCCAGATATCATCGCGCCATGGTCACCGCTACAAGCCCGAACCGGACGCCCCACGAGTTCCGTTCACGTGACTTCCGGGGCGGCCACCCGGTCATCGACTTCGTCAACACCGTCACCGCCCGCAACACCACGGCACCTGAGGACTGGCTCGACAGCTACGCCACGCTGCTGCGCTGGGCGTCGTTGAGCGCGCTGACCATCCCCGCCGGCGCGGCGACTGTCGAGGCGGACCGGGCGGACGCCCAAACCGAGATGCGGCGGTGCCGAGAACTCCGCGAGGCGCTGCACGCGACCATGACGGCCGTACTGGACGACGTCCCCGTGCCCCGGTCCGCCGCCGCAACGCTGCAGGCGAACTGGCGGCACGCCGCAACACACGTACACCTGGAACTGTCGTCCACCCCGTTCCGCCTGCGGCACGACCAGCCCGGGCCCGCGCTGTCGGTCGTGCGGCGCACGCTGACCGCCGCCGCGGTCGAGTTGCTCATCGACCTTCCACGCGAACGCATCCGCAGATGCCCGGGCGAGCGCTGCGGATGGATCTTCCTCGACACCTCGAAAGCCGGCCGTCGCCGGTGGTGCGACATGGCGACGTGCGGCACGGCCGACAAGAATCGTCGCCGCCAGCCAAGCCCATAGGAGTCACCGTCGAGCGCCAACGAAACTTGCTCCCGCGCGTGGGGCGAATACGTGGGTTGGCGCGGGTCCTGATGATCGATCAAACATAATTCAACTAAGTAGGTCCGGAACCCCGCCGAAAAGACGTAAATTGCCACCTATAGAAGTGGATTGATCTGGTCAATCCGGACGTCGGCGGTTTGAAGTCTTGCGGATCTGTTTAGATACGTCTATTTTATTGAATCGAAAGCCTGATGCTGGCGAAGTCGCCCAACGCTCCCAAAGGAAGGGACGACGCCGGCTCGACGGAGGCCCTACTCACGACGGTCTGCGGCGGCCGATCCGCGCGAGCCGCCCCGGTCCAAGGATGGCGGGTGAGGTATCGATGGCACTGGCACGTGAGGCAGGAATCTCCACTCGCACCATCCGCGGGAACAACCCCGGTTGGTGATCCCGCGCACCGATTCGCACGTCAGCACCCGACGGAGTTCGTCCGAGCGGCAATCCGTCATCGCCGCATCTTGACGCTCTGGCTCAAGCGTTCCATGCCAAGGTTCGCAGGTCTATTCCTTCGCCGGAACAACCGAGGACCCGCGACCACTCCTTGATGAGGAGCAGGTCAATGACGTTCGTCCATCGCCTGTCTTTCCGCCGCTGCGCCGTCGTCGCGGATTCAATCCTGGCCCTGGTGCTGCTCACGGCGCAGCGAGCCAGGCGGCGCGCATCTGCGAAGCCGGTGATGTCGCGGTCTACCAGGGCGACACGTTCCGAGCCCGCTGGTACACGCGCAACGAGGTTCCCGGTGAACCGAACGATCCGTGGGAGCAGTTGGCCTCGCCACCCGTCCGCGGCGTGGACGGCGATGACGGTGTGCAACACCGGCGATCAGATGTCGCACTGCGGCAAGGTGTATGAGGCCAAGTCGTGGACCCGTAACCAGGCGCCGGGCCACCCCAATGGTCCGTCGAAGTCGATCAGCTAGCCGGCCAGTGGTTCCGCCGGCACCGTCACGACTCGCTCGATCAGCGGGTAACTATCCGGGGCGTCCCGACCGCATCGTCCGTTGTGGCCGCGACGCCTTTCATCCCCACCGCCGAATTCAGGTCTCGAAAGGATGCCCATGGGACGCAGGTGGATGAGACGCAGGTACTTGCCCGTCCTGGCCGCGGTCGCGCTGGTCGTTGGCGTCGTCGTCGCGACCCCCGCGCCGGCGCTGGCCACGGCTGTCCAGCCGCCGTCTCCCATTGACCCGAGCCCCGTCAACGGCCAGTCGTACTATCTGGTCAGCCAGGCGTCCGGGCTCCAGGCCGGCGGCAATGGCGCCACGACGAAGGACGGCGACAACGTCCGTCAGAGCCTTCGCAACTTCAGCGACCTCGGCCAACGATGGTCCGTGACCAAGGTACCGAGTGGCAACTGGCTGATCAGCAACGTCGGTAACGGACTTTGCCTCGACAGCCGATCGGAGGCCGGAACCACCTGGACGGTTCAGAACCGATGCGCCAGCGGCGTATCGACCCAAGAGTGGGACTTTACCTACATCACCAACGGCTACAGTGTCATCATCAACGCCGGCACTCACCTCGTGCTGGATGTGTCTGACTCCAGTTCGGACCCGGACACGGCCCTGATCCAGTCGCCGCTTGTCGGCGCGCCCTCGGCGACACAGTCCTGGTTGCTGCGCCCCACCTACTTCCTCGGCAACGACTCGAGCCTGCAGGAGAAGGCCGAGTTTGATCGTACGGTGGCCGCGAACAGCCCGCCATGGTGGCATGTGGGCTATCTGCCGGGGCAGGACCTGCTGCAGATCTTCAAGGCCGAGGGAATGAACATGATTCGGGTCCGCCCGGCCTCGATCAATACCACCGTCGTCCACGACGGCGTCACGTTCCCGATCACCACGGCGCCCTACAACAACTACACGCTGGCACCACCGCCCGCCAGCCAGATCATCCCGGCCAGCGCCAACTCGGCGTCCCCCGGCGGAACGAGTAGCGGAAACCACGCCCAGACGGACTGGTCAGCCGTCGATCTGGCCAAGCGCGCGAAGCAACTCGGCATGGCGGTCAACGTCACCCTGTTCTACTCCGGCGACAACACCTCTGAAACTCCGGGAAACTGGGCCGGCAAAACGGTCGACCAACTCGCCGGCGACTCGCAGACCCCAGGGCTCATGTACGACTATGTGAAGCAGGAGATGGAGCTGTTCCGAGCCAACGGTGCGTGGCCCGACATGGTCTCGATCGGAAACGAAGTCAACGACGGTATGTTCACGACCACGGGCGCCGGTGGCCTTTCGCCTTCGGGCACGAATTGCACCCCGACGGCGACCGGTGGTGGTACCGGGACGGCGAACTGTTTCCCGCGCATCCAGCAGGCGGCCATGCGAGCGATCGCCGACGCCGCGGCGGACACGTCCAACCCTGGGCTGCTCGGTCGGCCGCTGCCGCCGCCGCTCACCTGCATTCACGTCGACGGCAATCCCGATCTCCAGACCTTCTTCGCCGGCGCGACCGGGCCCAACGGAATCCCGCTGGACGCCGCCTGCTCAAGCTACTACCCCGGCTGGCACGGACCGCTGACCCAGGCTCAGCAGGACTGGCACCCCTGTAACACCGCGAACTGCGGCACCAGCAGGCAGCATGTCGAGGAGACGAACTTCGCCACCGAGGCGAACGGCCTCGGCCTGCCCATCTTCACCATCGAGGATGGCGTGGCATACACGACGAGCGGCAGCCCGCAGGACCCGTGGTACGGCGTGAACCCGTCAGGTCCGTCCCGCGACCTCTCGCGCCAAGGAATGATCGATCTCACCAAGGCCGAGCAGAACATCCCGAACCATCTGGCTCTCGGCATGGAATGGTGGGCGGGCGAAGCAACCTCCATCCCCGGAATCACCGCGGCCCAGGGCTTCTGGGCGACTCCCGGCATCGGCCTCTTCGATGCCTCGACGACGGCCGCGAACCCCATGGACAACGCCGCACTACCGGTCCTGGCCGCCATGGGTGGCAAGCTGAATCCGACGCTCTCCTACAAGTTTGTCAACGCCGCAGACGGGCGCGTGCTGCAAACAGCTTCCGGGTCGGCCGCACCGGGGGCTTCGCTGCGGACAGGGCCCGACACCGGGATCACCGGGCCGCACCAGCAGTGGCAGATCTTGGCCCAAGGAGCCGATCCGCACCAGAACGCGGCAACGTACCCCACACCCATGGACCATCGCGGCGACGGCTTCTTCCAGATTGTCAACGCCAACAAGACAAGCGGCGTCAACGTCCTTGACACCGACGGGCTCACCGGCAGCGGTAGCCCGGTCGTGCAGAATCCGCAGAGCGCCGACGTCCTCGCGACCACCGGAACGGACGCCGCCCAGGAATGGGACGTCCTCAGCGTCGGAGACTGCGGCGACACCCCGGCGAACTGCACCGCGCCGCCGCTGGTGACCAAGGGCGACGGCAGCTTCTACATGATCACGAACAAGGCAACGGGCAACGTGCTGGCGCTTTCCGGCACCGGCCCCAACGCCGTCGTGGAGCAGGAAGCGCCAGCGGCGCCGTCCAACGGTGACTGGATGGTCCCGGCCAACAAGGGCCAACTGTGGCGGATCGTGCCGGCGACCATCACCCAGCCCACCGTCGCGACGACCACGACCCTGCAGGTGTCGACGAATCCCGCACCGATCGGTCAGCCGGTCACCTTGACGGCCACGGTAGCCGGAGGCACACCGGTTGCCGGCAGCACCGTCACCTTCCTTGACGGTTCCACCGTCCTCGGAAGCACAAGCCTCGCGCAAGGCCAGAAGGTGGCCTCACTCACGACACCGACATTCGCCGCGGGCACCCACGTGCTACGCGCTGTCTATGGCGGAGACGTCATCAACCTCGGCAGCGAGTCGACGCCGGTCACGCTGAACGTCCCGGCCGCATGGAAGGCTTCGGCGGTCTACGACAGCGGCGACCTGGTCAGCTACCACGGGGCGATTTACCTGGCCTCCTGGTGGACGCAGAACCAGGCGCCCGGTGACCCGTACGGTCCGTGGCAGGAGTTGACCGTGAATTCCGACGGTGTCCCGCTGTGGACGGCGTCACGGATCTTCAATACGGGTGAGGTGGCGATCTACCACGGTCACGTCTACGAGGCGAAGTGGTGGACCCGGAACCAGGTGCCGGGTGATCCGTATGGGCCCTGGAAGTTGACCGCCTGAACAAATCTCCACGCTGGCCCGGGACCGCGACCGTCCCGGGCCAGCGGCACAAGCAAGCGATGGATCTCGAACCCGCGGCCGTGCGGCTCCGCCACCAGTTCGGATGGGTGCTACCACGGCCATACCCGGACTCACCGAGCTGGTCGAGCGCGACGAGGGGGTCGTCCGCGCCGGCAGCTGGAGCGAGACCAGCTTGATCGTGGGTATAGCGTGCGCTGGTCCCCAGCCGACGTCTTCATGATCGACTGGGAATCCGGCTACGCCCAATGTGGTATGCCGAAATCCTTCCCTGGTGGTATGCGGCGACTGTCCGGATTCGAGATGCTGGGCGGGTAGCCGGAGCAATCAGGGAGGGACGGCGGATGCGTTCAGAACGTCTCGTGCAGCCCATCATCGCGCCGGGGGGCTCGGTAGGCTCGGGTGGGCCGCGACCGTGGCGGCTGGGTGTGCGGGCTCGCAAGTGGACGCTGGTCGTGCACATCGCGTCCGCTGGCGCGTGGCTCGGCATTGACGTCGTCATGGCTGTGCTGATCTTTACCTCGCTGGCCAGCAGGGGCGACACCGCGACCGTGGCGCTGTGCTATCAGGTACTGGAACTGGTCGCCGTCTGGCCGTTGTTCGCGGCTGGCCTGGTGTGCCTCGCCACCGGTCTGCTGCTTGGGCTCGGTAGTAAGTATGGGCTTCTGCGGTACTGGTGGGTCGCCACGAAGCTGGCGTTGAATCTGTTGCTCACCGGGCTGGTCCTGCTCGCGTTGCGTCCGGGCCTTGCCCAGTTGGCCCGGGTGGGTCGGGAACTGGCCGCGGGGCAGCACGTGGACGCGGCGCTGCACGGCATGATCTACCCGCCGATCGTCTCGCCGATCGCGCTGATCGTCGCGCTGTTGCTTGCCGTGTTCAAGCCGTGGGGACGGATCCGGTCGACTGGCGGGCTCCCGGTGGCGGAGGCGGGGGGCGGCGGTGTCCCGGAGGAAGGACCGGCTCCGACCCTGGGGGCTCAGCCGGGGATCGACTGAGGCCCCCGGTGTGGACAGGACCTCGTGGGCCAACCGATCGCTACCCGCAGCCACGAACTGCTCGGCGTACTCGCGGATCAGCGCGCGTCCGATGCCTAGTGCCGTATCCACTAACCTTTGCCCTCTCGGGTGGGGGTTGTGGATCCTCGCCGCCTGGTGGCGGTCGAGCGACTCCCCACCACGGGTGGTGGGGCGGGCCACGGCTGGCCAACGGACCCTGGTGCCGGCGCTAGGGTGCGGCGGCGGGGGTCACGCCGGGACTGGCCGACACCGGGCAGGTGCCGGCCGGCTCGACGGTGCGTGATCACCTCCGGCAGCCGAATGCTGCCGGAGGTGGGAGTTCCGCCGCCCGGGGTGCGGGTGGCGATGATGGCCGCCGCGACAAGGTCGCGGTGCCCGGTCGTCTGGCAGTGGGGGCAGGTCATCGTCCGGCCCCTCGGTTTCCTGATCCGCCTGCGGCAGGTGGGGCAGGTTGACGAAGTGCCGCGTTCATCAACGAGGTGCACGGTGATCCCGGCGAGTTCGGCCTTGTCCCGCAGCACCGCGATCGCCCGGCCGATCTGCCACTGACGCAGCCGCAGGTTGTGCCGCCGCCCCGCGGACTGCTCAAGGACGCCGCGGGGGTCGCCGACGGTCAGGGTGCCAACCCGGTGTTGCACCGCCCAGCCGATCACGGTCTTCGCGGCCTCGTGCTGGGCCTGACGGACCCGACGCCGATGCGCGCCTTCGACCTGGTGGCGGCGACGCCGGTAGTGGCGCCACCGCCGGGAGCCGCGCTGCCCCGGTTTCGGTGCCCGGGCGGCGACCGCCCGGTTACGGTGACGGGTATCGGTCAGGTGCATGCGGTGTTCGGCGCGGATCGCCCGCCCGGACACCAACAGCCCCGCACCGTCACGGCCGGCGACCGCATAGGGGTGAATGACGCCCAGGTCAACCCCGGCCACCCGGGCCGGGTCCGGCCCCTGGCCGGTTGGGTAGGCGGCCACGGGTACTTCCGCGGTGACCTCCACGACCAGCCGACCCTGCGCGTACAGCAGGGTCACCGACCTGACCTGCTCGGCCGGGTAGGGGATCTCCCGGTCCAGCCGCAGCCACAACGCGGGGCACCCGGCCGCGGTCGGCACCCGTAGCCGCCGCCCTACCAGGGTGAACGTGCCGTGATACCAGCGCACCGGCATCAACCCACGCCGCCGGCGGGGGAACCGTGACTGGGTGTCGCCGTCGCGGCGGCGTTTGGCCGCCGCGAACCAGGCGTCGGAAAACCGGCGCAGCACCGACCGCGCCCCGACCGTGCACAGCTCACCGAACGTGCCCGAACCCGCCGCCGTCAACTCCCGGCACAACTCCTGATACCCGACCAACGGGGGTGCCTGACGACGCCACCGCCACTGATTGATCTCCAACAGACAGGCCCACACATCACCCGCGGACCGCAGCAACCCGAAACACCGCCGCCGCTGCCCACGAGTCAGCCGCAGACCAACGCGGGCGGTGCGATGCACCACCCGAACAGCATCCGGACCGCGACGCCTCGGCACATCAGGCACTCCACCACACGGGTACGACAACATCCGCCCACGACCACGAATACCCAGCTCAAGCCACATTCGTGCAGCACCGATCACTGCGACAGGGCGAAGGTTCGCTGACACGGCACTAGCTGGATGCTGTAGTGGTGCAAGGCCGCACCGCGCAATGACCGCTCGGGATCCCACTGGACATGTACGGCGGCACCGGCAAGTGTCCTGCCCCGTTCCTCGCTTCCGGCGCTGGGCACGGTCGGCACCGACAGGGACAGTGCCAGTTCCCAACCCTGACGGGTGATCCGTACGGCGAGAATGCGCTCCTGGTTGGCCTTGCGGGCCCAGTCGCTGCGATGCATCAGCCACCGGAACGACGGCTTGATCCAGGTCATCCCGGTGATGCGCGAGGCATCCCTCGGGCAATCGAACAATGCTGAGCATCCCCGGCGGGCGCCGCCGGCGCGAACGCTTTCGCGACCCGGGTCACTGATCGCAGTGACCCCGCGAGGGCCAGCGCCATCCGCCGGCCCTCGACGGCGATCTGACGGTCAGCGCCGCATCGCTGGTCGTTCGCGGTTCGTCCAGGCCCGAAGGAGCCATTCCACTGGCCCGTACCGGAACCGGCGCACCCACCACACGCTCAGGGCGACCTGGACTGCGTAGACGGCCAACGCGATGAGGACGGCCTGTGCGGGGGACGTGCGGCCGGCGAGTCCGGCCCCGACGCCGGTGAAGATGAGGACACCGGCGAGGGACTGGCCGAGATAGTTGGACAGCGACATCCGACCCGCGGCTGCCAGCGTGTGCGCGATCCGAGATCGCCGTTGGAAGAGGCGCAATGCCGTCGAGGCATAGGCGGCGGCGAGGAACGGGGCGGTGATGACGCTGACCATCAGGCCGGTCACATTGTCGGTGCCGCCCCCGATCGCGAACACCGTTGCGCCGGCCAGCCCGACCGGGTAGCCGACACGTTCGGCCCAACGTAGCAGGGACGCGTGGCTGGGGAGGTCGGCCAGCATCCGCCGCTTTCCGGCCGCGAGCCCGACGAGGAATGCGGACAGGGCGAGTGGTCCTTGGACGAGGAGGGTGCCGAGCATGGCGGGTAGCGAGCGCAGGTGCTCCCCGATGACGTCGCCGAGGCCGCCCTGGAGCGCCGCGGTGGAGCGGGCGCCGGCTTCGATCGCGGCGGCTTGGTCCGGTACGAGGGTGGCCCCGAGCACCGCGGCCACTCCGATGAAGAACGCGATGATGCCGACGATCCAGGCCGCGGCAATCAGTGCGGTGCGGGGCTGGATGCGTCGGGCGGCGAGCAGCACGAGACCGAGGAGTGCGTAGGTGGTGAGGATGTCACCCTGGAAAAGCAGCACCGCGTGCAGGGCGCCGAGCACGAACAGCCCCAACAGCCGGCGCCGGAACCGCCGCGTGAACTCGACGCCCTGCCGGGCGGCCGACTCGAGCTGTAACGTGAAGCTGTAGCCGAAGAGGAACGAGAAGAGCAGGTACGCCTTCATCGCGAACAGCAGCTCGACCGCGAGCGACACTGTTCGATCGAAGCCGTTGTCCGCCGGATCGTGTACCAGCTGGAACGGGTACCCGGAGGCGAAGAAGGCGATGTTCACGAGCAGGATGAGCAGCAGTGCCAAGCCGCGCAACGCATCGATGTCGCCGATCCGCGCATCGGGTCTCAACTGTGGACGGTCCATGGCTGGTAACCCTCGAGTTGACGCTTCCATGTATCGACGCTATTCGGCCCGCACATTCATCGACATCCGGCAGTCCCTACGTTTTGCCGTAGGGCCAGCCATACCAACCGTTGCGGCATCGTGCAGTGGGACCTACGTACCGGGAAGTCCACCCCCGCCAAGCTGAGCCCGCCTTCCTGGGGCATCAACCGGTACGGCTGGATGGCTGGCAGCTCCACCGGGTCCAACCCGGCCGTTGAGGAGAACGGCCAGGTGATTGCGTTGCCGCTGCCGGCCGGGACCATAGGCGGCGTCGGTTCCGGGGCAAGAACCATCAGCGACGACGGGCACGTCATCGGCGGTCAGGCGAATCTGGCCAACGCGGATTCCGTCCCGCTCCGCTGGCTCTGCCACTGAACCACCGGGAACCCGGCCTGCCTCGATCGCGAGACGACATCGTCCAGAGTCGTTCCATCGAATCCTCGCACCCGCATCAGGGCGGCAGCGTTAGCGACGATTTTGAACTTCGTCTTGGGCGCACGCGCCGTCAACCGCGCGGCCGCGGCCGTCCGCGAGCTCTCCTCCACCGTCCCGTGCTACTCGTGGAGAGGTGCGGCCGTCTCGCCGCACCTGGACGACTTCGTGTCGGAGGCCGACTCAACCATCGGTGTCCCTTGCGGCGCCCCATCAGCCATGGTGCGCATTCCCCGCCCGAGGGCGTCCGGCCCGCTGCGACCTCGCCCCCGGCGCCCGCTCGGCGACCCTTGCTACACTGGACGAGTTGGTCCAGTTGAGGTCCGATAGCTAGCCCGAACAGGAAGCCGTAATGTCCGAATCCTATGCACTCCCCACCGAACCCGAAGACGTCGTCGCGTCGCTGATTGAGCGGTTTAACTCCGGCAAGGTCAGCGCGATGTTGGCCTTGTACGAGCCGGAGGCCGTGTTCGTCGTGAAAGACGGACGAACCGTCACTGGTCATGCCGAGATCGCTGCGCAGCTCGAGCCCGATCTCAAGTATGGCCTGCCGCTGGAGGCCAAGGCGCGCCACGTGTTCGTTGCCGGCGATACCGCCCTGCTCGTGCTGGACTGGTCGATTGATGGCACCGGGCCCGACGGCGAGCACGTGCGTCTGGAAGGCTCGGCGAGCGATGTCGTGCGTCGCGGCGCGGATGGGTTCTGGCGGTACGTGATCGACAATAATCTCGGGACGGCGGTGCGACAGCCCGCCTGAACACGTGGCCGCCACGTGGTGAGACTGCCCGTATCGCGCAAGGCGTGCGCTTCCACGCTCAAGCCTGAGGTGAACGGGGCGTCGGTGGGTAATACCAGGGCGCTTGATTGGTCGAGATCTTGGACCTGTGCGCCTGGATCCGTCGGCAGGCGACGGAATCCCAGGTGGTGCCATCGATCGGATTTCAGCTGACGGAGCCAGATGCGGATCATCGGCCGCCGGCGGTGCCGGCGCCGAGGGTGCTCGGGCATTTCATGGCGGCCGCCCCGCCCGGCGTAGAGCCTGGTGGTGTTGGACGATATAGTCCAAAGAGCCGTCCAGAGAGTGTGGCGGTGAGGACTGGATAGAGGGGGTGCCGGGTGAAGGCGATTGTGGTGACGGATCAGGCCGCGGGAACGGCCGGGATGACGCTGGCCGAGCGTCCCGAGCCGGAGGCCGCGGGCAACGATGTGCTCGTTGAAGTGCATGCCTCGGGTTTCACTCCTGGAGAGTTGACGTGGCCGTCGAACTGGACGGATCGCCTCGGCCGTGACCGGACGCCGTCGATCCCTGGGCACGAGTTGGCCGGCGTGGTCAGCGCCCTCGGCTATGGAACGACGGGGCTGTCGGTGGGACAGCGGGTGTTCGGGCTCACGGACTGGACCCGCGACGGCACGCTGGCGGAGTACGCGGCCGTCGAGGCGCGTAACCTCGCGCCGCTGCCGGGCGACGTCGACTTCACGGTGGGCGCGAGCCTGCCGATCTCGGGCCTGACCGCTTGGCAGGGACTGTTCGAGCACGGTCGTCTTCAGCCGGGCCAGAGCGTGCTTGTGCACGGTGCGGCCGGCGGCGTCGGATCGTCGGTTACCCAGCTCGCGCGTGAGGCGGGCGCTTACGTCATCGGTACCGGACGCGCTGCCGACCGTCAGACGGCACTCGACTTCGGCGCGAAGGAGTTCGTCGACCTCGACAACGACGCACTGGAAGATATCGGCGGAGTCGACCTGGTGTTCGACGTGATCGGCGGTGACATCGCGACGCGGTCGGCAGGGCTGGTTCGAGCCGGAGGAACACTCGTGACGATCGCCGGCCCGCCGGCGGCGCGGCCCGCGGACGGCCTCGCGATCGACTTCGTCGTCGTGTCCGATCGGGCCCAACTGAGCGAGGTTGTCCAGCGGGTGCGGGACGGACGTCTGCGGACGGTCATCGGAAACGTCGCGACCCTCGATGATGCCGTTGCGGCGTTCAATCCGACCGAGCGGGTCAAGGGGAAAACGATCATCCGCATTCGCCCGTAAGGACTTGGCGTACGGCGACCTCATCGACCCCGAACACCCGGGAGTGGCCAAGGGCCTCCCTCGACAGAAAGTGTGACGATGACGATCAATCTTGACGCCGGGGCGGTCACTCGCGAAGAGAACAACGTGGCGCTCATCGCCGCTCTGGACAAGCCAGGTCTCAGCGAGGTGGAGTCCAGCTGGGAGCTCGATGTCATCAACGACGCGGAGCACGGCCGGTGGATGGCCGCCCTCGGCGCTGACGCGATCGCCGAGCTCACGTACCGGATCGTCGGCGGCCGTGTCGTGCTGCTCTCGACCTGGGTCAACCACGCCTACCGCAACCATCGGGTGGCGACAGAACTCGTCGCTCGGGTGCTGGATGAGGTCCGCGAGAGCGGGAAGAAGATCACCATCATCTGCCCGTTCGTGGGTGAGTTCATCGCCCGCAACCCGGAATACCTCGACCTCATCGACAAGGTTCATCCCGGGGCCGGTGCCCACCCCCAGCACGAACCCACGGGGGCCCAGGGCGACGAGCAGCTCGCCGCGTTCGAGCACGACCTGACGTAGCCGTCCGGCGTTCAGACATGGTTCGAGCCGTCCAGCGGCCCGGATGGTCGGCCGTGGACGGACATCGGCAACGTCGCGGCCCTCGACGATGTCGCCGCCGCCTTCCATCCGCCGCAAGGGGCCAAGGGCGAGACGACCATCCGGGTTCGTCCAGAAGGACGCGGACAACGGGGACCTCTGTTATGTCGTAACGGGGTTGGCGAAGACTGTTGCAAAGAGGATTCAGATGAAAGCGATCGTGGTGACGGACCGGGCCGCGGGAACGGCTGGGATGACGCTGGCGCAGCGGCCCGAGCCGGACGCGGCGTGGCTCGCCAGTCTTGAGGGCGCCAACTATGGCGATGTCGTCGTTGAAGTTCATGCGTCGGGATTCACCGGGAATGAGCTGGAGTGGCCATCTACCTGGATCGATCGCCTAGGCCGTGACCGGACACCGTCGATCCCCGGCCACGAGGTGGCCGGTGTGGTCACCGCCCTCAGCTATGGGGCAACGGGGCTGTCGGTGGGGCAACGGGTGTTCGGGCTCACGGACTGGACCCGCGACGGCACGCTGGCGGAGTATGTCGTCGTCGAGGCGCGCAACCTCGCGCCGCTGCCGGGCGACGTCGACTTCACGGTGGGCGCGAGCGTCGCGATGACGGGACTGACCGCGTGGCAAGGTCTGTTCGAACACGGCCACCTCCGGGCCGGCCAGAGCGTCCTCGTGCACGGCGCGGCCGGCGCAGTCGGTTCGATGGCGGCACAACTCGCACGTGAGACCGGCGCCTACGTCATCGGTACCGGACGCGCCGGCCACCGTCAGGCGGCGCTCGACTTCGGTGTGCATGAGTTCGTGGACCTCGAGAACGACGCGCTGGAAGGCGTCCGCGGGGTCGATCTGGTGTTCGATGTCTTCGGCGGCGACATCGGAAGGCGGTCCGCGGGTCTGGTTCGAACCGGCGGAACACTGGTGAGCGTCGCCGGCCCGGCCGAGGCGCGGCCGGCCGACGGTCTGGCGGTCGATTTCGTTGTCGTGTCCGATCGCGCGCAACTGGGTGAGATCGCCCGGCGGGTGGGGGACGGACGGCTGCGGACGAACATCGGCCACGTCGCGACCCTCGATGACGCTGTCGCTGCCTTCAATCCGACCGAGCGGACCAATGGGAAGACGATCATCCGGGTTCGACCGATATGATCATGAACTGATCTGAACTCGGGCCTCGCCACCGGCGCAACGTGTCGTCTGATCCGATAACGCGACAACGCCCGCCCGGCTACCCGGTCTCGAATGCCTGTTCCAGGCCGGCTGTCAACCAGTGCCATTCGGGCTGCAGGGTTAGCGGAGTCCGCTGACTGAGCCCTTCGAGGACCGCGACTGCGCGGCCGTGAACCGCCACGGGGGCGGCGGGATCGACGCCCGCGGCTACTCGTACCGTCTGAGCCACCGCGATGGTGAATGCGACGGTGGGATCGGCGGTCGTCAGCGTCGCTGTCAGCTGCCGATCGTCGAGGGTGCCCAGGAGGACCCCGAACGCCGGCCCGAGCGCCGCAACGCAACGCAGCGCGGCATCGACCTCATCGGCCTCGACCACCGGCAGGTCGCCGAGCCCGAGGCTGATGTCGCGTTCGTGGATCCAGGCGTCCCACAATGCATGCCGCACGACGGCCGAGATACTGACATGGCCGAGCGGGCTTTCGGCGAGCATGGACCATTCGTCGTCAGTCAGGGTGCTGAGCAGATCCGTCAGTGCGTGGGTCGACCCGAGGAAGGCATCCAGCACGTCCGCGGGAGACGGATTGCCCGCGGCCGCCACGAGGCCCGCGGGGGTGGCGACAGGGTCGAAGGCGTCGAGCATCCGGGTCGGCGTGCCACGGCGACCTTCGTTGATCGAGTGGATCCAGAACCTGTTGACCGAGGCGAGGTGGATTACCACGTCACGGTTCGTCCAGCCCGCACACCTGCTCGGCGCCTGCCACTGTGCGGGGCCGAACCGTGCGACGGTCTTCGCTAACCGCAGCCGCTGGCGGACGGCGGGGGCGGCCACCGAGGCCAGGTCATCCTCGTAGGTGATGACCGGGGCGGTGCCGTATCGAGGTCGGATCCTCACACCGCGACTGTCCATCACCGAATGCCGGCCGTGCTAGTGGCGGTACCGCCCCGTTTAGGTAGTATTCTCGCCATCGACGAGACCCGGTGCGAACCACTGCGGGTGGGCGTGCTTGCCTACCCGGGATGCTTCGCCGCAGGCACCTTCGCGCTGCACGATCTGCTGTTGGTAGCCAACCGGGTGGCCGCCTCGGCCCGCCAGCCCCAGCCATTCCAACCGGCCATCCTCGTGGCCCGGCCCGAACGACGGATCACGGCCGCGGGCGATGTCGTGATCACACCGACGGCGGCGCCCACCACCTGTGACCTACTCGTGGTGCCAGGGTTCGACCTCGTACCCGAAGCCGACATCGACGCGATCCTCGCCGGCCTGAAGCCCGAACTCCGGCTGATCCGGCGGCTGCGCCGGTCCGGGAGCGGACTGGCGTCGGCGTGTGGGGGAGCGTTCCTGCTGGCCGAGGCCGGCGTGCTGGATGGCCGCAGGGCGACCACCTCCTGGCTGTTCGCCTCGGCCTTCGCCGAGCGCTATCCGGCTGTCCGGCTCGAGGCGGACCGGATGCTGGTCACCGACGGGCCGGTGACCACCGCCGCCGCCTTCAGCGCCTCGCACGACCTGGCCCTGCAGATAATCCGCCGCTGCACCGGTGAGGGGATCGCCCGGCGCACGGCGCGGGTAACCCTCGTCCCCGACAACCGGACCAGCCAAGCGCCCTATATCGACTCAACCGCTCACCTCGCAGCTGACGAGTTCGCCGAAGACGTCAGGCGTTGGTTGGCCGCCCGGCTCGCCGACCCCTACCAGCTCGGCCGTCTCGCGGCGGCCTTCCACGTGAGTACCCGTACGGTGCTGCGCCGCTTCACCCAAGCGTGCGGCCAATCGCCCCTCGAGCATCTCCAGGACCTGCGGGTCGCGCACGCCAAGCACGTGCTGGAGACCGGGGCAAGCGTTCACCAGGCGATGCACGCCGTCGGATACTCGGACCCGGGAACTTTCCGCCGGCTCTTCGCCGGCCGGGTAGGTCAGACGCCTGCCGCCTACCGACGGGCGTTCGCGACCACGGGCCACGATCCGTCCGTACAGAACGGATCCTCGCAACCCCGGGTGTAGGAGAGGACCCACCGGTGCTGCGGGCGCGACCAGCCGGCGCCGTCGCGGTGGGCGCCGCGGGCGATCCGGCGAGTGTCGGCGATCCGGTGGTGTCGCCGGTTCGGCGGGGCCGGGCGTCGATTCGACACCCCCATCTTCGACGGCTACACCTCCACCGACCAGATCGCCTCACCGGGCGCCGTGTTCCTCAACCCGCGCCGGCTAGGGGGTCCGGAGGAGTTCGCGTCGTTCGCCGCGTACGCAGTCGAGAACGGCTACGTCAACGCGTCCGCGCCGCGCCTCGACGCCGGTACCGCATCCCCCTGTGACGCGACGCCGGCGCCGCGAAGACCGGCCCGCTCGTCCGGACCCTCACCGAGTCTGGACGTGGCCGGTCCCCGCCGCGCGGCCGGAAGCTCCGTCGGTCATATCACTTCTGAGCTGGGTTGCCTTGAGCGAGGCGGGAGAGGTGCTCCCATTTCTCCAGTCCGGCGAGCCGGCCGGCGTACTCGGTTCGCAGCGCCTCGAGTCCGTTGATGCCGAACAGCACCCGCAGCGGCGGATTCGGGGCATCGGCGAGTGCGAGGATCGCTTGGGCGGTGGCGGCGGGGTCTCCGGGGACGAACCCGGCCGCGCCTGCGTAGAGGGCTTCGCGGGCATGTGCGTATGCGGGGTCTGGCGTGGACTGTGGTGAGGCGGCGGCCAGGCCGGTGGGGAACATGATCGGTTCGATCAGGGTCACGTGGATGTCATAGGCGGCGACCTCAGCGGCCAGCGACTGGCTCATCGCTTCGAGTGCCCATTTCGACGCCTGGTAGATGCCCAATGCCGGATAGGCAACCAGGCCCCCAAGGGAGGAAACCTGCATGATCCGGCCCTGGCGACGCTGACGCATGCCGGGCAGCACGGCCTTGGTGGTCCACAGCGAGCCGAAGTAGTTGACGTCCATTTGCGCGCGGGCCTGATCGGCGCTGACTTCCTCGACCGCCCCGTGGAGCATGTGCCCGGCATTGTTGACCAGCAGGTCGATACCACCGAAGTGCTGCTCGACCCTATTGACTGCGGCGTCGACGGCAGCGCGGTCGGTGACGTCCAGTTCGAGCGCGAGTACCCGGTCGCCGTAGCGGTCGGTCAGCGCTTTCAGCGTCGCGGCGTCGCGGGCTGTGGCGGCGAGGTTGTCGCCGCGTTCCAGGATGGCTTCGGCCCAATGGGCGCCGAGCCCGCGGGACGCGCCGGTGAGGAACCAGGTGGACATAGTGCTGCTCCCAAGATCGGTCGGATCGTTCGTGATCCAGCCTGCGGGTCTTCCCGGCGGCTTTGGCAGAGTGAGCTTCACTCTGCCAAAGCGGGTATATGGGTGCGTATATTGTAAAAATGGATGCCCCTCTGCTAGCAGAGTTCCTGAAGATTCGCCGGAACGCATTGAGCCCCGGCGAGGTCGGCCTCCCGGCGGCCGGCCGGCGACGGACCCCCGGCCTACGGCGCGAAGAGGTCGCCGCTCTGGCCGGGATCTCGACCGACTACTACACCCGGCTCGAGCAGCAACGGGCGACCGCCGTGCCATCCGAGCCGGTCCTCCGTTCGCTGACCCGCGCGTTACGGCTGAGCCGAGACGAGCGTGACCACCTCTACCGGCTGGCTGGTCACCGTATTCCCGAACGCCACACTGACGACCGGCATGTCGCCGCGGCATTGCTCAGTGTCCTCGACGCGCTGACCGACATCCCGGCTCAGGTCATGACCGATCTCGGCGAGACCCTCGTACAGAACAACTTGGCGCGTGCCGTCTTCGGTCCTCACACTGGAAACATTGGCCCGGAGGCGAGTTTCATCTACCGCTGGTTCCGTGAGCCCGCCGCACGAGCCGGCTACCCCGTCGAGGACTACGCCGCGGAGTCCCGCGCACTGGTCGCCGATCTGCGTGCCGCGGTGACGCGCCGCGGTGATGCTCCCGCCCAGGCGCTGGTCTCACGCCTACTGGCCGAAAGTCCCGAATTCGCTGCGCTCTGGAAGCTGCACGACGTCGCCGAGCTGCGCCGGCGCTACAAAAGGATCTGGCATCCCGAAGTCGGGCTGCTCGAATTCGACTGCCAGTTCCTCCTCGACGAGCAACGCTCGCACCTCCTTGCCGTCTTCTCGCCGATGCCAGGAACCCCGACCACCGAGCGGCTCACGCTACTGGCCCTGGCGCACGATCCACTGGGCATCACGACACGATGAACGCCGGCCCGAGCCGGTCGTAGCGCTACGACCGTCGCCGTCACCGATCCTGCGGTCAACCCCGGTGAGCACGTCCTGGACCAGGACAGGCAGCCGAATTTCGGGTCACGCGCTCTTTCATCGGCTGGGCGCCCAGGGGAGGACTTCTCCATTGCGGACGAGTTCGCCGTAGTGGCTGGGTTTGACTGGCTGGAGGGCTAGGTCCAGCAGCGCGACGGCGGCGTGGGCGGGGCTGGGGGCGGTGCTGACGTCCCACCACAAGGCGGAGGTGGGGGTGTTCATCATTCCGGGGCAGGCGGACGCGAGCAGGATGCCGCGTGCGGTGTCGTCTTCGCGTCGCTGCCGGGCCAGGGTACGCACGGCGGCGACCTGGCCGATCTTGGAGGGGATGTTCACGAACCCGGGCCAGGCACCGGCGCGGGCGCTGCCGTCCTTGACGGCATCGCGCCAGGCGGCGACCTGCTTGTCCACGTCATCCAGTGACGCCAGACGATCGAAGTGGTCGTGCAGCACGGGCGCCAGATAGTGCAGGGTGCCCAGCGAACTGGCCACGACAATCAGCCTGCCGTGGTCGCGCAGCAACGGGGCGAAGGCGCGCAGCACGCGCGTGGTGCCGAAATTGTTCACTTCGGCGTACGCCTCGACGATCGCCCGGGGGTCGTCGTCGGGACCGACCCGCATGACGGCGTTGTTGAACACGATGTCGACGCCGCCGTGGCGTTCCTTCAGCCGTGTCGCGAGCTGACTGGCGGCCTCGGGGTCAGCGACGTCGAGGATCTCTCCCCGGACCTGGGCGCCGCCACCGGGCATGGCCTCGACGGCCTGGGCGACGCGTTCTGTGTCGCGTCCGGTGAGATAGACGGTGTCCGCGGGGCCGAGACGGTCCACGAGCCCTTCGACCAGAGCCAGGCCCAGTCCCTGAGTGGCTCCGCTGACCAGGGCGATTTTCGGTGTGGTGGTCATGTTCTTCCTTGTCGTTGGGCGGCGGTTCAGGCTGCGGCGAGCAGGGTTTCGGACAGCGTCCACAGGCGCTGGGCATTGTCCGGGTCTAGGGCATAGCGGGCCACGCCGTGCAGGGTTGCGCTGCGGCGCTCGACCGTCTCGGCGCGGTCGCGGACGGGCAGGGTGATCTCGGCACCGGTGGCGGCCAGGGCGCGCGCGGTCTCCAGGCCGAGGCCCGAGGGTGCGCCGGTCACCACCGCGCGCCGGCCGGTCAGATCGATGCCCGCAGCTACGTCGGCCACGGTGCTGGCGAAACCGAAGGATGTTTCGATCAAGCTCATACCAGCCACGCTAGGCAGCCGAAGGGTATGTCACCAACGAGAATCTCTCAACTGTGGTATGCGTATATGTCATGGCCTTCACCGACGCTTCCCTCACCGCGCTGCGGGTGTTCCGGGAGGTGGCCGAGCGCGGTACGCTCACCGCCGCGGCAACCGCGCTCGGGTACACGCAGTCTGCGGTCTCCAGGCAGATCGCGTCGTTGGAGCGGGCGGCGGGCACGCCGCTGCTGGAGCGGCGCCACGACGGGGTACGGCTCACCCCCGCCGGGCGGATCGTGGTGCGCCGCGCGGCCACCGTGATCGACCAGGTTGATGCCACGGCTCGGGATTTGGCGGGTCTGCCCGAGGAGCACGGCATCGTACGGCTCGGCTGGTTCGCCAGCGCGGGGGCGTGGCTGCTGCCCCGCGCGTTGGCCGAACTGCGCAGGACCCATCCGGCGATCACTGTGATCACCCGCGAGGGCAGCACGCCGGCGCTGGTGCGGGCGCTGCGCGCCGGCACCCTGGACCTGGCGGTGCTGGCGTCGGCGCCGCCGTACCGCCCCCTCGACACCGAAACGCCCCCGCTGGAACTGCACACGCTTGCCGAGCGCAGCCTGCGCGTCGCCGTGCCCGACACGCACCCGCTGGCCCGCGGTGAGTTCATCGACATCGCCGACCTGCGCGGCCAGCGCTGGATCGCCGACCCGGGCGATCGGCAGGCGATGGGGGTGTGGCCCGGCGTGGATGAGCGGCCGCAGATCGCGCACACCGCCCGTGACTGGCTGGCCAAACTGCATCTGGTGGCCGCGGGCTGTGGCATCACCACCGTACCTACCGCGCTCGCGTCCGTGATGCCGCCCGGGGTGCGGATCCTGCCGGTCCGCGGCGGGCCGCGAGAACAGCGACGCATCCTGCTCGCCCGACTCTCTCGGCCCGTACCGGAGCCTGTCGCCCGCCTCGCCGCCGCCCTTCGCGCCATCGCGATCGAGACGGACACCTCGGCGTAAGCGGCGCCGAGGGAGCAGGCGTCACGGCAAGAGCGGTGGCTTGCGAATGCTCCATGCGACAGGGCAGTCAGCTGGCGCGATCCGTCCACGCCAGCCGCGGTTTCGGGTTCGACGGTACGACAGTTCAATAGCCACGAACATCGATCGTCCTGCGGTCGCCTCGGCGCGGGTCGAGCAGGTTGATGAGCTTGCGCGCCCTGACCGCCTCGGTGCTGCCTCTCGTCGCGGCGGACCGTCGGTCTGCCGGACATCGGATTACTACGTGGGCCGAAATCGCGGCAACGACGTCCGGGAGGCCACCGTGCGGCTCGTCGTCCGGCTTCAGCCCGAGCAGGTAGAGCGCTACCAATAGCCGCACGTGGACGGTGGCCCGCGGTACTTGAGCGGCTGGCGCGCCGCAACTCACGAACCGCTGGCTCTGCGAGCGTGACGGGCTGCTGTTCGCCTGCGACGAGTAGCGGTGGCACCGACCTCGCAGCGGACCTGGCGGTGGTCACCGCGGATCCGGTTGCGCGCGAGTGGTGGGCGCTGACGGCGAGTGGAGGAGGAGAAAGTGCTGGTCGATGCGCACCACCAGGTGTGTGACCTCGCCGTGCGGCCGCAGCCATGGACCGATGCGCTGCCGGCGCCGCGCTGGTCGTTCGGCACGGACGAGCCGCGCACGCGGCCGCGGGCCGCCGGGGTCGACGCGACCGTTGACGTGCGGACCGTGATGGTCTACCTCGGCCGGCTCTTCACCCAGCACGTCGGGCTGGCTCCGATGAACTTCCTGGCGCGTACGCGGGCCGAGCGCGCCGCCTTGCTGCTGACGCACTCGACCCTGCCGGCCGCCCAGGTCGGCGCCGCGGTCGGCTGGGCCGACCCGACCTACTTCGCGCGCCGCTTCCGGGCGCTGGTAGGGCTTACGCCGAGCGAGTACCGGCAGCGCAGTCGGGTCGTCCCGAGCGAGGAGTAACACCACTCCAGCTACCACCTGAATCGACGGCGTCACGAGGTCGATCCGGAGGCGGCGACCACATTTCCGTGTAGCTGTCGCGCGCGGCGCGGTGACCTGTCCGGCCATGCTGCCCGCGGTTGAAGGTTTGCCCATCCGGTCCCGGCTGCCGGCGGTACGCTGAAGTTAGGCGTTGACGCGCATGCGGCCGAGAGCGGCGATCCAGGTGGCGCAGGTCTGCCGCGTCCAGGCGGTGGGGTCGGCGGCCCAGGATGCTCGACAGCCAGCCGACGTCCGACCCCGACAGGTCGGACCGGATGCCGCCACGCAGCAGGGACTCCGCAGCGGCGGCCTGCGCCGTCACCAACTGGTTACGGCCGCTCACCTGATCATCGTTATGGCGGCGTTCTTCGACGCCTCTCTGCACGAGTATTCGGGCGGAGGGCAGGGTCGTTTGTCCTGCCGGGCTCGCCAGCGCGGGCCGGCCTAGAGAGGAATCCATGATGGCCACCGACCTCAACCGCTGCGACGCGACCGAACTCGCCGAGTTGATCCGCACCAGGAGGGCTTCCTCCGTTGAAGTGGTTCAGGCGCACCTTGACCGTATCGAGGCCACCAATCCGAGGATCAACGCGATCGTCACGCTCGCCGATGGTGCACTGGAGGCCGCGAGGGCGGCGGATGAGCAACTCGCGGCGGGCGGGGAGGTGGGGCCGCTGCACGGCGTGCCCTTCACGGTCAAGGATTCGTTCGACACCGCCGGGGTGCGCACCCAGCGCGGGTCGCCGATCTTCGCGGGGCGGGTCCCGGACACGGACGCCACCAGCGTGGCGCGCATGAAACGCGCCGGTGCGATCCTCCTGGCGAAGACGAATCTTCCGGAGTTCGCGTACTGGATCGAGTCCGACAACCTGCTGACGGGTAGGACGAACAATCCCTGGGATCTCGACCGCAGCTCCGGCGGTTCCAGCGGCGGGGAGTCCGCGGCGATCGCGGCGGGGATGTCGCCGCTCGGTCTGGGAAGCGACCTGTCCATCTCGTTACGCGGGCCGGCGGCCGACACCGGTATCGCGGCCCTCAAGGCGACGCACGGGCGCATCCCGATGACGGGGGTCTGGCCGCGGGCGCCGCGCCGCGACTGGCACGCCGGTCCGATGGCCCGCACCATCCGCGATCTCGCACTGGCGTACTCATTGCTGTCCGGTCCTGACGGCGCCGACGGCTTCTCCACCGTCCCGCGCGAGTTCGACACCGGCCTGGGCGCCTCGCCGGACCGGCCCGTCCGCCTCGGCTGGCTGGTCGACTCGGGACTCGGTCCGGTCGACCCGGAGGTCGCGGCAACTGTTCAGGCGGCCGCCGACGCCCTGCAGGCAGCAGGGGTGCAGGTCGAGCCCGTGAACATCCCAGCTCTTGAACGGGACAACCCTCTCCAACTGTTCACCCTGCAGCACGTCATGGAGCTGAAACCGGCGATGCGGGAGGCCACCGCGGGCCACGAGGACCAGATGTTCACGTACTCGAAGACGATGCTCTCCACACCCGACACGTCCGTGCAGGACTACGTCATGGCCGAGCAGGGCATCGAGCGGCTCCGGGACGGCTTCGCCGAGTACTTCCAGCGGTACGACGCGCTGCTGCTCCCGGTGACGACGATCCCCGCGCACGCGCACCAGCTCGGGCAGTTCACCCTCGACGGCCAGACGGTGGAAGCCTTCCACGTGTCGTCGACGACCGTCCCGTTCAACCTGACGGGACTGCCGGCCCTGTCCATGCGGTTCGGCACCAGCAGCGACGGAATGCCGATCGCCGTGCAGGTCGCCGCCGACTGGCATGCGGAGTCGACGATCCTGTATCTCGCCTCGCTGCTGGAGTCGCTGAGCCCGGTCCGCGACCAGCACCCAGCCCTTCGACAGCTGGAGGAGGTCTCACGCGGGGCGCCTCGACGCCGTGCTGGCGCGTGATGGACGGGTGGGCGAGCCGAGACCGTGGTGTGCGCTCGGCCAGCGCGCGCCGCAGGCATGCCCGGATCGATCCGGGCATTGAGCGTCGGTGGCCCCACCGACCTGGTCGCTCGGTTTAGCCGCTCGTCCCGCCGGGTAGGCCTCCGCAGACCCGTGTCGCACCCTGGGCGGGAGATCCCCATGTCGCGTCAGGAACTCACCCTGGAATCGGTGGAGGTCCGGTCGGTCTGCGTCCCGCTCAAGCGCCCGGTCGTGTCGAAGGTCGGCGTGTACCGCGAATGGCCGCTGATCCTCATCGATCTCCGTACGGCCGAGGGCGTCGTCGGCCGCGCCTATCTCGAGCCATACCTGACGCGGTCGCTGAAGTACCTTGTGAACGCGATCGAGGACCTGGCCGCGGGCCGGACGGGCAAGCCGATCAGGCCGCTGGACGACTTCTCGGAGTCCCGCAAGCTGCTCAACATTGTCGGGTACGAGGGGGTCGCGATGATCGCGATCGCCGGCCTGGACATGGCCGCGTGGGATGCCCTCGCCAAGGCCGCGGACTTGCCGCTGGCCCGGTTCCTGGGCGGCACGATCGGCCCCGTACCCGCATATAACAGCAACGGATTGTGGCTGACAGATGTCTCGCGGCTGGGACGCGAGGCGGTCGAGTTGGTCGACGAGGGCGGGTTCACAGCGATCAAGCTGCGCCTGGGCCGCGATCGACTGGACGACGACCTGCGCGCGCTCGACGCGGTACGCGCGGCGGTGGGGCCGGCCGTCGACCTGATGGTGGACTTCAACCAAGGGCTGTCGCTCGCTGCCGCGCTGCGCTGGTGTCACGCGCTCGATGACCGTGGGCTGTGTTGGTTCGAGGAGCCGGTCGCGTACAACGACCTGCGCGGTGCCGCGCAGCTCGCCGGAGAGCTGTCCACCCCGGTCCAGCTGGGCGAGAATTTCTACGGTCCCCGGGAGCTGTGGCGGGCCGTCGATGCCGGCGCGTGCGATCTGGTGATGCTCGACCTCATGCGCATCGGCGGCGTCTCCGGGTGGCTGCGCGCCGCGCCGGCCGCGGCCGCCGCTGGGATCCAGGTGTCCAGCCACCTTTACCCCGAGGTGTCGGCGCACCTGCTACGAGTGACCGAGACCGCGCATTGGTTGGAGTGGGAGGACTGGGCGTACCCGATCCTCGCCGAGCCGTTCGACCTCGACGAGGGCCGGCTCATCGTCCCCGACCGTGCGGGCTGCGGGATCGAGTGGGACGAGCAGGCTGTGCGCAGGTTCCAACTCGCGCTCTAGCGAGCAAGAGATCAGAATCGTTGGCTCGATGGAATCGCGCAGCGTTCAGCGGGACTGGTTGACCAGCTATCTCGGGTGCGATGCGCGGCTCCGACAGCTAGGTCGGCATCTCTCCGGTCTCTGCCAGCTGCTGGGCGACATCGGCGAGCTTGCGGTTCAGCCGTTGGGATACGCGGCGCAGCAGGTCGAAGGCGTCACCGGCGGACAGTCGTTGGCGTTCCATCAGGATACCTTTGGCCTGCCCGATGACATCACGCGTACTCAATCCTCGATGCAGGGCGGCCTCGCGACGCTCGACTTCGTCGCGGCGGTGTGCCATGGCCACGGCCACGGCCATGTACGCGGCCAGGATCGACGCGAACTCCTGGTCCTCATCACTGAACGCACCAGGTGCCGTCCCGTAGAGAGTGAACGCACCGAGCGCCGACCACTGCGCCGACCGATGGACAAATAGGCCATGGCACAGAGCACTGGCCATACCGAGCTGAGCCGCGGCGGCGGCCAGGACCGGCCAGCGTGGTGAATTGGCCAGATCGGATACGGAGACGGGGCCTTCGCCTCGCATCGCTTCCGGGCCGGGGCCAAGGCCGGTCCCGAACTGGAGGTCGTCGAGTTCGGCGGCGACCGCGTCGCTGGCCACGGTATCGATGACGGCGCCATGGCGGTACAGCGTGACACTGGCACCGCCGCATCCGGTCACGGTGTCGACGGTGAACTTCACCACCTGCGCGAGCGCGTCGCGCGGATCCTCGGTGCCGAACAGCTGCTGGGCGAGAGGGGCGAAGCTGGCAAGCAACATCGGCCCGTACTCCCGCGGACCCCAGCTCGCGGCGGCGCGGCCACGATCCTGCGCGGCGGCACGCCGGCTGGCCGCGGCACGCTGCCGCTGCCGCTGCTCGTCGGCGCGTACGTTCTGGTCTGTCGCCGGTCCCCGGTTATCCGGCAGGCGCACCGCCCTGACTCGACGGCCGGTCGATCGGGGCTGGTCGAGACGACGCTCGCGCTCCAGCAACTCGTGCTCGCGACCGTCGGCCAGACGCTCGCGTAGCTCGGCGGCCTCGTCGCGCTGGTCGGCGACCGTGTCCCGGTCGTCGGCCTGACGGTCGCGTTCGGCGGCGACAAAGTCCCGCCGATCGCCCAACCAGGCGCGTTCCTCGGCATCGGCGGTCTGTTCCGCGTTTCGGTGCATCGCGGCGCGCTCGTTCCCGGCGACGCGGCGGGTAGCGCGCGAGCGAACCCGCAGGGCCGCCTGCCTCGTCCGGTCCAACTCGGCCTCGGCACGCCGCACGGCAGCCTCGGCGCGGCGCAGCGCCGTCTGGGTCGCGGCCACCTCAGCCTCATCGTCGGCCTCGCCAGCCGGTGCGTCCTGCACCGGCCGGTCGGCCTCCCGCCGGTCCAGCCCGTGTTCCTGGCGATCAGCCAGGCGTTCCCGCTCGTCGGCCAGCATCTCCCGCTCGTCGGCTAGCCGTTCCCGCTCGTCGGCCAGCCGCTCTCGCTCGTCTGCGCCGGCTTCCCACAGATCAGCCCGCCGCATTCGTTCCTCCACCGGAACCCCAGCCCGCGGCAACGCCGCCTGCCCTTCCGCCTCGCCCAACCGAATCCCCTCCGGCCTCGTTACTCCCCGCCTCATACGCCAGAAGCGGCTCCAATCCCAGCAGGCCGAATATCAGCGCCGGCACACCTCGCAATCCGTCGACCTGCAACTGCCGGCCGCGGCACTTCGCGGCCGCCCAGGCGGTCACGATCAAGCCTATGCTGTGGGCATCAATGAAGCGTAGGCCCGACAAGTCCAACACAATTGTCGCGGTCGCCTCCGACTCGGCGACCTTCATCAGCAGCTGGCGCAGCTCCCCGGCCGTCGACAGATCGAAATCGCCCACCAACTGGATCACGATGGCGCCCCCGACATACCGCTGCGACCAACTAGGCCGACCGGGCCTCCGCACTAGGGCACGGGCACCATTACCAAATATTTCGGACACCAGCCATCTCCCTACGGAGCGTCGGCTGGGTCATCAACCTCGTACCATTCTCGCCCCAACAGGACACCGTGGCAACTCGGCGTGTCTCAGGATTCGTGATCGGCCCATGACGCACCGTCCTTCTCGGGCGTCCCCGCCAGCACGCCCTAGGCGTGGTGGCGGGGTTCCTTCGTCGTTGGGGCTGGTTTCGGAAGCGGTGATGTGGCAGCGGCAGGCCGGCGCGCGGCGTGATCGCGAGCAGGGCGCCGGGCGGCGCCGCAACACAACAGTGCCAGGTCCGAAGCAGCGCCATCTGTCGATGGCCCCGGTGCGTAGCTGCCGATGCCCAGTACCGGCGGCGCATCGACACGGCTCCACCCGTACAGCGGACGCCCATCACTGGCTGCGTGTGCATAATGACGCCATGTTCATTGAGACGATCCCCGAGCACGCCGCGACCGGGGCGACCGCCGAGTACTACCGACAGCAACGCGACTCGTGGGGCTTCCTACCCAACTACGCCGGCGCCTTTGGTCAGCGGCCGGACGTGGCCCAGGCCTGGAACGCGCTCAACCTTGCCGTCCGCGGCGGAATGGACCGCCGACGGTTTGAACTGGCCACCATCGCGGCGGCGCGGGCCCTGCGTTCGACGTACTGCACCACAGCCCACTCGAAGTTCCTCCGCGACGTCTGCGGCGACGAAACCTCGCTGCATCGCATCGCCCAGGCTCCGTCCGGCGAGACCCTCGATGAGCAGGATCGCGCCGTTTACCGCTTCGCCGCGAAGGTCGCGACGGACGCTGCGTCAGTGGAGCAGGACGATATCGATCAGCTCCGTGGTGTGGGGCTGTCGGATGCCGACATCGCCGACGTGGTGTATGCGGCGGCCGCCCGATGCTTCTTCACCCGGGTACTCGACGGCCTCGGCGCGCAGCTCGACGTGCAGATCGCTGAAGCCATTGACCCGGAACTCTACGCCTCGATGGTCGTCGGCCGTCAGGCCGCCCAGGAATAGCTGGCGCGCACGAAGTCTGTACCCGGCCACCATGTTCTCGGCCCCCGAGACGATCCCCGTCGCCCCGTAGTCGCTGTCCCGTGCCGGCAGGTCGTGAGCGACGGTCACATCGACCGGGAAGGCTCGGCGTGCGCACGACACACAGACCGGCGCCGCCCGCGAACGTCTGGGCAACGAGATCCGGAACACGGAGGACGTTCGGGGCCCCGGTCGATGGGTGGACGAGATCGCCTATTCCGCCGAGGTTCATCGTCTGCTTGTAATGTCATCATCCTCGTTTTCGAATCGATCTATTCGATGGTCTTCGAGCTACCTCGCTCGGACTGGGCGTGGCGAGGCAGCTCTCTGCCCCGTCCACTCTGCTGAGTCGAGGTTTCTATGAGGTTGATGGCACTGGGTCATCGGAGTATGAGACCGCTGTTGGTGGGCGTCGCCGCCCTGTCCACACTGGCGTTCCTACCGAACGCCGCGTACGCGAGCGGCAGCCAGTCGGCGCCGGTCACCGGCGGACTTCCCCTGGTCAACACGGCCGAGAAGATCGGTCCGGGGATCAACCTGCAGCACGTGAAGGCGCTCGACCAGAAGGGCTGGTACGACGCGCAGTTCCTGACCGTGGACCTGTCCAACAGTGCGGTCAGCACGGACCTGCTGACTTCGGGACCGGTCGCGTCCGGCGGGCCGCTGAGCGTGTCCGCCAACAAGGCCGGCGCCGTCGCCGGGGTCAACGGCGAGTTCTTCGACATCGGCAACTCCAATGCGGCCCTCGGCGGCGAAGTCCAGGACGGGCAGCTGCTGAAGAGCGCCGACATCGGCGGCCGCCAGCACGTCGGCGTCAGTGATGACGGCATCGCCCAACTCGTGGACCTCACGGTCAACGCGACAGCGAACTTCGCGGGTACGGACCACAAGGTTCTGTCAATCAACGCCGCGGACGGCGGTGGGGCTCCGACGGACGGCCTGATCGCGTACACGTCCGCGTGGGGCGACTACAGCCGAAACCGCGCCCTGACCGGGGTGGCCAACAGCCAGATCGCCGAGGTCCTGGTCGAAAACGGCAAGGTGGTGTCGGTCACCCCGAACGGCCCCGCGGGCTCGGGGACGATCCCGGACGCCGGCTTCGTACTGGTCGGTCGCGACGCCGCGGCGATCGCGATCCGCGCGCTGCACCCCGGCGACCCGGTGACACTCAGCTACGCGCTCGCCGACAACGTCGCCAAGACGATGAAATTCGCGCTGGGTGACGGCGGGACCATCGTTTCGGGCGGCAAGGTCGTCGGCGGCCTGGACACCTCGATCGCTCCGCGCACCGCGCTCGGCTTCAAGGACGGCGGCCACACGCTCGTGCTCGCCACCTGGGACGGTCCGGGCGGCACCGGCAACGGCGGCGTCGGCATCGACGAGGAGGCTCGTGACCTCGCCGCCATGGGCGTGCAAACCGCGGTCAACCTCGACGGTGGTGGCTCGACCACGATGGTCGCCCGCGCGCTCGGCGAGGACGACGCGACCGTCCGGAACGTGCCGTCCGACGGCAGTGAGCGCAGCGACCCGAACGGCGTCGGCGTGTTCGTCGCGAAGGGCGACGGCAAGCTGCACCAGCTGCTCGTCAAGCTGGCGCCGGGTGCGGCGTCGGCCGATGGTGGCGTGAAGATCTTCCCCGGGCTGCACCGTGCGCTCGTGGCGGAGGGCGTTGACAACCACGACACGCCGATAACCGTCGACCCGAAGACCGTGCACTGGACCGCGACCGGTGCCTCCATCAAGGGCGGCACGCTCACGGCCCCGGCCAAGCCTCACGGTCCGATCACCGTCAAGGCGCAGGTGCGTAACCAGTCGGCGCAGGAGAAGGTCACTGTCCTCGACCCGGTCAACAGCGTTGAGCTGTCGTCCCAGCGTTTGTCGATTGCCGACGCGACGCCGGACGACGCGGTCAGCATCAACGTGACCGGCCGCGACGACCAGGGCTACACGGCTCCGATCGACCCGCATGACCTCTCGCTCGACTACGACCACAGCGTCGTCGACATCCAGCCCGTGGACGGCCAGCTGAAGATCACCCCGCTCACCAACGCGGGTACGATCCTGACGGTCACGGTCGGCGGCAAGTCGGTCAAGCTTCCGATCACGATCGGCGTGCAGACCGCAACGGTCTACGACTTCAACGACGACGTGCTCGCCCGCTGGCGCAACAACAGCACGGCGGCCACGACGTTCTCCACGGACCCCGACGGTTTGCGGATCGACTTCAACGCGATGCGCAACGTGGGCATCTCGGCCGCCTCGGCGGCCCAACGGGTCCCGGTGCCCGGCCAGCCGCTGCGTGTGCGGTTGCGCCTCAAGTCGAGCATCAGCGTGCCCAGCGGTCTGACCTACATCAATTACGTCGACGCGAATGGTAAGAGCAACGGCGTCTACGGCACCGGCCTGACCGCGAGCAGTGACTGGCAGTACGCGACGTGGACGCTGCCGGCCAACACGGCGTTCCCGATCGCGATCCAGAGTTTCCAGGGCATCAACACCAGCGTCGCCCAGCAGAAGGCGGGCACGTTCGTCCTGGACCGTTTCGAGGCCGACGTCCCGACGTCGATCGACCTGCCCGCTTCGCCCCCACTGCAGGCCGACCCGCTGGTCTCGGACGACGGCTCGCTGCCCAACGGGCCCGGCACGTGGAAGTTCGCCACGCTGTCGGACGTGCAGTTCACCGCCGACAACCCGGCGCTGTCCCAGGTCGCGACGGCCGCCATCCAGCGGATCCGCGCGACTAAGCCGGATCTGATCGTCCTGAACGGTGACATTACCGACCGTGGCCTGCCGCAGGACCTCGCGCTGGCCCGCCAGGTGCTCACCGACGCCGGGTGCGACCTGATCCCCGTGGGTCAGGAGCCGGCGGAGTACAGCACGCCGGACCCGAAGGCGGGGTCGATCCCGTGCTACTACGTGCCGGGCAACCACGAGTCCTACGGTCTGAACAATGTGCAGTCGGACCTGACGAACTTCACCAATGAGTTCGGCCAGCCGTACCGGACGTTCGACCACAAGGGCACCCGGTTCATTTTGCTCGCCAGTTCCCTCGGGACGTTGCACGGTACGGCGTGGGATCAGCTGCCGATGATGCAGAAGGCGCTCGCCGACGCCGAGAAGGATCCGTCGGTGAAGAACGTCATGGTGTTCGCCCATCACCCGGTGGACGACCCGGACGCGGCGAAGTCGAGCCAGCTCGGTGATCGTGACGAGGTGTCGCTGATCGAGAAGATGCTCACGGACTTCCGTGACTCCACGGGCAAGGGCGCCGCGATGGTCGGTTCCCACGCCCAGATCGCCAACGTCCACCGGGTCGAGGGTGTCCCGTACACGGTGCTGCCGTCCTCGGGCAAGGACCCGTACGGCACGCCGGACCGCGGCGGCTTCACCGGGTGGGTCGACTGGTCGGTCGACTCGCAGCGCAACGCCAGCCAGCAGTGGATCGAGGCCGACGTGCGCGCTTTCGCGCAGTCCATCACACTCACCACCCCGGACTCGGTCCGGTTGGGCAAGACCGCACAGCTGTCGGGCAGCA
The DNA here is from genome assembly GCF_039543385.1 of Rugosimonospora acidiphila. Lineage (NCBI taxonomy): Bacteria > Bacillati > Actinomycetota > Actinomycetes > Micromonosporales > Micromonosporaceae > Rugosimonospora > Rugosimonospora acidiphila. The sequence goes on from NZ_BAABJQ010000008.1 coordinate 219,816, forward strand.
TCGTGCAGCCGGAGGGCGTGTCGACCGGTACTCGGGTGGTGCCGCTGCAGTACCCGATGTCGGTCGACTGGCGTGGCTCGTCGAACCTGGCGATCGGCAGCGGTAAGGCGGCCATCAACGCGGCCCGCGACCACGGCAAGGTCGCGATCCTCGACCCGCAGACCCGGACGCTGACCGCGCTGCGGCCCGGCACGGTGACCGTGTCGGTGACGAACGACTCGATGCGCCCCTACACCGACGCCAGCTCACTGGCGCCGATCACGGCCTCGAAGGCCATCAGGGTCGTGCGTTGACGGGTTGCGGAAGGACGGCGATCAACGGAGCGACCCGCCACGGCGGATCGTTTCCCGTGCCGACAGGGGGCCCGGCCTGGTGGCCGGGCCCCCTCGCGCATGGTGGCGGTCGCTACCCGCATCAGAGCCCGAGTCAGTCTTGGCGGTTGGCTGTCGTCGGTTGGGCGGCTGCGAACAGCGCTTGCAGAGCGTCGAAGGACTGAAGGAGATGGGCCTCCAGGCCTGGTGAGGGGTCATCGATCCAGGCTTGGGCCGCGTGATGGAAGGTGGCCCAGCCGGTCTGGGCGGTCAGATCGGCCAGCCGGTCGGGAATACCGCGTCCGCGAAGGGCCTCTGCGACGGCGTCTGCCATCGCAGCCGCTTTGGCCAGGTCGCGTTCGCGCAGCGCCGGTGTCGCGGCGATGAGTTCCAGTCGCGGCTCGGAGAACGGGCGGTTGTCCTCGAGGATCCGGGCAGCCTTGCTGAAGGCGTGCAGCAGGACCTGGACCGGTCGCAGGCCGTCGGGCGCCTCGGCTACGTACCGGGTCAATGCGGCGCGCAGGTCGGCCTCGCCGTCAAAGAGCACCTCGCGCTTATCGGGGAAGTGCCGGAAGAACGTGCGTTCGTTGACGCCGGCCCGTGCGGCAATGTCGGCCGCGGTGGTCTGGTCGAACCCGCGTTCTCGATATAGGTCTAGGGCCGCCTGCTGCAGGCGGCGGCGCGCTTGGGCTCCGCTTCGTGGCACCCGTTGAGGTTAGCGCGATTTGTCAGTGACCGGCGTTACGTTGCGCCAGATACTGGCGCTACGCGTATAGTCAGTGACTGGCGCTAAGAAGCGCCAGTCACTGGCGTAAAACGGGAGATCACTCATGCATGTCTTCGTCACCGGCGGTTCCGGCCAGACCGGCCCCGCTGTCGTCGCCGAGCTGATCGCCGCCGGGCACACCGTCACCGGCCTGGCCCGTTCGGATGCCGCCGCCGCACGGCTCGAAGCGCTGGGCGCAACGCCGCACCGCGGCTGTCTGGACGACCACGACAGCCTGCGCCTCGGGGTCGAGGCCGAAGCCGTGGACGGCGTCCTGCACCTGGCCTACGGTGGCGACTTCGCCGACACCGACGATATGAAGCGGCGCGACACGGGCGCGATCGAGACACTCGGCCGTGTACTCGAAGGCTCGGACAAACCGCTGGTCATCACGTCAGGCACGCTCGTCATGCCCCCGAACAGGGTGAGTACCGAGAAGGACGAGCCCGTCGCGGACGGAATCGCCAGCTTCCGAGTCGCCGGCGAACGGGCCTGCCTCGCCTTCGCCGACCGGGGCGTACGCGCGAGCGTTGTCCGCCTCGCCCCCACCGTGCACGGCCCCAACGAGCCAGCCCATGCCTTCATCGGCAACCTCGTTGCCACCGCCCGCCGAACCGGCAAGGCGGTCTACGTCGGCGACGGCACCAACCGGTGGCCCGCGGTGAACCGGCTCGACGCGGCCGTCCTGTTCCGCCTGGCCCTGGAGAAGGCACCCGCCGGCAGCGTGCTGCACGGCGTGGGCGAGACCGGCGTCGACTTCAGGAGCATCGCCGAGACCATCGGCCGGGGCCTCGGCGTGCCCGCCGTCTCGCTGACTCCGGACGAGGCCGTCGCACACTTCGTCAACCCGTTCATGGCCACCATCTACGGCTTCGACGCGCCCGCCTCCAGCACCTACACCCAGGAGTTGCTCGGCTGGTCACCCACCCACTGGACCCTGCTCGAAGACCTGGAGCACGGCGACTACCTCGTTCCGCGGGCCACCTGAGCACCGGCACCGATCCGAGACCCCGGACGCGCTGACCGCGGCGCTGATTCCCGTGCGTGAACGGGAGAGCATCAGCGCACCAACTCTTTCAGGCACTTCAGCAGAGTGGCGGGTTGGTGGAGGACGCCGTGGTCCTGCCCTTCGAGCGAGAGATAGCGAGCGCTCGGCACGGCCCGCGCCACCTCCTCTGCCGCAGTCATGAGCCACGGGAAGGTGTTCGACCCGGCGATCACCAACGTCGGGACCTGGATGCCCGCCAACCGGCCAGCGGGCACCGGGCAGCCCGGCTCGAACAGCGCGTAGTCGTAGGGCAGGCTGTGCGCCAGACGGGCGAGGAAGCCCCACATGTCGCTCTGGCGCATGCCATCGACCAGCTCGAATGGCAGGCCGATCACCTCAGTCTGGAAGAGCATGACGGCGCCGTCCCGGTCGCCCGCCTTGACCAGGCGAGCCAGGCGCTCGGCGACGTCTGGGGCTGGCCGCGGCCGGGAACCCTCCGGGATGAACGGTGGCTCGTAGGCCGCCACGTTCTCCACCGGCAGACGCCGGCTGGCGGCCTCCAAGGCGAGCACCGCCCCCGACGAGTGGCCCACCAGCGACGCCGCGCCACCAACGTGGTCGATGACCGCTTGCAGATCCTCTATCTCCCGGTCGACTGAGTAGTCGACACTTTCATCCCCGCTGTCGCCGCGTCCTCGACGGTCGTAGGTCACCGCCTGGTAGTAGGGGGCGAGCACCTGAGCCAGGCCGGTGGTCGTTGTCCGGTCGTTGAACGCGCCGCCGATCAGCACGACCGGCCGGCCGTTGCCGGCGACCTCCAGTGCGATCGAGGTGCCATCGGCCGACCGCACCTGCTCAACAGATGTGTTCATACCGCTCTACTCCTTGGTGTCGCTCGACTGCTTGTGCCGAGGCGGATCTCGCCTCGCACTCTCAAGTCGGAGCTGTTCCCCCCGACTCGACATCGAGCTCGCGGTTTTTTGGGAACCACAGAGTGCGCTATTCGTGACAGCAGCGGACCATTGGCCCATGTCGGCGACGGCACTGGCCACCTGGCGACGGCGTGCATGCCGACCAGCGGGTAGCTGCGGGTGGAGTGCGTCTGGGCGTTGGCCGTCACCAGCGCCGAGCAGACCGGGGCCCGCATTGACAACGGCGGCGAACATGGGCGCATGCGGACCGACGAGGTCAAGCTGCTCGATGGCGAAAAGATCCGGTGGGAGGGGCGCCCGGTCGCCCACCAGGTGTGGCGCCTGTACGACCGGCGGGCCATCGCGAGCTACGGAGCGGGCATCGTGCTGAGCGCGACGAGCCTGCTGCTCCGGTCGTTTGACCGGAGGCTTGCCGCCGGGCTTCGTGAAATTGGTGCCGATCGGGATCCTGCTCGTCGGGTGCGGGACCATCGGCCGGGTCGTGTTCCGTGTTGTGACGTTGAACCGCACCCGGTATGTGCTGACGGACCGTCGGATCCTGGTCATCAAAGGGTTCCCGCTCACTCGGGTCACGTCCCGGTACCTGCGCCAGCTTCGCCCCGCGATCGTCGCTGAGGGGCGTGACGGGATCGGGAATCTGGGGTTCGGCGAGTTCCCGCCGTGGTGGTACGGGGTCGGGCGGCGCGGGGGACTGCGGAGGCGGGAGGAAGAGCACGTGGCCAACCTGCTGGTGCTGTACAACGTTCCAGAGATCCGTAAGGTCTGGGAGTTGGCGCTGGACGGCCAACGCCGGCAGATCGAGCAGCCCTGGTGACCGCCGCCGGGGACGTCGTTCAGGTCGTTGACACGCCATCTCCGAGGCGCGAACCCCGGCGGCGGGCTGGCGAGAGACCACGACCGAACGGTCACGGTAGGTTGTCAGGGTGGCGGAACTGAGTACGGAGCGGGTGCAGATCTGGACCGACGGTGCGTGCAGCCCCAACCCGGGGCCCGGGGGTTGGGGCGCACTGCTGCGCTACGGCGAGGTCGAGAAGGAGCTCTGCGGCGGTGAGTCCACCTCGACGACGAACAACCGGATGGAGCTCACCGCCCCCATCCGGGCGCTGACCGCACTGACCCGTGCGTCGGTCGTCGACTTGCACACCGACAGCACGTACGTCCGCAACGGCATCATGTCGTGGATGGCGAACTGGAAGCGCAACGGTTGGCGTACCAAGGAGGGCCAGCCGGTCAAGAACGAGGACCTGTGGCGAGCGCTCGACGCCGCTGTCGCCCACCACGACGAGGTTGTCTGGCACTGGGTGAAGGGCCACGCCGGCCACGTGGAGAACGAACGCGCCGACCGGCTCGCGGCTCGCGGCCAGCGCGAGGCACTGGAGGCGGCCGGCGTCTCGGTGCCGCCGCTGCCGGAGCCGCGTCGTCAAGCCGCGCCGCGGGCGTCGGTGATCGGCGATGGGGGTCGGTGTCGCGCCAAGACGAAGGTCGGCAAGCCCTGCCCGATCACCGCCCGACCGTCCGGCTTCTGCCACGTCCATGACCCTGCCGTGCTCTGCGGCGCCCCAACCAAACGCGGTACGTCGTGCGGCGTCGCCACGGGCGGCGGCCGCTGCCGGGCCCACGAACACGTGGCGACCACCGCCGAGGTTCTCGACCTCTGAGCGCGTGCGCACCGTTGAGCGCGTGCGCACCGTCACGCGCTCAAACCGCGGATCCAGATTGCCGCAGAGCACCGGGCGGCTATGACTCGAACTTCGTCCATTCCCCTTCGGAGATCACCTCGACGGAGCCGTCGACGACCTTGATGGCCGTCTGTTCGTCGATGGCGTAGGCCGGGACGCCGATCTCGGCGGCCCACCGCTTCGCGTCGGCCGGGGTGTTCGTGGGGAAAGCGTTCAGATGCGGGAAAATCGAGAAGTCGACGACTCCGAGGGTGCGGTCGTCCGGCGCCGACGGCCACTCGACGAAGTAGTCCCCAATCCGGGGCGTCATCACCATGCTTCCGGCGCTTACCCCCACCCAGACCGTGTCCGGCAGCGAGGGCAGCAGATCGACCAGCCCGGACTCCCGCATCCAGTGGCAGAGGTAAGTCGCGTCGCCGCCGTCGACCAGGAGCACGTCGGCCTCCCGGACCCAGGGGACCCATCGCTCCGCGCCGATGGTGGGCAGTGCGGTGAGCTCGAGGACGCCGAGCGATGCCCAGCCCAGGCCGGACAGGTACTGCCAGTCGGGCTCGGGCTTGGCGGCGACGAAGCCCCGCACCGATGTCGGACCGCACATCGGGTGACCCCACTGTGCTGTCGGGACGCAGAGGGCGCGGCACTCGGCGATCGGCTTGCCGAGCAACTGCACGAGCGCCGATTGGATGCTTGGGTTCGTGACGCCGCCTGACGTCAGCAAGAGCTTCAAGGTGCCTCCAGATTCGCGCGCGGAAGGTGGATGTGCCTGAAGACTGGGACGGTGCTGGGACTCATCGTAGTTGGGCGACCGACGACCAACACGACCCGCGCCGCTTCGCGTGAGGGGCGAACTGGCTCAGGGGCGACTGGTTGAGGCGCGCACGTCGCCGTCACCCGGCCGCGGTGGCCGGCGACCGGGTGACGGAATGCCCGACGGCATCGACGCGGGAGAACGTATTGACCATAGCCATGGAACCGCTAACATTTGAGGAACACGCGCCCCTAGTACTCCTGCCCCAGTTCAGGACCAGTCCATCTTGAGATGAGCGGCTTCTGATGTTAGCGCTCACATTTCACCCTGACGACTGGGGCGGTCGGCGTGTGCCGTCCCGGCCAGCGACCTCATCACAACGCAGAAGCAAGGAGACTGACGTGAGCAAGCAGTTCTCGCGGCGTGACGTGCTGCGTATCGGCGCGTTGGCGGCCGCCGCCCCGGCCGTGATAGCCCTCGCGCCAACCTCGCCCGCGTCAGCGTCCGACGGTGGCCCCGACCGGGGCGGCGCCGGAAGCGACTACCCGCGGCCGGGTTGGGAGGCCCCGAACTGGCTGGTCAGGCCCTTCGCGCTGAACCAGGTCGCCTTGCACGACGGCATCTTCCAGCAGAAGCGCGACCGGATGCTCAACTACGCCCGCAACTATCCCGGCACCGGCGGGGTTCACGACGGCCCGGACCGCATGCTGTACTCGTTCCGGGTCAACGCCGGTCTGCCCGCTCCGGGTACCTGGCCGGGCGGTTGGGACACCCCGACCCAACTGCTACGCGGCCACTTCGGCGGCCACTACATGTCGATGCTCTCGCAGTGTTGGGCCGACACCGGTGAGGAGATTTTCCTCGACAAGCTTGACTACCTGGTCGAGGAGTTGGGCAAGTGCCAGCAGGCGCTGGACGCCCGGCCGGTGGGTCGGGTCCCGGGCCGGTCGGGCCTGGCGGTACAGCTCAGCGACCCGCACCCCAACCAGTACGTTCAGCTCCCCGCCGGCATCCTGGCGGACGTCGCGGACGTCACGTTCGCGGCCTGGGTGAACCTCGCGGCGTCGCAGACCAACGCCAAGATCTTTAGCTTTGGCACCGGCGCCAACGTCTACCTCTCGCTGATCGCACGGGTGTCGGCGACCAACCCCGGCGCACGTTTCGCGATCACCAGCCACGGCTCCAGCAGCGAGCAGCGGATCGCCGGCGACAGCGTGCCGATCCCGGTCGGGCAATGGGCGCACGTCGCGGTCACCCTCTCCGGCGCCGACGGCACCGGCCGGCTCTACGTCAACGGGGTCGAGGCCGGCACCGCGGCCATCACGCTCACTCCGGCCGGGCTCGGCGCCACCGGCAACAACTGGATCGGGCGGGGACCCAGCGACAGCGACCCGCTGCTGAACTCGAGCGTCGACGACTTCCGGATCTATCGTCGGGCCTTCGACGGGACCGAGGTGCAGGCGCTCGCGGCCGAGGATCCGTCGGCCGCGGTCGCGTCCCCGGCCGACCTGGTCGCCTGGTACCGCTTCGACGTCGAGGGCGAGACGGCCCTCGACTACTCGGGCAGCCACCGGGACGCGACGATCATCGGCACCAGCTACCCCGGGTTCCTGGCCGCGTTCCCGGAGGGGCAGTACAGTCGCATCGAGCCGCCGATGCTGCAGCCCAACAGCGGGCCGAACGCGGTCTGGGCGCCCTGGTACACCTGCCACAAGATCATGCGTGGGCTGCTGAACGCGTACGACCTGACCGGCAACGAGGAAGCCCTCGACATCGCCTTCCGGATTGGCGACTGGGCCTATCAGCGGCTCAACCGATACAGCCAGGCCCAGGTGGACCAGATGTGGAACACCTACAGCGCCGGCGAGGCCGGGTCGATGAACGAGGTGATGGCGGAGCTCTCGGCGCACGCCACCGACTCGACGAAGAAGGCGCAGTATCTGGCGACGGCGAAGAAGTTCACCTTCAGCACACTCTTCAACGCGGCCATCGCCGAGCAGGACCAGCTCAACGGGCGCCACGCCAACCAGTACATGGCGCCGCAGATCGGCTACCTGCGGATCTTCGAGCAGACCGAGGATCAGAACTACCACACCGCGGCGCAGAATTACTGGTCGATGGTGGTGCCGCACCGCATTTTCAGCAACGGCGGCGCCGGCCGCGGCGAATTCTTCGGCCCGCGCGACGTCATCACCGCCGGGTTCACCTCGTCGTCGGACCCGAGGCACGCCGAGAGCTGCTGCGCGTACAACATGCTGCGGCTGACCCGGAACCTCTTCTTCCACGACCCCGACCCGGCGTACATGGACTACTACGAGAAGGCCCTGCACAACCACATCCTCAGCTCCCGCCACGACGTGGACAGCGTCACGGCCACCGAGGTGACGTACCACCAGAACATGTGGCCGGGTCACTCCCGCAAGATCGGCAGCACCATCGAGTACAGCCGCTACGGCGGCAACGGCAGCTGCTGCACCGGCACCGGCTTGGAAAACCACACCAAGTACCAGGAGACGATTTATTTCTACTCGGATGACAAGCAGAGTCTCTACGTCAACCTCTTCATCGCCTCGACCCTCAACTGGCAGGACCGCGGCTTCGTCATCACGCAGGAAACGCAGTATCCAACCGAAGGGGCGAGCCGGCTGATCTTCGAGCAGGCCGCCGGGCAGTTGAAGGTCCGGCTGCGGGTGCCCTCGTGGGCGACGCAGGGTTACACGGTACGGGTCAACGGGCAAGAGCAGTCGCTCGCGGCCAAGCCCGGCAGCTACGTCACGATCGATCGGACCTGGGCCAGCGGCGACACGATCGACATTGCGATGCCGTTGAGCTTCCGGGTGGAGATGGCCATCGACAACAAGGCGATCCAGTCGATCATGTACGGCCCGACCCTGATGGTGGTCCTCGACGCGACCCCGAGCTACCGGAACTTCACGTTCTACCGCGACCTCAAGCTCAATGGTGATCTGGCCAGCTCGATCAAGCCGACCGAGGCGCCGATGCAGTTCACCACGCAGGGCTACACGCTGAGGCCGTACTACGTCTCCGACCCGGTGCCCGGCCAGTACGATGCCTACCACCCGTACGTGCAGCGGATTGAGCCGGAGGTGGTCTTCGGCTCGTACGGCTCCGGGGTGCCCAACGACGGCGTACGCGACCAGGACGGCGAGACCTTCCTCGACCGGGTCTGGGCGGAGGCGCCGTTCGCCAAGTACTCGGACTTCTTCCAGCAGGTACTGCAGCTTTCGGCGGATTGGGTCAGCGCCGGCCGGCACACCGATGCGCAGCGGCGGGCGATCGTCAACGCCGCCGCCCGAGCGCAGCGCGACCTGGAGAGCTGATCTGCGCGGTCCACGAGGCCGGGTCCGGACGGTGCCACCGTCCGGACCCGGCGCCGCGACCGGGCCGGGTCGCGGGCCTCGATTTCGCCGACCCCGCCCGCCTTATACCTTTCTGACCCCCTACGGCTTGACTGGCATCAGCAGCGAGTAGGCGCGGTCGTCGGCGGGCCGGCGGATGGTCAGCGGGCGGATCGGACCGTCCAGCTCGAGCACGAGTTGACCGTCACCGCCGGCGCTCAGCGCCTCCAGCAAGAACTCCCGGTTGACCGCGACGTGCCGATCCTGCCCGGCACGCCACTGCTCCGCACCGACCACGTCGATCCCGCCCTCGGCGTCGATGCTCAGTATGGCCAGCTCGTGGTCGACGCCCTCGTGCGTGTGAACTACCCGAGGCGCGCCGCCCACCGTGGCCCGCAGTGCGGCCGCGTCGACCGGCGCGGGGCGCGGGCTGCCGTCGGCGGTGCGCGCCTCGATGGCCCGGCGGTAGTCGGGGTAGTCGTATGCCAGCGGGGTGTCCTTGACCGTCCAGCCGTCGCCGGACGCCTCGATCGCCGCACTCCCCAGGTGCAGGTCCACCAACTCGTCCTGCCCGGGGTGGTCGCGGAGCCGGTCGACCCAGGAGATCGGGGCTATCACCCGGGTGGGTGGGCCGTCGGCGGTGGCCGGCTCGCGGTGGATGGCCATCCGGTAGCGGTCGGTGGCCACGAAGGTCACGCTGTCGGCCTCGGCGTCGACCAGGACGCCGGCCAGCATCGGCAGCTCGGGATCGCTGCCCACGGCGAAGCGTACGGAGTCGAGGGCGGCGGCCAGGACGGCGCGGGACAGGGTCACGGTGGTCATCGGGTTCTCCTGCGTGTCGAGAAGGGCGTGGACGCGGGAGAGCTCGCGGCGGGCATCGGCCAGGCCGTCTTCGAGGCGGCACAGGTGCCGATGCAGCAGTTGGTGCGCGACTGCCCGGTCGGCGCCGAGCACCGCGACGATGCCGGCCACCGGCATGCCGACCCGGCGCAGGCCGGCGACCAGGCGAGCCTGGTCGACCTGCGGCTCGCTGTACCACCGGTAGCCGTTCTCCGGATCGACCAGAGCCGGCACGAGCACGCCCTCGCGGTCGTAGAACCGCAGCGCGCTCACACTGAGCCCGCTGGCCCGTGCGGTCTCGCCGATGCTCCGCATATCGCTCTCCACACCCTGGAACCCTGCTGCCTCGACCAGGTCGAGGGTCAAGTCGTGGGGTGATTCTGCGCCCGCCGCGGCGGATCCCGAAATCGTCGCGGGCGACGTTTCGGGGCCCGTGGGTGAGCCGTAGCCGTCTGGCTCGTGCAGAGCCCTGGGCGGGTCGCCCGGGGGCGGTTCTGGACGCTCCGCTACGGTTGTTGATCAATCTCGATGGGCGGCGGGCGGGGACGCGATGGCAACGAGTTTCGACGAGCACGAACGGTCGATGTGGGCGGGCAAGGCGACAGCCTTCGAGCGCAGTGTTGGTGCTCTCTGTGCCTATCCGGCGGATCATCTGCTGGACGCCGCCGATGTCGGGGACGGCCGTCGGGTGCTCGACGTTGGCACAGGTCCGGGAACGGTCGCGGCCCGGGCGATAGGGCGTGGCGCGGCGGTCGTTGCCGTCGACGCCGAGCCGAGCATGCTGGACGCAGTCCGTCGACGCGTCCCGGCAGCCGAGGTGCGGCACGCGATTCTCCCCAATCTTCCGTTCTCGGATGAATGCTTCGACGCCGCCGTGAGCAACTTCGTCATCAATCACGTCGGTGACCCCGCGGCAGCGATTGCTGAGCTTCGGCGCGTGGTCCGTCGCGGTGGCCGGATCGCCGTGACGATCTGGCCAGATCCACAACCGCCGGTGCAGCGGCTGTGGGGGCAGGTGTTTGACGCCGCCGGCGCTCAACGACCGACAGACATGCTGGCGCTGCCGGAAGACAAGGATTTCGCCCGGACCGAGGATGGGCTGTCCGGTCTGCTGCGCGAGGCGCGACTCAAAGATGTGCGGTGCGAGGTCGTGAGCTGGATACACCGGGTCGATCCGGAGGATTGGTGGAGCGGACCCGCCAACGGCATCGGAAAGGCCGGCTTCATGATGCGAAGCCAGTCGCCGAGCATGATCGCCCGGATCCGGCGAGAGTACGACCAGACCGTCGCGGACTACCGTGACGTTGATGGGCTGCTCGCGCTGCCGGCGGCTGCTCTGCTCGCGTGCGGCACCGTTTAGTACTCCAGCCCGGTGGGCGACGTAGTCATGCACGTCGTCGTGGAGCGTATCGGCGACCCACACCGCCTCGCCGAGCAGCCGCTACATCCGGTGCCGCGTGGGGTCTCCGGCCTGCTCGGCCAACCGCCAACACGTATTGGTGTTCACATCGGACAGAAGGCCCGACAGGTGGGCGCCGGCCTGCCGACGCGGCTCGGCCCGACCGATTCGGCCCGCGATGCGGGCGAAGGCCGAGTCGAACTCGGCCGACGATCGTCGGCGGCGCCGCTGTTCCCAGCGCAGACACGCCGACCGCGGAACCCTCACCAATTGTTCTTCGTCAGGTGCTCGTGCCGGCGCCCAGTTGATAGCGCATCGCGGTCGAGTCGAGCAGGGCCCAGTGTTCGACGAGCGCGCCGTCGTGCACGCGGACCATGTCTATGCCGGTGATTTCGACGCGCCGCCCTGAGACGGTATGGGTGCCGCGGAAGGTGTAGCGGTTGACCGAGAAGTCGCCGGAGGCGACGTTCTGCTCGATCGTCAGCGAGACGCCTTCCAGGTCGTCATGCATGTGTTGCCATTTGTCCTGCCAAGCTGTCCGCCCGACGCGATCGCCCTGCACGCCGCCCCGGTGGTCGACCGCGTCAGGGGCAACGAGTATCAGCGCCTCGGCCTGCCGGCCCGCACTCCACAACTCGATAATGCGCCGGTGGACCTCCGCCGCGCTCGCGACCACGTCGGCCTCGCTTGCTCCCTCGGACACGTGACATCTCCTCCACCAGGCGACAGAGATAAACGGGGTGCCCCCCAGTTATCCTGCATCGTAACTGGGGAGCTCCCTGCTAAGGAAGGGCGTGTCATCAACTTCCACTGGCCGAGGTTCGGGCCAGGGCCGGCATCGGCAACGCCACGATGTACTGACACTTCCCCGACCGCCTCGAACTGCTCCTCGCGGTCTACGCCGATAGAGTCGCACCATTGTGCTCCGAGGGCGAGGCCTTGCGCGGCGGCCGGAGGAGGAGCCGCTGTTCCTGCTGCGCGAGAACAGCAGCGCAACGGCTTGATCCGCGGGTCTCGCGACGGTTATTCGCCCACGAGATTCGTCAACTGGCGCTGGGCCGCCTGCGAGGTGAACAGCGCGGTCATACCGTTGGTCGCGGTGCGGCAGCCGGCGGGGTCGACCCACACCGTCACCGCCGCGCCGCGGCGGTATCCGAAGATGATCCGGATCGAGGCCCCGAAATCCGCGGGGCAGTTGTAACGAGCGCCCTCCGGGATCCGATGGCCGCCGTTGAGGGCCGAGGCGAGTGCCGCCGCGGCCTCGTCGCGGGCCATGGCCGACCGAGCCAGCGTCCCAGGCAGTGCGGGTTGGTTGAGGCCGTAGTACCGGCAGATGGTGGCCACCACTGGGGTGCCCGCAACGAGTGCGCCGTCTGAGTCCGAGCCTCGAGAGTTGCGTGGCGCTCCGGGATCCTTGTCGGGACACGATGCCGTGGCCGCCGGTCCGGTCGCCGGATCACTGGCCGGACGCAGCAGGAGACCGCCGGTGGCCAAGGCGGCCACGACCACGACCGCCGATGCCGCACCCGCCGCACGACGACGGCGGCCACGGCGTACCCGATCCGCGACCCGCTCGAACATTGCTGGGGAGGTGACCGGGTCGTCGACCAGGTCGTGCAGCGCCGAGGCGACCCGCCGTTCGAGATCAGCACTGTTCATCGCAGCTCTCCCATCGACACCACGTCCTTGAGCTTGTCCAGCGCCTTGGCGGTCTGGCTCTTCACGGTGCCGCCGGAGCAGCCGAGTACCGCGGCGGTCTGCTCGACCGAGAGATCCTCGTAGAACCGCAGTACCAGCACGGTGCGCTGCGCGGGTGGCAGTTGCCGCAGTATCCGACCCAGCGCGTCACGCAGGTCGATCCCGGCCAGCACGTCCCCGGTCTGTGAGACGTCGGGCACCGAGGTGGTGGGCCGCTCCGCCCACCAGCGCCGGCGCCGCCACGTCAGGTACGTGGTGGCGATCACTCGCCGCACGTACCCCTCCGGGCCCTCACCCTGGGCGGTCAACCGCTGCCAGCGTGGCCATACCTTCGCCAGAGCGGCCTGAACCAGGTCCTCTGCCTGCTGCCAATCCCCGGTCAGCAGCCACGCGGTGCGCAGCAGCGCGGTCTGCCGAGCCACCACGTACTCCCGGAATCCGTCCGGCTCCGCCACGCTGCCTCCCTACGGCACCACTCTTGTCTCATCCAGACACGACCTGGCACCCCCACCGGGTTGCCCGCAGCGGCCGGCGATTTCGCACAGGTCGCCCCCTCCTCGATGCGCCGACCGGGTCAGCGAGCGGTGATGCGAATGTGATTCCGAGCCCATCCCGCCGCGGCGAGGCGGGCTCACGTCCCGGCATCTTGCGTCGGGTGCGGATCGGTGCTTCGCGCATGAAGGCGCCCTCGGGGGGAAGACAGCCGGGGCGTGCCGTGCGTGTCAGCCGGTACGACGACGCGCACGCGCGACGGGATCGCGACGAATGGGAGGCCGGCATGGCGATCAAGACGGTGGCGCCAGCAGGCACCACGGGGCGGCCGTTCACGGTCTCGATCCCGGAGACGGATCTGCAGGCGCTGCGTGATCGCATCGCCCAGACCCGCTGGCCCGAGAAGGAGCCCGTCGCCGATCAGTCGCAGGGTGTGCCACTGGCGACGATCCAGGCACTCGCACGGTACTGGCAGGCGGACTACGACTGGCGCACGATCGAGGCGAAACTGAACGCCTACCCACAGTTCATCATGGAGATCGATGGGCTGGACATCCACTTCATCCACGTCCGCTCCCAGCACGAGGACGCGTTGCCGCTGATCGTCACCCACGGATGGCCGGGGTCGGTGATCGAGCAGATGAAGATCATCGAGCCGTTGATCGACCCGACGGCACACGGCGGCGAGGCCTCGGACGCCTTCCATCTGGTGATTCCGTCGCTGCCGGGTCACGGCTTCTCCGGCAAGCCGACCACGGGCGGCTGGGGCCCGCAGCGCATCGCGAAGGCCTGGACCGAGCTGATGAGGCAACTCGGATACACCCGGTTCGGCGCGCAGGGCGGTGACTGGGGCGCGGTCATCACGGACCTGATGGGTGTACAGGCGCCCCCGGAACTGGTCGGCATCCACTCCAACATGCCCGGCGCGGTACCACCGGACATTGACAACCTGTTCCAGTGCGACATCACCGGAGCGAACAACGCGCTCGGCTCGCTGCCCTCCGGCCTGTCAGCCGAGGAACGGCGCGCGTGCGAGCAGCTGGATTTCGTCTGGAAGCATGTCGCGTACGCCCTCATGATGGGCACGCGCCCACAGACCCTGACCGGGCTCGCGGATTCCCCCGTCGGTCTGGCGGCCTTCCTGCTCGACCACGACGCGCGCAGCCTGGAGTTGATCTCCGAAGCCTTCGCCGGGCGTTCCGTCGGCCTCACCGCGGACGACATCCTCGACAACATCACGCTGTACTGGCTGACGAACACGGCGGTATCCGCCGCTCGCCTCTACGCGGAGAACCCGTTGTCCTTCTTCGCGGTCAAGGGCGTCACCGTCCCGGCCGCCGTCAGCGCCTTTCCCGACGAGCTCTATCAGGCACCGAAGAGTTGGGCGCAGCAGGCCTACCCCAATCTCGTCTACTACAACAAGCTGGACAAGGGTGGGCACTTCGCGGCGTGGGAACAGCCGCAGTTGTTCTCGGCCGAGGTCCGTGCCGGCTTCCGGTCGCTGCGCGGATAATCCGTCAACGCCTCGACCGGAGTCCCAGGCTGTCTCAGCCCTGCGGGTAGAACAGAAACAGCGTGCAGCCGGTGGTGGTCGCGGAAACATGCCACGACCCGGCCGGGGCGTGCAGGAACGTGCCGGCCGGGTAGTCGCGCACGCCATCGTTGAAGGTGCCGCTGATCACATAGACCTCCTCGGCGCTCGAGGATCTGCTCGCGTGGGCCGGCCAGCGACTCGGGACGCCCTTGTCGGTGACCGATCTGGCCGCGCGGCTCAGTGTCTCGCCCCGCACCCTGGCCCTACCCGCAAAGGGTATCCAGCTTGCCAGCCACGGCGTCGGAGTACTCCTGGGTGCGACCCGCGGCGGGCCGATGAGCCGGCTCGACCTGGACGCCATACCGGTGGCGTATCCCTGCGCGCGGACCGACGGACTTCAGTCGGGAGGCCCTCTGATAGCGTTCTGCGTCACAGAAAAAGAACGGGGAAGTTCCATCTATGTCTGCTTGGTCGCGCCGGTCGACGAGCCGCGCCCTGATCGTTGCCGCTACGGCCCTCGCCACCCTGGTTACCGCAGCCGCCTGTACCCAACGGTCCGATCCGCCGCTCATGCCAAGTGCGAGCCTGCCCGACTCGCCGGCGCCACCGGTCTTGGCCAGCGCGGTCGCCGCGATCGTCACGGCCGGTACCGGGCCCTCTCTGCGGTTGTTCGATTCGGGCACCGGCCGACAGGTCCGTAGCATCGGGCTGCCGACCGCCGACCTCGACCGGAGCGAGTTCAGTCCGGACTGGTCACGGCTGGCGTGGATTACCCCGAGCGGCACCCTCATGCTCTATGAGCTGGACGGGGATATGTACATCTGGACCGCCACTCTCGCCTCGGAGCAGCTCGCGCCCCGTGGCTCGCGACTGAAGGACGTGGCGTTCCGATCGGTGACGGGCCAGCTTGTCGTCGAGTGGGATGGCGATGACAACGGTATCGGTGCGGGAGCCGCGGTGGTCGACCCGGCGCACCCGCACGCGCAGCCGGTGTGGGCCAACCAAGGCCTGTTCGATGTCGACGGGTACGGCGACCGAGCCGCGGACGTCGAGTTCTCGCCGGCCGGCGTCGGCGCCCAGGCCCGGATCGTTGCCAGCCCCCGACAACTGCTTCGGGCCAGGGTCCTCGGTCCGACGGCGAGCGGTGGGGTGGCGAGCTATACGTATGAATGTGACGGCCCGGCCCTGGATCTGACTCAGATCGCCTGCGCCGGCGCCGGTGGTCGGGGAGGTGCTATCGCCGTGCTCGTTTGTGAGGCGGACGGTCGTTGGACCGGTACGCTGCGGCAGCTGGTCGCTCCGGGTTCCCCGGCGGTCAAGGCGCTGCTTGTCAGTCCGGATCGGACCCGGCTGTTGGCCGAGCGGGCTGATGGCTGGGTCACGCTGGCGCCAGATGGTTCCGGCGGTACGAAGGCCGCTTTCTCCGCCCTACAGGCCGCGCCGAGCGGCACCGTTAAGGTGCTCGCCTGGATCTAGTGCTCGTGCCCATCAGTTCGCACGACCAGAGCGATCGTCGCGGGCATCGGATCGCCCAGGCCGAACGTGGCGCCCGTAGGCGTGAGGGGACCCGCCCCCGCATCGTCGACATGGAAGAAGTCGGTCGCCAGCAGTGTGTCGGCCTGGGCGCGCAGGAAAGTCCAGGTTTCGTCGCCTCGTGCCGGCGGCGGGATGCGGTGGGCGCCGGCCAGCTGGCATGGGCTGGCGCCACTTGGCGGCCAGCAGCCGACGGTACCAGCGCGGCAGGGTGCCTGGGGTGAGGATCCGATGCGCGCGTAGCGCCTTCGGCATGATCCGAACCCGTCGTTGAGGACTGCGATGCGATACTGCCGCCGGTCGACCACGCGGCCACAACCGAGCGGATCGAGACCTCGTCGTACCATCAATTTCGTGGCTGCGAAGTTCCCTCTGTTTGGTGATGAGGCGGCACTCGATGACGCCGGTGCCCGGGTGGATGGGTGGCTGGCCGGGATCGAGGATCGAGCGGCGAGAGCGCGAGCTCTGTCGGGGCTGGTCGCCGAGCTGACCGCGACGGCGTCGAACGCCGACCGGTCGATCACGATCACGGTCGACTCCTCTGGCTTACTGAGCGGCGTGACGATGGACGACGCCGTCCGGCGGCACTCCGGGCAGTGGATCGCGCAGGAGGTTCTGGCCACGACGCGGAAGGCGGTCGCCCGGCTCGCTGACCGGATCGGCGGGGCGGTGGACGAGACCGTGGGCCGGGACAGCCCGGAGGGTCGGGCGGTCACCGCGTTGTTTCAGGCACGTGTGACGGGCGGGTCGGATGGGCGGTAATGCGGAGCTCAGCGCTCGCGCGTCGGAGCTGATGAGTCACGCCGGGCACCTCGACGCCACCGGGAACGCCATTGACATGGCGAAGCGGGCCGCGTATGCGGCCAGGCCGAGCACCGGCGCGTACGGCGAGCTCTGCCAGTGGGTGCCGCAGATGCTGGGCCAGTTGCAGGACGTTGTGTTGGACGCCGTCGCATCCGGTGCGCATTCCCTTTACGACACCGCCGACACGCTGAGAGTAATCGGCAGTCAGTACGCGTACACGAGGGACGCCAACGCCGCCCAGCTCCGCCGTGCGGCCGAGCGGTCCGAGTGAGCGGCAACCGGTTCGGCGCAGTTTCGGACGACGACATCGATCCACGGGCTGGGATCTGGATCGCCGAGGACATCGACAGCATCTGTACCAGCGTCAAGAACGGCTCCTGGGTTGACGGCAGCCTCGGCGCGCTCGGCGCCGGTCTGGACGGGCTTGTGCTCGTGTCCGACCCGGTCGGTGTGCTGCTCCAGTACGGCGTGGCGTGGATCATCGAGCACGTCAGGCCGCTGACCGAGACCCTCAACTGGCTGGCCGGCGATCCCGCGCAGATCACCGCGAACACGCTGACCTGGCGCAACATTGCCGGTCAGTTGCGTCAGCAGTCCGAGGCCGTCGCCGGTGACGTGCGCCTGGACTTGTCCGCGTGGGTCGGCCAGGCCAGCGACGCGTACCGCGCTCGTTCCCGGCAACAGCAGGGCGCGCTGATCGGGCTGGCCACGGCCGCCGACACGATGGCCGCCGTCACCGAGGGCACCGGAGTGCTCATCGCCACGGTGCGGCTGCTGGTGCGCGACGCCATCGCCATGTGCGTGTCGCGGCTGATCGTCTACGCCGCCGAGGAAGGGGCGTCACTCGGGCTCGCCACACCCCTCGTGATCGAACAGGTCACCGCCACGGTGGCCGCCTGTGCGGCGAGGATCAGCCGGTACCTGAAGGCACTGCTGGCCAGTCTGCGTAGGCTCATGCCGATCATCGGGAAGCTCGAAGAGCTGATCGCGAAGCTCAACAAGCTGTTCAGCGTCCGGCACGGTGAGTCCCCCGGCGGGCCGCACGAGCCGCACGAACCCCGCCCGGGCGACCCCGGCTTCGACCCCGCCATGCAGCACGGTGCGCTCGGTGACCACTTCGAGCCCGGCGTTCACGACCCGGGCAACGAGTTCCTCCCGAAGGAGCGCGCCATCGCCGATCGGCTCGCCCAGAACGGTGAACAGGTCAACCAGCGCCCCGCCGACCACACCGTTCCCGGCCAGCCGAACCCCGATGCCATGGTCCGCACCGGACCCGACGATCCAGGGACCATCACCGAGTTCAAAACCCTGGCGGGCAAGGACGGCAGCAACAGCGTCCGCCGCAACATCCTCGACGCCGGCGGCCAGGTCCCGGATGGCGGCGGTGTCGTCCTGGACGGCCGGGCAACGAACGTGGACGAGGCCGATGCTATCCGAGGCCACGCACGGGCGCTCGGCCAAGCCGCACAAACCGGCCAGAAACTACCCACCATCGTCCGTATCATCTTGGGCGACGGCCGCATCATCACCCTTCCTTGAGGAACCAGGCGACAGCGTGTCGAATTTTGAACATATATTCATCAACAGCGAGCTCGAGCGTGACCGGCTCGCCGAGCAACTCGCCGTGACCCTCGGGCTGGCTCAGACCAGGGTCGACGACAAGCTCTTCCTCGCCCGCCCGGCACACACCGCACCGGACGCCCAGACCGGCGGCGAACTGGCGATCAACGGGTTCGGCGCGTTTGCAGACGACGCCGGCGACGAGTCAGTCATCGACGGATACCGCTACGTCTGGAGCATCGCTTACACCGGGAGCGATGAGATCGCTCAGGTCGCCGAGGCGCGACAGCTTTTCGTCGAACTCGCCGAGGCGGCGTGCTGGCCGATCCTGCTCGCCCTCGGGCTCGACGTGCTCCTCGCCGCCTGGAACCCCACCGATGGCCTGACCTGGTTCTCGCCGGACACATCGGTCGACGCCGCCGACCGCGACCGGTGGCGACGCTACGCACTGCCTCGCCTGAGTTGACCCAGCCGAGGAGCGACGACCCAGCAGCCCGGCGACGCCGCGCGGAGCGCGGCATAGCCGGGGCGTCCCGCCGGCGGTTCAGACCGCGAGGGGCAGGGCGGTCAGCCGCGGGTTGACGCCACGCAACTGGTCGGGTTCGGCGAGCAGCCGCAGGTCGGGCAGCTGCTGGGCGAGCTTCTCGAACATGATGCGTCCCTGCAACCGGGCCAGCGGCGCGCCGAGGCAGAAGTGGATGCCATGCCCGAAACCGACGTGGTGCTTCGCGTCGGAGCGCGTGATGTCGAAGACGTCCGGGTCGGTGAAGACCTCCGGATCGCGGTTGGCGCCGAGCAACGACAGCGCGACGATCTCAAACGGGGGGATGGCCCCGCCGCCGAGCTCGATGCCTCGGAAGGTGTACCGCGGCGGTGCGATCTCGACCGGCCCGTCGTACCGGATGATCTCCTCGACGGCCGCGGCCGCCCGCGACGGGTCGTCCTTCAGCAGCTGCCACTGGTCGGGGTTGCTGAGCAGCGCCAGGATGCCGTTGGCGATGAGGTCGACGGATGTCTCCTGCCCGGCCACCAGCAGGAGCTGGATCATCGCGACGAGTTCGTCGCGGTCGAGCGAGTCGCCGGCGATCTGCAGCGCGACGAGCGCGGAGAGCAGGTCGTCCTGGGGATCCGCGCGGCGCTTGGCGGCGAGGTCGTCGAGGTAGGCCGCGAACTGCTCGGACGCCACCGCCCACGCGCGCCCACCCGAGATCATCGCCCGGGACCAGCCCCGGAATCGCTCGCGGTCTTCCGCTGGTATCCCAACGAGGTCGGCGATGACCCCGACCGGTACCGGGTGGCCGAGGTCGGCGACCCCGTCGACGGTGCCACGCTGCCGGGCGTCGGCCAGCAGCCCGTCGATCAGCGCCTCGATCCTGGTCTCCAGGCGGGCAACGGTCCGGGCCGTGAATGCCGTGTTGATGAAGCCGCGCAGCCGGGTGTGGTCGGGCGGATCGAGGCAGATGAGCTGGCGGGAGTCGAGGCGTTCGGCCTCGCTGACCAGTACCCGGGCCGGCGCTGGATCCGACTGGTGCCGGCGGACCTCATGGCCCAGGTCCGGGTGGCGCAGGCCCGCATGCACATCGGCGTGCCTGGCCAGGACCCAGAACCGTTGGCCGGAGTTCGGGTCCGTCTGCGGTACCGGTTCGCCGGCCTCGCGCACCCGCGCGTAGAAGGCGTGGCGGTCGAGGCGCGCCGCCTCACTCCACAGTTCGTGGGGTTCGAAATCCACTGCCATCTGCCGGTACACCACTCTCCACGACGCGACCCTGCCGTGACTGTCCTCGCGGCCGCCCAGGTACGCGCGGACGATTGCACGACTGGTCACGGCGCCAAGTTCATCGACGGCCGATGGGATCGTTATTCGCGACCACGGTCCAGCCAGCAACTGCGTACGTCACTGGCAACGAAGGTTTGTAAGTGGAACTTTGTTAACGGTAACAATCGAGAACGCTAGTCAGGTCTCCGCCGGCTGTCAAGGGTCGCGGAATATCTCAATTCCACCAAATCGCTGCTGGGGCGGTAATGCGTGCGGGCCGTCTGCCGCGCCGGGCCATCCGTTGATGACGGGATGGAAAGGCGAGGGCCATTATCGACGGCCATAAGGGAAACGGGCCGCGCGTTCGCGACTGTGCCAGGGGGCGGTCTTACTTCACATGGTCCGCGGCGCGTAGCGCTTCATCGAGCGCGGAGTATCGGTAGTAACTTCACCCGATTGCACCAGGGATTGAACCTGATAAGGAAGTCGATAAATGCTTTCGGTGCGAGCGGGACCGAAATGCGCGAGAGCGGAACGAACGAGCTCTCTGTCGCGTTGCGCGAGCGCGAACAACACGGTTGATCTGGGTCGGGTTCCCGAAGGCATGTCCAGTCGCGAGCTTGCCGTCGTTGGTACGGTGGCCGTCCGGACACATCGAAGAGGACTGTCTGAATGTGGGTCGATCTCGGCGACGGCGATCCACGGCCGGGCTTGCCGCGCATCGAGACGGAACTGTTGCCAGAGCCGAGCTGTCTGGGCCGAGGAATTCGCATTTTGGCTGAGAGCGCCTCGCACCATCGCGTTTCTGGCTATTGCACCGGTCGAGTCTGGTTAGCCTTCCGATTCGGCAGTACACGCAAGATCAGGTTTACGGCAAATTCATTTGCCGCTGATTCACTCCGACTGCCAAACCAGCTAGCCGGGTGAGGTCGAGCCATGCCCGCTCGACGCCAGCTCGGACGCAACGCGAGGAGTACAGCCAGATGGCCCCGAGCAAGGACGCCCGCCGCGATCGTCTCGCATCGATCGCCAGGCCAGGATTGAGCCGTCGCGGTTTCCTGACGGCCAGTGCCGCTGTTCTCGGTACCGGCGCGCTGGGCGGGTGGCTGGCCAACTCGGCCGCGGCGGCGGCCAACGGGCTCGGGACCGGCTCCAGCCCTGGGACGACCCCGTCGGGCCTGACGGGCACGCTCGCCGACATCAAGCATGTCGTGGTGCTCGTGCAGGAGAACCGCAGCTTCGATCACTACTACGGGATGGTTCCCGGGGTGCGTGGTTTCGGGGACAAGCAGGCACTGACCTTCCAGAACGGGCTCAGCGTCTTCCACCAGCCGGACCCGTCCCGATCGGACGGCGGCTACCTGCTGCCCTTCCGGCTGGTTTCGGGGAAGGTGAACGCGCTCGGGATGAACTCGTTGCCGCACGGCTGGGCAACCGACGGCGTCCCGATGTGGAACAAGGGCGCGTGGAACGCCTGGACGACGTACAAGACCCCGCAGACCATGGGGTACTTCACCGAGGACGACATTCCCTGGCACTGGGCGCTGGTCAACAACTGGACGATCTGCGACCACAACCACTGCTCGTTCAACGGCTCCACCGACCCGAACCGCTTCTACGTGTGGAGCGGAACGATCGACCCGAACGGCGTCGCCGGTGGTCCGGAGCTGAGCAACCCGCCCTCCGGTAACCCGTCCTGGACATCGATCTACGACCTGATGCAGGACGCCGGTGTCGACTGGCGGGCCATGGCGGCAGCGGGCGACGCCAACGACATGGGGGCGCGATCGTTCGCCCGCATCCACGCGGCAGCCACGTCGACGGACCCCGCGGTACGCGACCAGGCCGTGCGGGCGAAGTTGGTCGACTCCCCGCCGCTGGTCCTGCTGCCCAACGCCACCGACCCGGCCAACATCGACATAATCCTGGCCGACTTCATCGAGGCCTGTGCGAACAACACCCTGCCCGAGGTGGCGTTCATCAACTCGGGCAACGGCTGGGACGAACACCCGGCGAGCACCGATCGGGGAATGGCCTTCACCTACCGGGTGATCCAGGCGATGGCCTCCAACCCAGACGTCTGGAACTCCACGCTGTTGATTACCACCTACGACGAGAACGACGGGCTGTTCGACCACGTCCTGCCGCCGATGGCCGAACTCGGCACCACGGACGAGTTCGTCAAGGGCAATCCGCTGGGCCCCGGCGGCCGGGTCCCCCTGATGCTGATCTCGCCGTGGACCCGGCACAACGGCGGCGCCGTCTGCTCCGAGGTCTTCGACCACACCTCGGTGACGCAGTTCCTCGAGGTGTGGCTGCAGCAGGCGCGCGGGAAGACGATCCACAACCCGAACATCACCGACTGGCGACGCACCGTCTGCGGCGATCTCCTGTCCGGGTTCGACTTCGCGAATCCCGACTTCTCGGTGCCCGAACTGCCCGACGCCACCGTGCTGGTCGCGGCCGTGGCCGCGGACCAGAAGCTGCCGACCGCCGCGCCTCCGCCGGTCGGATCGCAGAGCATGCCCGTGCCGGCGGCAGAGGACCCGTCGAGCCGGCGGGTGCGGCGTCCCGTTCCGTACGCGCAGAACGCGGTGATGTCGGCGGACGGTTCGACGGGCGCCGTGACGGTGACCCTGTCGAACGACGGTGACTCCGGCTGCAGCCTGCTGGTCTACCCGGACGCGTACCTGCCGCTGCGCGCTACGCCGTACACGGTGGTGAAGGGGACGCCTCGTACCCACGTCTGGGACTCGAGGGTGACCAGCGGCCAGTACGCGATGTCGATCTACGGCCCGGACCGGTTCATCCGCTCCTTCGCCGGGTCGGTGCGGCACGAGGGCATGAGCATCGGCGCGGCACCGACCGCGACCTCGGAACTGGTGACCGGGGCCAACCGGGTGCTGCGGATCCACCTGGGCAACGAAGGCCTGAACCAGGTCGTCTTCAACCTGACCCCGAACGACTACGCGGGCACGGCGCAGACCGTGGTCGTCGCGGGCGGCGCCACCTCGACGGTGGACTGGCCGACCGACCAGGACGGCTACTACGACGTGATCATCACCGACACCTCGGACAGCGGGTTCCGACACCGCTACGCGGGGCGCGTCAACGCGACTGCTTGATCAACGGTGACCATCCACCGAAAGCCCGACCGCATTCCGTTCCGCCCGATAATGCACCGACCGGAGAATTGAAGTGCCTGTTCCGAAGTCTCGGCTACTGCGCGTAGCTGGTTCAGCGATTGCGGTGGCCGCCACGTGCAGCGTCCTCGTCGGCGCGGCATACGCGTCGCAGTCCGGTTCCTCCGCCGACGGCGGATTCGCCGTCGACGCCCTGACAGCGGCGCAGGTGCCGCAGGGGGGCGTCGTCTCACAGCCGGTGCGTGGGCTGTGGACCGGTGATCAACCCCTGAGCTTCGTCAAGGTCGCTGGCCCGGACTGGCTGAGCGTCACCTCCGAGGGCGTCGTGACCGGCACCGTGCCGAGCGATGTCTCGAACCAGTCGGTAGTGGTCACCGTGCAAGCGGCGGGACAGTCGTCGTCGGATTCGCTGCAGGTCGTCGTCCCGGTGCTGGCCGGCGGAGCGGCGCAGCATCTGGAGGTTGCCAGCTTGAACCTCGATGACGCCGGCGCGAACGCGGCCTCGGGCGCGGAGCAGAAGGTGCTGAGCACGATCGCCGGCGAAGGTATCCAGGTCCTCGGCGTTCAGGAGTCGGGCGCGTTCGAGGCCAGCGAACTGGCGAACGAACTGGGCTGGCACTCCTGGCAGGCCACCGCCTCGCAGGGCAGCGGAGATCTGGGCATCGTCAGCGCGTATCCGATCAGCAACGTGACCCCGCCGACGGCGAGTGTCCCGGCCGCGGCGGTGACGCTGGACGTGAACGGAGCGCCGGTTCGGGTCTGGGTGACCCATCTGGACGAGAGCGACTACGGCCCCACCAGGGCCTGCTCCGGAGCGACCGACGTCGTGACGCACGAGCTGGGCACGACCCGTTACGCACAAGCACAGGCCGTGGCGTCTGCGATGGGCGCGGACGTCACCGCCGCCGCTGGCAGCGGAACGCCGGTGATCATGCTCGGCGATCTGGCCTCTCCGTCGGGCTCGGACTGGACGAGCGCGACCTCGGCCGCGCACTGCAACGCGGGAGCGGTGAACTGGCCCGTGCCCGCCGCGTTCGACAGCGCCGGGCTGACGGACTCGTTCCGCGTGGCGAACCCCGACCCGACGACCGACGCCGGCCCGACCTGGCCGTCGGTGGCCGCCGACAGCACCGAGGGCCCGGCCGATCGCATCGACTACGTCGACTACGCGGGCGGGCTCACCGTGCTGGGCGCCGAGTCGTACTACACCGGTTGGACCGGCCCCGGAGGACCCTCCACGGACTGGCCGTCCGATCACGCCGCCGCCGTGACGCTGTTCCAGCTGCCGGCGACCGCCCTGACGACTCCACCGTCGACCGTACCGACGACCTCCCCGTCGACCGCGCCGACGACCTCCAACCCGGTCAACACCAAGCCACAGAAGTTCACCGCCGGCACGGCGACGATCGCCGGGACAGCGCAGGTCGGCAGCACCGTGACCGCGTCCGTCACCGGCTTCGCGCCGACGCCGAGCACGTACAGCTACCAGTGGCTGCGCAACGGCGCCGCGATCAGCGGCGCGACCAAGCCGACCTATGCGGTGGTCGCGGCCGACGACGCAACGAAACTGACCGTGCGGGTGACCGCCTCCGCCACCGGCTTCACCAGCAAGGCGGTGACCTCGGTCGCCAGCCGAGTCGTTGACGGCCAGTTCGCATCCCCGCCCAAACCGAAGATCACCGGCACGGCGGTCCACGGCCAAACCCTCACGGCCACCACCGCGGCGTGGAGCCCGAAGCCGTCCCTGACCTACCAGTGGTACGCGGACGGGAACGCGATCAAGAGCGCGACCACAGCGAGCTACAAGGTCGCCGCGAAGTTCGAGGGTGAACGGCTCACGGTGAGTGTCACCGGCAGCAAGGCCGGCTACGCCACCGTCACCGTGACTTCGGCACAGACGGGGGTCGTGAAATGAGGTCCTTCAACGTTCGCGCCCTCCTCGCCGGGCTCGCGGTCAGCGCGCTTGCCGTGACGGGCGTGGTGGCACTGCCCGGACCGGACGCCCTGGCGGACACCATCGCCGGAGTCAGCGGCAGCGGCACCGCCGCCGACCCGTACCTCATCGACAGCGCGGCCGGCCTCGACGCCGCCGCGGCCGCCGTCAACGCCGACACCGCGCACACCGGTGCGGCGATCGCGAGCTACCGGCTGCGCACCGATGTCGACTACGCGGGCAAGACCTTCGCCGACTTCACCTGGTTCGGCGGCACGTTCGACGGCAACGGGCACACGATCAGCAACCTGGTGAACACGGTCACGGTGACCGGGACCACCGCCGCGAGCGCCGTGTTCTACACGCTGAGCGGCGCGACGGTGCAGAACCTGACGCTCGACGCGGTGAGCACCGTGCCGCCCGACCAGTCGGCCAGCGACTCCTATCCGGTCGCCGCGCTCGCCGGGACCGTGACCAGTTCGACCATCACCGGCGTCGGCCTGATCGACTCGACCGTCTCCGTGACCACCGGGAGCACCAGCGCCGCGCTGGCCGGACTCGTCGACACGGTGGCAGGCACCCAGGCCGCCCCGAGCACGATCAGCAACAACTACCTCAGCGGCACGACGGTGACCGGACTGAAGTACGTCGGCGCCCTGGTAGCCAACGTGGGGTCGAACTCGACGGTCTCGGACAATTTCGTCTCGGCCGCGGTCAGCAACACCGCCAGCGGGGCCGGCGAAACGGCGACCCTGCTCGTGCGCAGCATCACGGGCACCGCGGGTGTCGCGATCCGGGACAACGTCATCCACTCCGGCTCGATCACGCGCTCCTTCGGCTCGAGCGCCTACAACGGCGGCTGGGTCAGTGGATCCTCCGCCGGCACCGGCATCACGATCTCGAACAATCTGGTCAACGCCAACAACAGCCTCAACATCGCGGCCGACGCCAAACTCGGGCTGACCGCCAGCCCGATCGCCGTACCCGCGGACTGGCCGTACGGCAGCAGCTTCGCCATCGGCTGGAGCGGCAATCACCCCTACGACTACACCAACTGCACGGGCACGGCCGACCCCGTCACCGGCAGCAAGTGCTGGACCATCGGTGACAACGGCACGTACACCGATCCGTCCGCACTCGCGACGCAGGCCACCTATGACGGCAGCGGCGACGGCCTCGGCTGGGACTTCACCAAGACCTGGACGTGGGACACCACCGCCCAGCATCCGGTGCTGTCGCGGGCGCCCAAGGTGACCACGACGACGCAGAGCATCACCGTCACGCAGGGCTCGCAGCTGGACGCCGCCGCCCTGGAGTCGAAGGCCGGAGCGAGCATCGACAAGGGCACGCTGTCGGCCGATCTGAGTGGCGTGGACACGGCCACCGCCGGCACCCAGACGGCGTACCTCATCGGCACCGCGGACGGTTTCACGACCACCGTGCCGATCACGGTGACGGTGACGGTGCCGACCGCGGGTCCGACCCTCTCGGTCCCGATCACCACGATCTCGGTGCCCGCGGGTGCGATGCCGACGGCGGCTCAGATCCTGGCGGCTACTCAGGCCACGACCGACAAGGGCACGCTCGGCGTCGACTTCGGCACGCTGGGCGCCGCCGACTTCGCCACGCCCGGGGCCACGAACACGGTGAACGTCACCGCGTCGTTCAACGGCCTGTCGGCCACGCCGGTGCCGGTGACGGTCAACGTCACGCTGGCCGGGAGCGGGACCGCGGCTGACCCCTACCAGCTCGGTTCGGCCGCGGATCTCGACTACGCCACGGCCACGATCAACGCCGACGCGGCCCGTACCGGTGCCGCGATGGCGCACTACGCGTTGAGCGCGGACATCGACTACGGCGGCAAGACCTTCGCCGGCATCACCTGGTTCGGTGGGACGTTCGACGGAGCCGGACACACCATCAGCAACCTGGTGAACCCGACCTCCACCGACACCGCGCCGGTCACCGCGATGTTCACGACCGACACCGGAACGATTGAGAACCTGGTGCTCTCGCACCTGACCTCGAACGTGACCTGTGCCGGCGGCGCGACCTACTACGACGCCGGGGTCGTCAACAGCCTGAGCGGCGGCACGCTGAGTGGTGTCGAACTGATCGACTCGTCCGTGGTCATGACCACCGGCGCGTGCGCCACGAACTCGTTCGTGGGCGGCCTGGTCCGCATCACCTCGGGCGCCGCGACGATCACGAACAACCTGGTGTGGAACAGCACCATCGGCGGCAACAAGTACGCGGGTGGCATCGCGGCCGCGCCGGCCAATGGCGCCGTCATCACCAACAACTTGGTCAACGCCACCATCTACCAGCCCACCAGCGGTGCCGGTGCCACCGTCGGCGGCGTCGACGCGGTGCCCGCGGGCACGGTGACCACCACCGGCAACGTCATCTTCGGCGGCTCGGTGACCGCCGGTACGGGTACGACCCCGGCGACCGGCGGAACCCACACCGTCAACGCCATCGCCGCGGGCGCGACGAGCCCGACGAACCTGGTCAGCTCGAACGCCGCCATCCAGCCGTCCACCAACGGCAATAACACGCCACCCAGCAACGGCACGCCCGTCAGCGCCACCGACCTCGCCAAGCAATCGACCTACGAGGGCGCCGGCTGGGACTTCACGGGCGGCGCCACGCCGTGGGCGTGGGACGCCATCGACAACCACCCCGTGCTGCGCACCGCGCCGCTGTTGCAGCTGACCGGCACGGTCCAGTTCAGCTACGCGGTCGGCGCCGAGTCGGCTGCGCAGGCGAAGGCCGCGATCCTGGCCGCCGCCGCACCGGTTGTCGACCAGCAGGGCGCATCCCCGGTCTACGACGTGGATCTGTCCGGCGTCGACTTCGGCACCGCCGGGACCTACCCGGCCGAGGTGACCGCCACCGACGGCGGCGTCGCGACGATGCCCCGTCCGGTGACCGTCAACATCGTCGACCCGGGCGCCTTGACGGTGAGCGTGCTCGACCCGACCCTCGACCTCAACGCGACCGACAGCATCACCGAGGAGCAGCTGCTCGTCCGCTCGGGCGCCACCGCCGCGCAGGGAACGCTCGCCGTTGACACCGGCGATCTCGCCGCCGTCAACACCGCGGCGGGTGCCGCCACCACTGGCTCCTACCCGGTGCGGGTGACAGCGGACCTGCGCGGCGTCGCCGGCAGCCCGACGACCGTGACCGTGAAGGTCGTCGCCGCGAGCGCGCCGGTGATCAAGGTGACCTCGACGCAGCTGAGCTTCGTCGCCGGCGATTCGATCACCGCTGACAACGGTGCGGCGGTGCTCGCCGGATCGGGAGCGACCGCGACCGACGGCAGCACCCCGAGCGTGGTCTTCCCGAGCGGATTCGACGAGAACACGCCGGGTACCTACAGCGTGAGTCTGGTCGACGCGCCGGCGACGCAGGTGAACCTCCAGCTCGCCGTGACGGCGGTGCCGACGCCCGTGATCACCGTTGCGCACCCGACGGTCACCTTCGTCGAGGGAGCCGACCCGGACGAACCGGCCGTGCTCAGCGCCCTCGGCGCAAGCATCAGCAATGCCAGCTCGGGGGCCACGGTGTCGGTGGACCTGTCGGGCGTCGACTTCGACACCCCCGGCAGCTACCGCGTCAACGTCACCGGCTCGCTGCATGGCGTGGCCGCCGTACCCGTACCCGCCACGATCAACGTGCTGCTGCCCGGCTCGGGCACGGCGGCGGACCCGTACCTGATCGGCTCGGCCCAGGACCTGGACACGGCGGCGTTGCTGATCAACCAGGACACGGCCCACACCGGCGCGGCCGTGGCGACCTACCGG
This sequence comes from Rugosimonospora acidiphila, assembly GCF_039543385.1. Lineage (NCBI taxonomy): Bacteria > Bacillati > Actinomycetota > Actinomycetes > Micromonosporales > Micromonosporaceae > Rugosimonospora > Rugosimonospora acidiphila. Next base: position 249,097 of record NZ_BAABJQ010000008.1, read on the forward strand.
CTCAGTTCTGACATCGACTACGGCGCCAAGACCTTCGCCGACTTCGCCTGGTTCGGCGGTACCTTCGACGGCAACGGTCACGCGATCAGCAACATCGCGTACGCGACCTCCACCGCGGCGTCTCCGATCACGGCGATGTTCGACACCGTCACCGGCACGATCGAGAACCTCGAGCTGTCGCACGTCGACGCCGCCGTGACCTGCGTGAGCGGTCAGACGAACTACCTCGCGGGCGTCGTGGACACACTCAGCGGAACGCTGAGCCGGGTCGCACTGGTGGATTCGTCGGTCGTCATGACGCGGGGTGCCTGCGCCACCAACTCGTTCACCGGCGGCCTGGCCCGGGCGACCACGGGCACGATCACCCAGAGCATGGTCTGGAACACCACGGTCACCGGCAACAAGTACGCCGCGGCGCTCACCAGCAACGGCGCCGGCAAGCTCACGAACAACCTGGTCAACGCCACCGTCGCCCAGACCACGAGCGGTGCCGGGGCGGGAGCCGGTGAGGTCGAGGCCTCCGGGGCACCCGCGCTGGCCACCGGCAACGTGATCTACGGCGGCTCGGTCACCGGTACCGGCACGCACACCACCTCGGCGATCGGGCAGGAGGCCACCGCGGGCACCCCGCTCGGAACGAACAACCTGGTCAGCTCGAACGTGGTCCTCGCCCCGGGCACCAACGCGGCGACCCCGGACAACGGCACCCCGGTGACGCCCGCCGCCCTGGCCCAGCAGGCCACCTACGAGGGCATCGGGTTCGACTTCGGCGCGTCGTCGGCCTGGTCCTGGGTGGACGCCGGGCTGGCCAGTCACCCGATCCTGTCCTACCTGCCGGCCAACTTCTCCGCCCCGGTGGTGGCGCTGGCCGGCCCGTCGATCATCGTGTCGGCCCAGGCCCCCGAGCCCGATGAGGCCGACCTGCTCAAGCAGTTCGGCGCCGTCACCGATCACGGCACCCTGAGCATCACCCTGGGCGACCCCACCGACGGCGGCGTCAACTTCCAGCTGCCGGGCAGCTACCCCGCGACGATCAGCGCGACGGACAACGGCGTGACCACGACGGTCGACACCACGATCGTCGTCACTGCCCTGCTGGGCAGTGGCACCGCGGCCGACCCGCTGCTGATCGGCTCGCGGGCCGACCTCGACAACGCGGTCGCCGCGCTCGACAGCGGGCCGGCCGTCTACCAGAGCGCGCACTATCAGCTGACCGCGGACATCAACTACGCCGGCGACAACTTCAGCGGGATCGACCTGCTCACCGGAGTCTTCGACGGTGGCGGTCACACGATCAGCAACCTCACGTACGCGACCGACGGTGCCACGGACGGCGACACGTTGGCGTTCTTCCGGGTTCTGGACGGCGCGACGGTGCGCAACCTCAGCGTGAACAACGTCCTCGGCCAGGGCGCCAGCGACGCCGCGGGCCTGGCCGCCGACGTGTACTCCTCGACGATCAGTGATGTCTCGGTGATCGCGGCCACGCTCAGCACCACCGGTGCGGGAGGTACCGGTGACATCGGCGGCCTCGTCGCCGACGCGTTCGCCAACCACTACGCCGACCGTGGGTCATCGGTGTCCGACAACGGCACGACCACGATCACGGACACCAGCGTGTCGCAGACCTCGATCGCGGGCCGCTGGAAGGTCGGTGGCCTCGTCGCCTCCGCCGTGGGTGCGGTCGCGATCGAACGGAACCTGATCGACGTCGACACGACGAGCGACTCGCTGGTCGGGCCGGGCGCCGGGGTCTCGGCCGGCGGCGTGCTCGGCGCGGTCGGCACGGCGACCACCGGCGGTACGACCGACAACACCGTCCACCTCGCGGACAACGTGGTGTTCGGCGGCTCGGTCTCGTACGCCAGCGAGGGCGGTTCGCGAACCGGCTTCGCCGGGCTGGTGCTCGGTGACGTGTCAGGCACCGGCGCCGGCGCGAGCGACTGGGTCGAGACCGACAACCTGGTCAGCTCGAACACGACGCTGGGCGCGAATCTCACCGGCGATGCCGCGAGCTTCAGCGGCCACGGCGACCAGGACGGGACGCCCACCGCCGCGGGCGACCTGTCGGACGAGCAGAGCTACATCGAGCTGGGCTGGGACTTCGGCAGCGCCAGCCCGGTGTGGGCCTGGTCGGACGGGGCGGGACGCCCCGCGCTGGCCGCCGTGCCCGAGCTGGCTGTGCCGACGGTGAGCACGTCGCGGACGTCGGTGGCGTACCAGGTGGGTAACGTCCCGTCGGACGCCAAGATCCTGGCCGACCTCGGCGCGACGGTGTCGCTGGACGGCACCGCGGCGCTGGACCGCTCCGGCGCCGACCTGACCCAGACCGGTTCGTACGCCCTGGCCATCGTCGGCACCGCCGCCGGCGTAGGTAGCCGGGCCGTGACCGTGACGGTGAACGTCGTACCGGTCGTCGCGATCACCGCCCTGGTGACCAGCGTCGACTACGTGACCGGCACACCCGTCGACTCGGACCAGCTCCTGGCCGACGTCGGGGCGTCGCTGAACACGACCGGCACGCTGGACGTCGACCTGTCGAACGTCGACTTCAGCAAGGCGGGCGACTACGACGTGACGCTCACGGCGGTCGACGACTACGGTTTCGCTGCCCAACCGGTCACGGTGACCGTGGTCCTGCAGGACCCGCAGACCGGTCCGGGCGGGGGATCGGGCGGAGGGTCGCCGGTGGTCGCCGGCACCCCGACGATCAAGGGCCAGCCGCGCATCGGTGTGCAGCTGACGGCCAACCCCGGCACGTGGGTGCCCGCCGGGTCGCCGTCGTACAGCTGGCTTCGGGACGGCGTGGCCATCGCCGGCGCGACCGGTAAGACGTACACGCCGGTCGCCGCCGATGCCGGCCACCTGCTGCAGGTCGCCGTGACGGAGACGCCCGACGGCTTCCCGGCCACCACCGCCTACTCCGCGGCGGTCACCGTCGCGGCCGGCACGTTCGTGGCTCCGAAGCCGACCCTGACGGGCACGGCCCGGGTCGGCGAGGCGCTGGTGGCCACTCCGGGCACGTGGACACCGCAACCGACGCTGGCCTACAGCTGGCTGCGCAACGGCGTGGCCATCGGTGGTGCGACCGGCGCGTCCTACACCCCGACCAAGGCTGACCTCGGTGCGAAGCTGCGGGTGCAGGTGACCGGGGCGAGCGCGGGCTACACGACCAAGTCGGTGACCTCGGCGGCGTTGACGGTGGCGGCCGGGGTGTTCACCGCGCCCACGCCGACGGTGAAGGGGACGGCGACGGTGGGCTCCACGTTGAAGGTGTCGGTCGGCGCCTGGTCGCCGGCGCCGAAGACCTTCGAGTACCAGTGGCTGCGTGACGGTGCCGCGATCAAGGGGGCGACGAGTGCGAGCTACGTGCTCGTGGCCGCCGACTACGGCAAGCAGGTCAGCGTGCGGGTGGTCGGCTCCCGGGTCGCGTACGTGACCGCGTCGGTGACCTCGGCGAAGGTGACGGTGGGGGCCGGGGTGTTCACCGCGCCCACGCCGAAGGTGAAGGGGACGGCGACGGTGGGCTCCACGTTGACCGTGTCCGTCGGCGCCTGGTCGCCGATGCCGAAGTACTTCGAGTACCAGTGGTTGCGTAACGGTAAGGCGATCAAGGGCGCGACGAGCGCGACGTACGTGCTCGTGGCCGCCGATGCTGGCAAGCAGGTCAGCGTGCGGGTGGTCGGCTCCCGGGTCGCGTACGTGACCACGTCGGTGACCTCGGCGGCGGTGACTGCCGAGGCGGCCGCCGTGCGCGCCGGCACACCCACGATCATCGGGAAGGCCAAGGTCGGCCAGACCCTGACGGTCGCCACCGGCAAGTGGAGCCCGAAGCCGACGTTCTCCTACCAGTGGTACGCGGACGGCAAGAAGATCCCGCATGCCACGGGCGCCGCCTACCAGATCGCCAGCACGTACCAGAACACCGAAATCACCGTCGCCGTCACCGGGGCGGCGGACGGATATCTCACGGCCACCGCGTTCTCCGACGCGACAACGGCCGTCAAGTGAGCCGCGAGAGCACGCCGGCCACCGTCAACGAGAGTGCGGGACAGAACGAGAGTGCGGGACAGAACATGATCAGCAAGCGTCGTCGCCCGGGATCCAAGCATCGCTGGCCGCAGCTCGGGTTAGTAGCCGTGCTGGCAGTCTCCGGCCTGGCCGGCGTCACGGTCGCGCTGCCCGGTCAGTCGCAGGCCGAGGCACTGCCGGACAACTCACAGAACACGACGACGCCGATCAAGCACGTCGTGGTGCTCTATGACGAGAACGAGAGCTTCGACCACTACTTCGGCACGTACCCGTACGCCGCCAATTCCGACGGCACCCCGTTCACCCCCGCGGCGGGCACGCCGACCGACATCAACACGATGCTCAACGCCGGCCTGGTGCCGGGCGACGCCCCGGGCGCCCAGGTCGCCGCGCACAACCCGAACGCGAGCCTGCCGACCGATTCCACGTTCTACACCGCGCCGAATCCCAACACCTACCAGCCCGACCGCCTGACCTCATCGCAGGCCATCACCTGCGACCAGAACCACTCATACGGTCCCGAGCAGCAGGCGATGGGTACCGGCGGGTTGGACCAGTTCGTGCAGTCCACCAACAGCACCTGCACGACCCAGGGCACCTTCTCCTCGCCCGGCCTCGTCATGGACTACTACGACGGCAACACCGTCACGGGGCTCTGGAACTACGCCCAGAACTACGCGATGAGCGACAACAACTGGGACACGGTCTTCGGCCCGTCCACGCCCGGCCACCTGAACCTGGTCAGCGGCAACACCTACTCCGGAACCGCCGTCGTCAACAGCGACGCCGACGCCAACGGCGACACCTTCGGTAACGCGGCGAGCGTGTCCACGCCGTCGATGCACGGCGCGAACATCGGCGATCTGCTCAACGGCAAGGGCGTCTCCTGGGGATGGTTCCAGGGCGGCTTCGCCTCGGCATCCGAGACGAGCCAGAACGTCGCCGGTGCCGCGCAGGAGGACTACGTCGCCCACCACGACCCGTTCCAGTACTACGCCTCGACCGAGAACTGGGCGCACACCCCACCGGCCGCCGACAGCGAGATCGGTCATGACGGGCCGGCGAACCACCAGTACGACCTGTCGCTGTTCGATGACGCACTGAACAACGTCGACGGCGCCAGCCTGCCGGCGGTGTCGATGCTCAAGCCGCCCGCGGCCGAGAACGCCCACCCGGGCAACAGCGGCCCGCTGGATGAGCAGGCGTTCCTCACCAAGGAAATCAACGACATCGAACAGTCGCCGTACTGGTCCTCGACCGCGATAGTGGTGACCTACGACGACTCCGACGGTTGGTACGACCACGTCGCCCCGACCATCACCAACTCCTCGTCAGGCGCCGCCGGCGACACCACGATCTGCACCCGGGCCGCGGGCGACGGGGTGCCGATGCTCGATGGCTACGCCGGCCGGTGTGGGCCCTCGCAACGGCTGCCGCTGCTGGTGATCTCGCCCTATGCCAAGAAGAACTACGTCTCCCACGTGATGACCACCCAGGCGAGCGTGCTGCGGTTCATCGAGGACAACTGGTCGACGGGCCGGATCGACGACAGCTCCGCAGTCAAGGGATCGTTCGACGCGACCGCCAACAGCCTGGACGACTTCTTCGACTGGAGCCACCCACAGGGCAACGAGGTGCTGCTCGACTCGACGATGTACAAGCCGGGCGCGAGCTGTGTGGGCGTGACCGACTTCTCGACGTGCATCAACCCGACCTTCGGCGCGGTGGCGTCCAAGCCGGTCGACGCCTCCGCACCCGTCGCCGCACCGACGATCACCGCCGCGCGGCACACGGTGACACTGCGCGCCGAAGACCCCCTGCCCAGCGAGGCCGACTTCCTCGGCGCTGACGGCGTCGACGCGTCCATCACGGCGGGCAGCCTGTCGGTCGACCTCTCCTCGGTCAAGCCCGACGTGGTCGGCACCTACAGCGTCACCGTCACCGGAGCCCTCGGCGCGAACGGCGACCAGTCCGCCCCGAACAGCGGCGTGCCCGCCATGAACCCGCAGACGATCACCGTGCAGGTGGCGCCGTTCATCACCCTGGCGCACTCAACGGTGACCGTGACGGCGGGTACGGCGCCGTCGCCGACCTTCCTGCGCAGCCTGGCCGGCGCCACCATCGTCGGCGGGACGCTGGCCCTACCCGACCTGTCCGGCATCGACTTCACCCAGGCCGGCTCCCACGAGGTGCAGATCACCGGCGGGGGCAACGGCGTCCCGGCGATCCCCGCGACGCTGACCGTCATCGTGACGGACGCTGGACCGTCCGCGGCACCAGTGATCACGCTGGCCAAGCCGGCGCTGTCCTATCCGGTCGGCGCTTCGCCCACCGCGGCGCAGGTTGCCACCGCCGCCGGCGCCGCCATCACCCACGGCGCGCTCGATGAACTCGACCTGTCGGGTGTGGACTTCAGCAAGCCCGGCACGTACGAGGTCGTGGTGTCCGGTGCGGACGGCACCCAGCACGCCGCCCCGGTGACGCTGAGCATCGCAGTGGTGGCCATCCCGGTCATCACGGTTGGTCAGTCCGCGATCACGAGCACGGCCGGGACGACGCTGACCTCGGATCAGGTACTCGCCGACACGTCGGCCTCGATCTCGTCCGGCGCGTTGGACCCGGTGGACCTGACCGGCGTGGAGTCGAGCACCCCGGGCACCTACACCGTGCAGATCACCGGCTCGGACCGGGGGATCGCGGCCACGCCGGTGACCGTCACGATCCAGGTTCTGAAGCAGGTGGCGAAGCCGATCGCCTCGGTCACGACGCTCACCCTGTCGCAACCGTCGGTGACCTATCCCGATTCGGTGACCGCCACCGTCACGGTCACCGCCAAGAAGGTCACGCCGAGCGGCAAGGTCGGCGTGTACAACGGTTCGACGCTGCTCACGAGCGTGAAGTTGGCCAAGGGGGTGGCCACGGTCGCGCTCAGCCTTCCGGCCGGCAGCTACACCCTGCACGCCGCCTATCTCGGCAGCGCGGCGGTGACGGCAAGCACCAGCAAGACCGTCACGCTCGCGGTAGCGAAGGCCACGTCCAAGACGACGCTGAAGGTGGCGGACACGTCATTGAACACAAAGCAGCAGCCGTCGCTGACGATCAAGGTCACCGCGAGCGGCACCACACCGACGGGCACGGTCCAGATCTATGACGGTGCGATCCTGGAGAAGACCGTGACCCTCGCGAACGGCAAGGCGTCGGTGACGCTCGCGCCGCTCGCGGTGGGCTCTCACAAGTTGCAGGCCGTGTATGCCGGGAGTGCGACGGTGCAGACCAGCAGCAGCGCGATCGTGAAGGTCACGTCGGCGAAGTAGGCCCGCGCCAGATGGTTTTCGACATTGAAGGGGATCCCACGTGGTGAGGGTGAGGGGTGTTCGGGTAGCCGGGCTCGCGGCCGGCCTCGCTCTCGCCCTCGCCGCGGGTGGGTGCAGCGGGTCGTCGTCGGCCGGCAGTTCGGTCATCGCTATCGATACGAATATCGATGCGTGCGGTGGTGCGTGGAGCGCACCGCATGGTGGGTCATTGACGTTCGCCGTCACGAACAAGTTCGGCGCGCCGATGGACGTCTACCTCGCCGACCCCTCCGATGGTGCGGTGTATCAGGAGTTGGAGGGGATCGGCGCCGGCGCCACCCTGATGACGACGGTGACACTCGGCAACGGCCGTTACCGCTTCGAGTGCTTTCCCGCCGACGAGTCAGCGGTCATGGGCCCGACCGTGACCATCGGTGCCGCGAGCGGGATATCCGGCACGACGCCGGCGGTACGACCGGTCACGCAGGCTGATCTCATCCCGGTGGCCAAGGCCTATCAGGCGTGGGTCGCCGGCCGCCTGCCGGTGCTCCGGAGCCAGGTCGGGGTGCTGGCCAGCGACGTTGCCGCCGGTGACACGGCCAAGGCCAAGGCGGACTGGCTGACCGCCCACCTGACCTACGAGACGCTTGGCGCGGCCTACGACGCGTTCGGCGATCTGGACTCGGCCATCAACGCGGCACCGGCCAGTGACGTGCCGGCCGCGCAGGACACTAACCTGACCGGTTTCCACAAGATCGAGGCGTTGCTGTGGTCCGGCGCGCCCGCGCCGGCATCGCAAGCCGCCGTCGCCGGCCTCCTTCACGCGGTCGATCAGCTGATCACGCAGTTCGCGACCGTTGATATCGACCCGAACATCATCGCGTTACGCGCCCACGAGATCGTCGAGAATGCCATCCAGTTCGAACTGAACGGCACGACCGACGCCGGTTCACACAGCAACCTCGCGACCATCGGAGCCAACCTGGTCGGAGCCAATGAGACGCTGAATCTGCTGTCTGCGCTGCTGGTGAACCGCTACCCGAAGCTGTCCTCGGCCAAGGCCGCGCTCACCGCCGCCCAGCGGCTGGTGACCGGATTCGATCATGCCGGCACCTGGACGCCGCTCGACGAGCTGACCCGGGCGCAGCGGGAGACTCTCGACGCTCAACTGGAGAACCTGGTGGAACTGCTGGCACCGATCGCGGCGATCTGCGACGAACGCGTGGCGTCGCAATGAGTGGTGTGCCGTTCGGCCGGCGAGGGTTCCTGAGCGGAGTGCTGGGGGCCGGCGCCGGGGCCCTTGGCGCGACCGCGTTGACGGGCGCGACCGCGCACGCGGACGTCTCCGGCGCGGCGGCGACGCCGTCGGCGTTTCCGTTCCACGGTCCGCACCAGCAAGGCATCCTGACCCCGGCGCAGCGGTCCGGCCTCGTCGCGGCATTCGACGCCACAACGAGCAGCCGGGCCGAACTGGCCGAGTTGTTCCAGACGATCACCGCCCGGGCCCGTGCCCTGACCGCCGGTGGGGCGCCGGGCGATCTGGGCATCAGTGGGCCGCCGGCCGACAATGGCGTGCTCGGGCCGGGCGTGCCGGCGGACGGCCTGACGGTCACGCTCTCGGTGGGTGCATCCCTGTTCGACGCCCGCTTCGGCCTGGCCGCGCAGCGGCCCGCCAAGCTGACCACGATGCCGGACTTCCCCAACGACGCGCTGCGCCGTGAGCTGTGCGACGGCGATCTGCTGCTGCAGATCTGCGCCCACAACCCCGACACGGCCGTGCACGCGCTGCGCGAGATCAGCCGCGCCACCCGAGGTGGCATGCAACCGCGGTGGCGGCAGAGTGGTTTCGTGTCGCCCCCTCGCCCAGCCGGCACCCCACGCAACCTGATGGGCTTCAAGGACGGCACCGCCAACCCCGACACCAGCGACGGGGCCGACATGGCGAAGCTGGTCTGGACCCGCGGCGGTGACGGCGAACCGGCCTGGACCACCGGTGGTTCGTACCACGTGGTCCGGTTGATCCGGATGCTCGTCGAGTTCTGGGACCGGGTGAACCTGCGTGAGCAGGAGAACATGATCGGACGGCGCAAGGACAGCGGCGCCCCGAATACCGGTAGCAGCGAGTTCGACGCGCCCGACTTCGTCCACGATCCCAGCGGAGAGTCCATTCCCACGAATGCGCACATCCGGCTGGCCAACCCGCGCACTGCGCAGACGGACTCGTCCCGCCTGCTGCGCCGGCCCTACAACTACGACAACGGCGTCGACCCGAACGGCCAACTCGATATGGGACTGGTCTTCATCGCCTTCAACCAGGACCTGGAACGGCAGTTCGCCGCCGTCCAGAAGCGGCTCGTCGACGAACCGCTGGTCGACTACATCTCTCCCTACGGTGGGGGCTATTTCTTCGCACTGCCCGGAGTTCAGGACCCGCGCGACTGGTTCGGCCGCGGCCTGCTCGCCTGAACGTGGCGGTCCGCTGGTACCTGCGGTACGACCTCTCATACCGGGGTAGCCCAGCTGCCCGCCGCATGGCCTCGGCGCGCCGAGGAGGCGAGCCGAGGCCCGGTTGCTTGACCGGTCAGTGGTTCGCCTGGAACCAGGGCTGGGTCCAGCCGAGGTACGGCTTGCCCCAGCGGCTTTCGATCGTTGCGATCGTGGTGACGGTCAGCGTGCCGTTGCCGCCGATGTCGCTGGAGACGAACTGGCCACCGCCGATAGAGATCATCACGTGACCCGCGCCACCGCTGAAGAACGCCAGACCGCCGGCCGGGACGTTGCGGTCACCCGCGTGCTTGTACGCTGACGGCACCGCGAGCCAGTGGTTGTAGGCCGTGGTCGAGCCGGACGCGCCCCACCCGTACGCGAGGCCGACCACGTGGTCGCACCGGTCGTAATAGTCGGCGTTGTAGGTGGTGGCCTCGTGCGACTTGGCCCAGGACACCGCCTGGGCGCAGGTGTTCGGGTCGCCAAGGCCGGAGGTCGAGCAGGTGCTGCCGCCTGAGCTGAGGAACTGGTGCGAGGCGTTCTCGTTCATCAGAGTGGCGTTGAGGTTGCCCTTGGCCCCGGCGGTGATGTCCTGATAGGAGCCGGCGTAGCTGGTGTTGTAGTAGACGCGTACGGTCTGGCTGCTGCGGTTCCACACCGACGCGGCATTGTTCTTGATGCAGGTGCCCTGGCCGTTTCCCGGGCCCTTGAAGTCGTAGCAGGTCGGTTCGGTCGTGCCGTAGTCGCTGACCGAACTCGTGAAGTCCGACACCGAGCCCTGCTCGCTGCTGTTGTAGTAGTAGCAGAATTCGCCGCTGTCGCAGACGCCGTCACGCGAGGCCGCACTGGCGGGCTGGGCAAAGAGCAGGATCGGCGCGGCGAGTGCCAACAGGGCCGCCGCACCGGTGAGGACGCGGGGGAGCATCTTCATTCCGGGTGCTCCTTCTTGTGTCATCGATGGTTCCCGGGGTCCTTCAAACTTGTGGGGCGGGAGCTGACGTCGTGATCGGGTGATAACCAAGCGGGCTTGCCGCAGCTCCGCTGACGTGGTTCGGGTCGGGAACACCCCGACCCAGCAATCCGCCGCCGCCCAACGACGCCCTCGCCGAGCCACCCGCGCCCGGCACCCCTGGAACGCCGCAGCCACAACGCTCCAGAGCAACGTGTATACATGTGGATCAATTTGATTGATGTATGTGGATGGCTTGGGCGAGCATACCTTCCCGAGGGGCCCGCGTGAAGGAATCGAGCAGACCCAAGCCCCAATGCGCACCCGCTGGTCGAACCAGCCACATATTTCTATTGATCGGCATACTGTCGGGAAACCTTCATGAGGGACGAGAGCCCGTGAACCCTGATAGAAACCGGGTGCGTCGCGGACTTCAGCTCACCGGTGCCGCACTCACCGGTACCGTGGCCGCGATGCTCGCCTTCGCCGGGCCGCCGCCGCCACCGGTACCGTGCACACCGCCGGTGCGTCGCTGACCGTGCGCTCTGGGCCGCACACCACCTCCGCCGCGGTCGGTTCGGTCGCCAACGGCGCGACGGTCAACTTCAGCTGCCAGACCACCGGCGACACGGTCACCGGCACGTACGGGAAGAGCAACATCTGGGACAAGATCTCGACCGGGTACGTCAGCGACACGTACGTCTACACCGGCTCCGACGGCACCGTGGCGCCAGCCTGCGGCGCGGGCCAGGCGTGCTCGGCGGCGGGCCTGGCCGACCCGAACGGCTGCGCGGCGGCCGTGTCCTGGGCCAAGTCCCACGAGACGACCGCGTACCACGCCGACTACTACAACCGCTGCGACCACGTGATGGCTCTGGCGTACGGGTTCCCGGCCAGCGGCTCCACCACGGCGCTGGTGCACTGGCAGGCGGTACCGGCGAAGTACAAGCACGCGGGCGACCGCACCGTACCCGCCGGCGGGCTCGCCTTCTTCGGTGGCGGCGCCGGCCACGTGATGATCTCCATCGGTGGCGGGAAGTTCGTATCCAGCGACATCCACGGCGACGGCACGCTGACCGAGACGACCATCGCCCAGATCGAAGACTCCTGGGGCAAGCCGTACCTCGGCTGGACCCAGCCCTGGTTCCAGTACAACCATTAGAACCGTTGACCGGGCGGCGATCCGGCCGCAGGCAGCGCATCACGCAGCGCCTGCGCGGTTGGTCGACGCCCGGTCGGCCTGGGTCGGCTCGGCCGATCCAGCCGGGTGGTAATCCAGGTCCGGGTCCGCCGCCTGGTGTACCTCGACCCGAGGCCGCCGTCACACCTTCGGTGAGTGAATTCCTGGCGGGTCCCCCGCGTGCTCGGGGTTGACGACTTCGCGCTCGGCCGACGCGAGCGTCGCACGGCGAGGTCGCGGACGGCGGCGTCTACGTCGGAACGATCGCCGTCAACGCCATGGTGATCGGCAGCGCCGGACACCGCGCCCTCACCTCCGGTGGACTCGCCTTCGACCTGCCCACCACGGCGGCGCTGCCCACCGTCCACCCCGACGAACTCGCCGGCCGTTACTGGACCATGTTCACCACCCGTGACCGGATCGAGCAACTGCATCCCGTCATCGACTACAGGGCCGCCCGAGCTGGGGCATTAACCGACGCGCCGACCGCAGCAGTTGTCGCAGACGCTCGACGCCGTGGCAACCGCGTCGGCTATCGGTTGGTCGGGGACAACGACGCCCTCGCGGGAGATGCGCCAGGCTCACGTCGTCAATGGCGCCGTCCGCTCCCTCACCGCCGACACCCTCATCAACGAACTGGACCGCATCGCCGCGCGACGCGGTATTCGCGAGTCAACCCATTCGCACCGATCCACTGATGTGTAGAAGTGTCTGGACACTTGCGCGAAACAAACAGTGGAGTGATGATGTTACCGCACACACCCCCAGTGTCACACAAGATCGCACAGACTTCGCCAATTGCCCCCACGTGGCGGTACCGGAGGCCGTCGACTCTCCTTGGCTGCGTCTCGCCCCAGCGTCTGCGATTCATCCGCCCCGTCGATGCCTCCCGTGACACCCGGGGGAGTCGTACCCGCTACGACAGCCGTACGTCGCCAAGCACCACTTCAGGGAAAAAAAGGGGAGTGCTTACGTTGGCAGATCATCGGTTAGCCAAGCAGCACCTGGCGCTCTGGTTGAGCTTCTGTCTGGTGCTCGTCGGCCTCGCGTCCATCGCGACGGCAGCACCGGCCCGCGCCGCGACCGCGGCCGTGTACGCACAGCCGTCGCACGCCGACGAGCCGCTGAACGAGCGGTTCAGGGGCGTGAACTGGGAGCGCAGCGGCGACAACTTCACGCCCGGGGTCCTGCTCCAGGACGGCCTCACCGCGACGGACAGCTACGACACGGTGTACCTGAAGGCCACCCAGATCCTCACCAGCCTGAAGAGCAACCTGAACATCAACACCGTCCGGTTGGGACTCAACGAGGCGACGGTCGCGGGCGCGTGGTGGACCAACTACGGCGCCGTCGTACAGGCCGCGACGGACCTGGACATGAACGTCGTCCTGAGCTTCTGGTCGCCGTCCAACGGCAGCGCCGGCAGCGCGGTTCCCTGCACGGACGGTACGTTCAACGGCTGCTACCCCGTGTCTGACTACGCCCCATGGTGGGCGATGTGGCAGAAGGTGATCGACACCTATGCCGCCGACGGCAACGTGTACCTCATGCCGTTCAATGAGGCGGCAGGCTACAGCGACACGGCGACCGGCTACGAGGGGCCGTCCGCGACCCAACTCGCGGACCTCGACGCCGCCTGGTTGACGCGGTACTCGGACTTCCCGCGCGGGCGGGTGATCCTCGGCGGCACCGGTGACGACTACTACCTGACGCTCGGCAAGGATCACCGCCTCGACGGCACGCTGCTCTCCTACCATCCGTACTGCTCGTTCGGGCTGAACTTCCCGACCGAGGCAGCCTGGACACAGTGGATCAAGGGCCAGATCGCGGGCATGGAGTCCCGCACGGTGATCACCGAGTTCGGGCTCGGCGAGGGCGGCACGAACTTCGACGGCCAGCGCGACGGCAACAACTGCGTGTCCTATGTGTACGCGGTGACCGACTACGCGCGCGCCAACCACCTCGGCCTCATCTACTGGGACTACGGGAGCACGGATTCCTGGTCGGTCGCGACCCGCACCGGCAGCGGCACCACGGACGACCCGTACGCCACGCACATCCGCAACCAGTCCTTCGTCGACCGGCTCGAATGGGGATACGGGCTCGACCGGCCGTTGCTCCCGACCGTCACCTCGGTGGCGAACACGAGCTTCTATACCGGCTCATCCGCGAACAGTTTCACCGTGCGGACGACCGGCGATCCGGCCGCGAGCCTGACCGCGACCGGCGCCGGTGACGGTGGGACGTTGCCAGCCGGGGTCGGCCTCGTGGACAACGGCGACGGTACGGCCACGTTGTCGGGCGATCCGGCGTCGCTCGTCGCCGGCACCTACCCGATCACGCTCAAGGCGCAGAACAGCCAGGGCTCCTCGACCCAGACCCTCACGCTGACCGTGGTCGCCGGGGCGCCGCCCGCACCAACCACCGGCGTGATCGCGGGCAGGATCACCGACGCCGCCGGCCACCCGCTGGCCGCCGTCTGCGCACACGTGTTCCTGGCGTCGTCGCTGCCGACCTACCGGGGCAACAACTACGCGCCGGCCACCTACCAGGCCTGCAGCGCGAGTGACGGCACCTACTCGATCCCGCTCGTGAACCCGGGCAGCGCCAGATACAACGTCCAGTTCATCGATCAGAACGCCACGTACCTACCGTCGTGGTACGGCGACACGAGTGGACCGGGCACGGGTGCCCTCATCGGCTACAACCACCCGGGGACGCCGATCACGGTGACGGCCAACACCACGACCACTGTGGACGCCACCATGCAGCCGATTCCCTCGGGCATCACGGTTTCATCGACCGGGAAGGCGGCACCACCCAACACGTGGTCGGTCTCCGGCACAATCACGGTCACCAACCACAACAACGTCCCGCTGAGCGGCGTGACCGTCACCGACTCGGTGAACGATCCGAACGCGAAGTGCGTTGTCACGGGCGGTACCGGAGCCACAATCGCGGCGTCGCCGCTGTACCCCGGCGCGCTGGTGACGGCGGACTTCCCGTACACCTGCACATACTCCGCGCCGCCGGCGACGGTGAGCGAGGTCGACACGGCGAGGGCCACCTGGGACTTCAACACGAACGTCCCCAATGACTCCTACCAATACACCCAGCAGTTCGATACCGCGCCGGCGTGGAGCGCGTCGGCGGTGTACGACAATGGCGATCTGGTCAGCAGCCAGGGGGCGATCTACCAGGCCTCGTGGTGGACGCAGAACCAGCAGCCGGGCGACCCGAACGGTCCGTGGCAGGAAATGGCCGTAACCAGTGGCGGCGTACCGCTGTGGACGCCATCGCGGATCTTCAACACCGGTGACGTGGCGGTCTACCAGGGCGACACGTTCCGGGCGCGCTGGTACACCCGCAACCAGCAGCCAGGAGACCCCAATGGCCCGTGGGAGCAAGTGGCCCCCCAGCCGCCAGAGGGTGGCCCGGCCGCTTGGACCGCGACGACGGTATACACCGCCGGTGACCAGATCTCCTACTCCGGTCACGTATACGAGGCCCAGTGGTGGACCCGCAACCAGGCTCCGGGCGACCCCAACGGCCCATGGAAGCTGATCAGCTAGCCCGAAGTCGCTGATTGACGTAGCAGGCGAATCCCCTGGTAGCCGGGGGGTTCGCCTGCTTGGCGCGTGGGTTGTTCCGCGGCCGGCCCGAAGCTCCAGACATACCGATGATCGGCCCCAACCGAAGCAGGAGGGCCTCTTCCGCTGCGGGTCAGCCCTTCCGGTGGCGAACGCGGTAAATCCTCACATTCGGGCATGACTGTCCGGACGATTGAGGAGCCTATCGTTCCTTACCGGGAGGTTTCACGTGAAATCACCTCGTTGGCTCTTCGCCATACTCTTCGGCACGGTCCTGGCGCTGGTCCCCAGCACCGTATCGATGGCGAGCCCGTCCACCGTCACCGCCCAAGCGGCGGCCGATGCCGGCGACTCCGTCAGTGGGGCCCCGCGGACATCGACTCCGCCACCGCCCCAGAGTCTCTGCGATCCCGGCGCGCCGCCGAACGCGCCGCAGACCACCGCGTTCTACAACAACAATGCGCTGTTCGGCCCGCTCAACCTGCCCACTGCCTCGCCGGTCGGCCCGCTGCTGGCCGGCTACCAGCGCTTCGGCGCGCAGTCCGAGAGCGAATGGCTGAAGAACTACACCGTACCCGCGACCAGCACTACCCCGGTCCGGCTGTTCTTCCCTCCACAGAACGGCTATGTGCTCGGCCCCGACGGCAAGGCGGCAAAGACCCGACAGACCCTGCTCCCCGGCTACCGCCTCGACCGCTTCGGCTTCACCGGAGGCACGTTCCTGTCCCCGATCGGCACGGCCTTCAACGCTCGCTCGCTGCCGCCGCAGAACCTGAGCACGCCGCCGTTCCCGCCGGACACCGCCCCGGCGCCGCTGGCGAACTACCACACCTACTGCATCCTGAAGCCGTTCAGCGTGGATTCGGGCTCGATCGCACCGTGGTTCGCCCAGCCCGGCGGGGGCACCCAGTTCGAGCTCAACCAGGCGTACTTCCCGCAGGCGACGACCACGGTGACCGTGCAGTGGCTGATCGACCACAAGTTCATCACCGAGGAGTACCTGGACGGCACCTGCGTGGATCAGGATGGTTGGGCGGCGCCCTCGGGCGCGTGCAGCTGAGCGGACAGGAGGTCGGGAGTGGACCGGCACCAGGTATACCGGGCGCTGCTGGCGGCCGGGCTGTCTCCGGACGCCTTCGAACTGGAGGACGTGCACGAGCACGTGCCGGTCCCTCCCGACTTTTGGTTCCTCCGCCGCTCGCCGGGTGGCGGCTGGGAGATCGGTCCCTACGAACGCGGCACGTACGACGCCCGCGAGCGGTTCGACACCGAGGAGGAGGCGTGCGCCCGCCTCTACGTCTCCCTCACCGGCCGCCCCGCCCCACCCTGTACCAGCCAGCCGGGGAAACGCGAATAGGGCGCCAGCCAAACACCAATGCTCCAGGCCAACCTCAGGCGGCCGTTCTGGAAGCGACTGCGCGGACAACGGCGTCGGCGATCGAGCGCGCGGTCAATCCGGCCTCGGCCAGCACTTCGGCGCGGGTGCCCTGCTCAGGGAAACCGTCCGTCACCCCGAGCACGCGGACGTCGGCGGTGACCCCGGCGTCGGCGAGCTCCTGGAGGAGGACGGTTCCGACCCCGCCGGTACGGAGTCCGTCCTCAACGGTGACGACCACCTGATGCCGAGCGGCCAGCCGCAGGAGCTCTGGCGACAGGGGTTTGACCCACCGAGGGTCCACCACCGTGGTCTCCACGCCCCGCTGGGCGCACAGGTCCGCCGCCTCGAGAGCCGTTCGCGCCAGGGCCCCCACGGCGACCACGAGGACTCCGCCGGGTGACTCCCGCAGCACGTCGACCCCGTCGGCGCGGCGCAGCGGCGGCACACCCGGGCCCACCGCGCCGCGCGGGAATCGGATCGCCGTCGGAGCATCGGCGACCTCCAGCGCTTCGCGCAGTTCCTCGTGCAGCGTGGGGAGGTCACGGGGTGCTGCCATGCGCAGGCCCGGGACGGACTGGAGCAGTGCCAGGTCCCACACGCCGTTGTGGCTCGGGCCGTCGTCCCCGGTGACGCCCGCTCGGTCGATCACCAGCGTCACCCCGAGTCGGTGCAGCGCGAGGTCCATCAGCACCTGATCGACAGCGCGGTTGAGGAAGGTCCCGTACAGCGCCACCACCGGGTGCAGGCCGGCCATCGCCAGCCCGGCGGCCGAACCCACCGCGTGCTGCTCGGCGATCCCGACGTCGAAGAAGCGCGCGGGGTACTCCGTCGCGAAGCCGGTGAGACCGACGGATCCGGGCATCGCGGCCGTGATCGCGACCACGTCCGGGCGCTCGGCGGCGACCGTGACCAGTTCCTGTCCGAAGGCGGCGGACCAGGTGAGCCCGCTCGGGCGCAGTTGGCTGCCGGTGAGGGGGTCGATGGCTCCGATTCCGTGGAAGTGGTCCGTCTCGTCCTCCTCGGCGGGCCGGTATCCGAGCCCCTTGCGGGTGATGCAGTGGACGATCACCGGTGCGTGACAGGCCTTCGCGAGCTCGAGCGCCTCCTCGAGAGCGGCGATGTCGTGGCCGTCCACCGGGCCGAGGTATTTCAGGCCCAGGTCCTCGAACAGTGCCTGGGGAGCGAGTGCGTCCTTGATTCCTTGTTTGGCGGCGTGCAGCGCGCGGTAGACGGTGTGTCCCGCGGGCCCGGCGCCGTCGAGCGCCCGCTTGCCCCACTTCAGCATCTGTTCGTAACCGGCGTGCGTGCGGAGCGCGGCCAGGTGCCGAGCCAGTCCGCCCACGGTGGGGGCGTACGACCGTCCGTTGTCGTTCACGATGATCACCACTGGCCGATCGGGCGCCGCCGCGATGGAGTTGAGGGCCTCCCAGGCCGCCCCGCCGGTCAGTGCGCCGTCGCCCACCACGGCCACGATGTGGCGTCCCGAATCCCCCGAGAGACCGCGGGCCTTGGCCATGCCGTCCGCGTAGGACAGCGCCATGGAGGCGTGGGAGTGCTCGATGTGGTCGTGGGCGGACTCGGAGCGGCTGGGGTAGCCGGACAGGCCGCCCCGTTGGCGCAGTCCAGAGAATTCGGCGGCTCTGCCGGTGACGAGCTTGTGGACGTACGCCTGATGGCCGACGTCCCACAACAGGATGTCGCGAGGGGAGTCGAAGGTGCGATGCAGTGCGAGGGTCAGCTCGACCACGCCCAGGTTCGGGCCGAGGTGGCCACCGGTCTTCGCCACGTGCCGGACGAGAAAGTGCCGGATCTCCTCGGCGAGAGCGGTGAGCTGCGCGGGGCTCAGTTGCCGCAGGTCCGCGGGCTCGTTGATGCGTTCCAGCAGAGGCATGTCAGTCCTTGTCCTTCGGAGTCGGGTTCGGTCTGGTCGGCGGGCTCGGGGCTGCCGATACGGCGAGTTCGAGCGCCGTCGCATCGGTCAGGTTGACGGGCACGCCCGAGGCGTTCTTGCGGCGCAGTACCTCGGAGCCGCACCACAGGCCGAAGCCGACGATCGACAGGATGACTCCCAATGCGGTGACGCCGGCCCAACCGTTGCCGCCATAGAAGAGTCCGGACAGGGCCGATCCGATCGCGCCGCCGACAAAGACGCTTCCGATGAAGACGGTGTTGATCCGGGACCGGGCATCCGGCCTGAGCTGGTAGACCTCCTGCTGGCTCAGCACCAGGTTGCCCTGGACCGCGAGATCGAGGAGGATCCCGGCGCCGGCCAGCACGATGAGGTGGTGTGAGCCGAGCCCGGCGATCGCCATCGCGACCGCGGCCAGTGCGAAGACCACACCTGTGGCGGGCCGGCCCAGACCGCGGTCGCCGAGGCGCCCGGCGACGGGTGCGGCTCCGGCGCCGGCGGCCCCGACCAGAGCGAAAATCGCGATCTGAGCCTGGGTGAGGTGATGCTGCTTGATCAGCTCATAGGCGATCGATGTCCAGAAGGCCGAGAACGTCGCGAACATCAGGGCCTGCAGAGCGGCGCGTCGACGCAACGCCGGTTCTTTCCGTATCAGGTGGCCGATCGATGCCATGAGGGTGCGGTAGCCGTCCGTGTGATCCGGCCTGCGTCGAGGCACTGTCGTGGCCAGAACCACGGACATGATCAGCATCAGCGCCGCCGAGACGACATAGACCGAGCGCCAGCCCCACAGGTCCGCGAGGAGGCTGGAGGCGGTACGGGCCAGCATGATCCCCAGCAGCAGCCCGCTCATGACCTGGCCCACGAACCGTCCGCGCTGCGCGTCGGGAGCCAGGTGTGCCGCGACCGGGATCACGATCTGCGCGACGACAGACGTGAAGCCGAGCAGTACGGAGAAGATCAGAAAGGTGGTCAGGTTGGGAGCGATCGCGGCCAGCCCGGCCGCGATCGCCGTCACAACCAGGACCCGCGAGGCGAGGGCGCGGTTCTCGATCAGGTCACCCAGCGGCATCAGAACGATGATCCCCGCCGCGTATCCCAGCTGGGTCGCCGTGACCACGATCGCTGCCGAGCTCTCGGTGGTGTGATACGCGTGCGCGATCAGATCGAGCAGCGGCTGCGAGTAGAAGATGTTGGCCACGGACAGGCCGGAAGCGGTGGCGAGGATGAAGGTGAGCAGCCGCAGCCGACGCGCGCTGATGCTCGGGTCTGTCGGTGCGGGAGGACTCTCAGAGTTCATGCCGGTGGTTCCTGCCGATCGATGGTGACCAGAGTGCCGTGTCAGCGAGCTCGTTGACGGAGCTCGCCCCGGGTACCCGCTGAGAATAGTCATTCTCACTGCCGACCTGTAGTCTAGAGAATGGTCATTCTCACCGCTAGTGGAGGTCCCGTGTCACTGACGACCGCGGCCCAGGAGGCCCTGCGCGGCCAACTGCTCGACGCCGCCGAGCGGGTGTTCTACGCGCGCGGTATCCAAGCGGTGAACATGAGCGAGGTCCGGGCCGCCGCGGATCTGCCGATGAGGCGCGTGTACCAGCTGTTCCCGAGCAAGGACGACATGGTCGTCGCGTTCCTGCGGCGTCGCCACGACTGCATGATGAGCGCCATCGAGGACTATGTCGCTGACCTGCCCGCACCCCAGGAGCGGGTGCTGGCGATCTTCGACTACCTCGACGAGTGGTTCCATGAGCCTGATTTCCGCGGGTGCCCGTGGATGAACGCCTACGGGGAGCTCGGTCCCACCAACGCCCCCGTGGCGGCCGAGGTGCATCACCACCAGCAGGCGTTCCGCGCACTCATCACGGGCATCGTCACCGCGGCCGGTTACACCGCCGGGGTCGCGAACGCGGTGTACCTGCTGGTCGAGGGGGCCGTGGCAACGGCAGCGGTCCAGCACAGCGCCGACCCGGCCGGCGAGGCCCGGCACGGGGCGGAGTTGCTGCTGACCAACGACCGGTCCCGTGCCCCCCGGCCGGGTACGCGGTCGGGGCGTCCGGCTGGCAAACCGGACGCCCCGACGACGCGCGTCAGATCAGCGAGGTGACCGCCCGGCCGAAGTGCCGGGCGAAGAACCGGACGGCGCTGTCGGCCTCGAATCTCGGCAGTTCCTTGTGCTTGCCCGCATTGACGTGCAACGACTTCTCTGTCGAGGCGAAGGCGTCGAACAGGGCGAGACCGGCCTCACGGGGGATGTGCTCGTCGTCCCACTGGAGATCGAACTCTATCGGGATGGTGATCTGCTTCGCGTCCTCTGCCAGGACGTCGGGCCAGTGCTGGCCGAAGACCGCGGCCGTGATCCTGGGTTCGCTCGCCACGAACGGTATCCCGATCGCGGTGCCCATGTTGATGCCGAAGTAGCCGACCGGCCCGTCGGTGCCGATCTCCGGAAGTTCCTGGAGGGCGTCCAGGGTCGCCCGCCATTCGGGCACGGCCAGCTGTGCCAGGTGGGCGTTGTAGCGGACGACGATCGGGCCTTCCGGCTCGCCCGCCGCCCTCGCCCGGTACAACTCGGCGATCTCCCGCTCGTCGTGTGCCGTGCGCGGCCGGTCGCCGTGGCCGGGTACGTCGATGACGGCGACGTGGAAGCCGCGGCCGGTTACGAGGAGGCGGGCGCGGCCCGCCATGGCGGGATGCTTCTTGTGATTGCCGCCGCCGTGCCCCATCAACACCAGGGGTGCCCGCTCGATGCCGGAGGCTGGGGACCAGAGGACGCCGGGGACCTCGCCCACGGTGAAGTCGCGTTCGATCATGCCGTTCGACGACGACTCGGCGGTGAACTGCAGAGAATGCATAGCGTATTGCCCTTCGGGAGTGCTTGTTGTTGAAGCGCTCCCGGCGACGTCTACGTCAGTCGCACGGCCGTGGCGGGAAGGGGGAGCACCCACGTCGTACAGCATTCATGGGTCTCACCTCCTCGGCCGGTGTCACGGTGATCCGTACCCTACCAGCCCGTTGCAATAGGCCGGTAGTCCTGGTGGGGTTAGCCTCAGTTGAAGAGTCGGGTCTGCACGATCGTGGCCGCACGCCAATTTGCGTAGCGTCGATCTTGTAATCCTCGCCCCAGCCGGGGAACCAGGAAGGCGGCAGACCACGGTGTCCTCAGCAACGAGCCAGATCCAGGCCGGGCCGGTCGGGCCCGCGGCGGCGGTGGCCCTGCGCGCGGTACAGAAGGTGTACGGACGTCGCGGCTCGCAGGTACGTGCCCTCGACGGCATCGACATCGACTTTCGTACCGGCACCTTCACCGCGGTGATGGGTCCGTCCGGATCGGGGAAGAGCACGCTGCTGCAGTGTGCCGCGGGTCTCGATCGGCCGAGCGCCGGCACGGTCACCCTGGCGGGCACCGATCTCGCGAATCTCTCCGAGACCGGGCTGACCAAGCTCCGCCGTACCCGGATTGGATTTATCTTTCAGGCCTTCAATCTGGTCTCGGCGCTGAACGTGCGCGACAACATCCTGCTGCCGTCACGGCTGGCACGTTCCCGGCCGGACCGCACGTGGGTCGCGGAGGTGGTGAGGCGGGTCGGCCTTGATGGCCGGCTGCGGCGCCGCCCCGCTCAACTGTCCGGAGGGGAACAGCAGCGGGTGGCCATCGCTCGGGCGCTCTCGGTGCGTCCGGAGGTCATTTTCTGCGACGAGCCGACCGGTGCCCTCGACACGAACACCGCGGCGCAGGTGTTGACGCTGCTGCGGCAGGCCGTCGACGACGACGGACAGACCGTCGTGATGGTCACCCATGACCCGGTGGCGGCCTCCTACGCCGACCGCGTCGTGTTCCTGGCCGATGGTCGGATCGTCGACGACCTGTCGGCGCCCGGGATCGATGCCATCGCGGATCGGCTGGTGCGCCTCGCCGGCCGCCGGGCCCAGAGCGGTGTGTCGCAGTGGTGAGGCTGGCGTGGCGAATGATGTGGCAGCGGCCGGCCAGCATGATCGCTACCTTCGTGGCGCTCTGGTTCGCCGTGGCGATCGTGACGACGTGCGGGGCGATGCTCGAGTCAGGCGTGCGCTATCACGGTTCCGTCCAGCGTTACGCCGCGGCGCCGGTGCTGGTGGCGACCACCAGCATCCAGGCCTCGACGGGCTCCGGCGATGACCGCGACGTGGAGGGCGTTCCGCTGGTCGAGCACGGGCAACTGGCCGCGTCGTTGGTGCCGAAGATCTCCGCGGCCCCGGGCGTCCGCGCCGTCGTCGCCGACACCGCGATTCCGGCCCAGATCAGTACCCGCGGCACGGCCAGCGCCGTCGAGATCCATCCGTGGTCGGCCGCGCGACTCACGCCGTTCACGCTGACCGCCGGTTCGGGGCCCGCCACGGCTGGCGAGGTCGTCCTCGACCAACACCTCGCCGCCGGCATCGGAGTTCGGCCGGGACAACAGGTGCGGATCGCGTTGCCATCGGGTGTACGGACGTTCACCGTGTACGGGATCGCCGCACCGACGAAGGCCGGACGTGGCACGCCCACCGTGTTCGTCGACGACGCCACGGCCGCGACCCTGTCCGGGCATCCCGGGACGGTTGGAGTTATCGGGGTTTTCGCCGATCCGGGCGTTACCGCGGATCACTTGGCCACCGTGGTACGAGCCGCCCTGCCGGCACCGCCGAAGAATCTCGCCGGCGCTTATCCGCAGGTGTTCGCCGGTCATGACCGTGGCAGCGTCGAGTCGCCGGCCGTCGACAATGGACGCGTACTCGCCATCACCCTCCCGAGTGTCTTCGGCGGTATGGCACTGCTCATCGCCATTTTCGTCATCGCCGGCACGGTTGGGCTGTCGGTCGCCCAGCGGCACCGAGACATCGCCCTGCTGCGGGCGATCGCGGCCACGCCACGCCAGGTCCGGCGGTTGGTCGTGCGGGAGGCCGCGGTGCTCGCTGTGTTCGCGGCCGCCACCGGCGTCTGGCCCGGACTCCTCAGCGCGAAATGGCTGCGGGATCAGTTCGTGTCCCGTGGCATGGTCCCCGACAGCTTTCAAGCCCACCTGTCCTGGCTTCCGCCGGTGGTCGCGGGCGCGACGGCCGTGCTGCTCGCGGTCGCCGCGGCCTGGATCGCGGGCCTGCGGTCCAGCCGGATCCGGCCGAGTGAGGCACTCGCGGAGACCGCCATCGAACGACGAGGCCTCGGTCTGGTGCGTACGCTGCTGGGCCTGATCGCGCTGGCCGGCGGCATCGTGGTCTGCGTTGTCTCGGTGTCGGCCAACGGCGACAGCGCCGCCAGCATCTCGGTCGCAACGGTGTTCACGCTCGTCGTGGCGGTCGCCCTGCTCAGCCCGGTGCTGATCCGGGTCGTCGCGGCCACGTTCGGGCAGGTTCTCCGGGTATTCGGAGAAACCGGCCGGCTGGCGAACGCGAACCTGGCCACCTCCGCCCGCAAGCTGGCGACCGTCCTGAGTTCGGTGGTCCTCGCCGTCGCGCTCGGCGGGTCGCTGTGGTTCCTGCAGGGGTCCGAGACGCACGTGGCATCGCAGCAGAGTCGCGCCGGCGTTCTCGCCGACTACATCGTGGCGCCAGCGGCATCGGGTGCCTCGTCTGCGGTGGTGGCGGGAATCCGGGGCACCGACGGCGTCACGGCAGCGACCGGCATCGTACACAGCACGATGTTCACCGGCTCGGACCTCGGCGAACTCTCCGCCGAGGGGGTGGACACCGAGGGTCTGTCACGGACGCTCGATCTGGGTGTGATCGACGGCTCGATGCGTGATCTGCGCGGCGACACGGTGGCCGTCGACGACCTGACCGCGGATGGGCTGGGGTTGCGGGTGGGTGATGCGTTCACCGGATGGTACGGCGACGGCGCACCGGCCCGCCTGCGCGTCGTGGCGATCTACACCCGCGGTCTCGGCTTCGCGCAGCTGACGCTTCCGCACGATGTCCTGATCGGGCACACGAGCGCGCAGAGCGACGACGCGATTTTCGTCGCCGGCCGGCCCGGCACCGATGCCGCCCTGCGTACCGCGCTCACCGAGCTCGCTCCGGGATCATCGGTGCTCACCAGCGACGCCTACCAGGCCAGCCTCGGCGCGGAGCTGGTACAGAACGCCTGGACGAATCAGGTCGTCGTCGTCGTCCTGTTGGTCTACGTCGTCATCGCCGCGGTCAACGTGCTGTTCACGGCGGCACTGGCTCGGCGCCGTGAATTCGCGGTGCTGCGCCTGGCCGGTACTACGCCCCGGCAGGTCGCCCGGATGGTCCGGCTGGAACAGGCGCTACTGCTCGGCCTGTCTCTCGTGCTCGGCGGAGCGATCGCCGCCGCCACGCTGATACCGATGGTCAAGGGCATCACCGGCACGGCGACGCCGTACATTCCACTCAGCGGTTGGGTCACCGTGATCGGCAGCGTCATCGTGCTCGGTGGTGCGGCCACGATCGTGCCGGTACGCCGAGTGCTCCGGGCCCGACCGGTCGAAGCGATCGACATCCGGGAATGACCGCCGTGGCAGTCGCGGAGACCTCACCCGGGCTCGACGACGTTGACCAGGTGCGACGGATGCTCGAAGAGCCAGGCGGCGTACACCTGCGCTGGTGGGTGAGCGGGGACGGCGCGTTCGACCCCGTGCAACCTGTCGATGAATCCGGCGCGCCTCACGGCGAACCAGGCGACCGGCGGAGGTCTGGCGGCATCAGATCGAGGAGTGTGCTCGGGAGCGTCGTCTGTGCGCGACCGGCTGTTGAACGCCATGACGGCCTTGCGATCTGAAGATGTGAAGTGAATACTTCGAAGTATGTCCTTCACATCTGACTCGCGCTGGTCCGATGTCGCGGTGGCAACCGGCGCCCGGGCCCTCTCCGCCGGCGGTGACTTCCTCGCCGCCACCGCTCTGCTGCTGGCGCTCCAGCAGCGAGGAGCCGGCAGCTATGCGGTCGCCGCCCTGCTGCTCGCCGCCGCCGTACCGCCCGTCGTGCTCGTCCGCTGGACCGGCAGGCTTGCCGATCGGCTGGACAGCCGCATGCTCCTGGTCATCACCGGATCGGCCCAGGCGGTGGCCTGCGTGGCCATGGTGTTCGTGTCGAACGTGTTCGCGCTGATCGCCCTGGCCACCCTGCTGGGCTGCGGGTACGCCCAAACCCAGCCGGTCCTCGCCGCGCTGCTGCCGGCCATGGTGCGCCGGGACGACCTGCCTCGGGCCAGCGCGCTCGGCCAGACCGCGACCTCGGTCGGCATGCTCCTCGCGCCCGCGCTGGGCGGCGTGCTGGTGGGCCAGTTCGGGCTGCGGGTACCGCTGCTGTTTGACGCGGTCAGCTACCTGGCGATCGTCGCGGCGGGCCTCTTCATCCGTACCCGCCGGCAACACGGCGTCGCGGTGAACCCGGTGAAGGACGCGACCACCGACGCCGGAGCAGCGGCCACCAGCGATACGGCGGTCGCGGGCGGGCGGATGCGGGTCCCCGCCTGGCGGCTGCGCGACGACCACCTGGTCCGGACGATGCTCGTCCTGCTCGGCGCGGTGCTCGCCGCGGTGAGCGCGGTCAACGTGGCCGACGTCTTCTTCGTCCGTGGCGTGCTGCACTCCAGCACCACGATGTACGGCATCCTCACCGCCGTGTGGACCGGCTCATCCATCCTCGGTGCCTGGGTGCTGACCAGGCGTCACCTCTCGGACTCGGGTCTGGGCCGGATGATGGTCGGTGCGCTCCTGCTGACCTGCGCCGCCATCCTCGGCGTGTCCGCCGCCAGGTCCATCGCACCGCTGGTACCGCTGTTCGTGCTCGGCGGCGCGGCAAACGGAGCGGTGAACGTGGCGGCCACCGTGATGCTCAGCCGCCGTACCCCCGCGGAGCTGCGGGGCCGGGTGTTCGCGGTCTACGCGGCGGTGGGCAACGGCGCGCAGGCGGTCGGCATCCTGGCCGGCGGCATCCTGCTGGACGTGCTGCCGGTACGCCTGACCATCGCGGCGACCTGTGGGTTCGGGCTGATTGTCACGGGGGTGTTCGCGGTACCGATGCTTCGCCAGGCGACCCGCGAGCGTGCCGTGCCCGCACGGGCGGCGGCCGACCTGGCGGCGTAGAGCTTCACCGCCCGCAGTGCCGGGTTCGCCGCGGCGGGTGGAGGTGGTGGGGGAGGACCGGGCGGGTGGGTGACCGCGCCCGGCCCGATCCCGGTAGCCGGCCCGTTCAGGTGTTCGCAGTTCTGTGTTGGTCGTCGAGACTCGTGGGACGGTCGCGGTCGCGAGAGGAGTGGGAGTGAAGGACGTTGCTGCCGATGGCGGCGAGCAGGGCGGTGAGCGCGGTGATGGACAGGAGCCAGCCGCCGGTCACGCCGTCGATCAGGTGTAGCAGGATCGCGGGCGCGAGTAGGCCGGCGGCCAGCGCGACGACGAGTATCGCGATTATGACTGGCCGACGCCGGTGGCGGGCGAGGTAGACGCCGGTGAGAGCGCCGATGCCGGCGAGCGCCCAGCCCCATCCCGCGGCGACGGTTGGATGGGAGATCGCGTGGTATCCCCACGGGACGCACAGGGCCCACAGCAGCAGCGCGAGGGGAATCGTGGCTAGTAGCGGTGTGCGCGGCTGCGGTGCTGTCCAACGCCACCGCGCTGCGGCGGCCAGCGCCGCGAGGATCGCGATGGTCAGGGCGAGTGAGCCGTCGTTGAGACCGTAGAGCGACCAGCCCCAGCCGAGGCCGTAGATATGGTAAGCGATCAGGGCGGCGAAGACGGCCAGTCCGGTCCGATAGGCGCCGAGGGTCCAGGTTATCGCGACGGCGCACCACGCGAGGGAGGGAACCAGGAGCATCATTGTCGCGCCATGGTCGGGCCCCGCCCGTCGCGCAGTACCACGGTCAGGTGGTCGTTGGGGATGAGGTACCAGCCGAGGTTGACCGAGACGCCGGTGCAGGCCGCGACAACGAACGCGGTCAGCAGCAGTGAGCCGGCTGCGCCCAGGCGCAGGCGCAGGGCCAGTCCAAGGATGCCGGCGGTCTGCCGGATGGTCGGCCGGGTACGGCCGTGGTCGAGGTCGAGGAGCAGCCCGAGCAGTTCCTCACCACGGGCGACGCGATGGTCGGCGGGCAGCAGATTCAGTAGGCGACGGTAGCGGCGCTCCAGCGGGTTCATCCGGTCACTCCGTACCGCGGTGCCGCCTGCCGGTCACGTTTGGCCAGTCGGCGTTTTGCCGCGCGGGCCTGGTCGGTCATGCGTTGCGTCTCGGCGGCTACCGTGGTGGCCCCGGTGTCGGTGAGGCGGTAGTAGCGGCGCAGCCGGCCGTTGTCGACCTCGTCGCGGTCGGGCGCGATGAGGCCGCGTGCGGCAAGGCGTTCCAGGGCGGCGTACAGGGTGCTCGCGCGTAGTTGGACGCGGCCGTCAGACATCGCGGCGACCTCCGTGACCAGGCCGTATCCGTGGCGAGGTTGGTCAGCGAGCGCCGCGAGAATAAGGAACGACTGTTCACTTAGCGACTCCATAGCCAGAGTATATACCGTCACACGGTATATACTCTAATCATGAGGGCCTCGACGACGTTCACGTACACAGTGGACGGGGGAGACCCGCGGACTGTGCCGGTCGGCCGCGGCGGGCCCACTCTTCGCGCTATGAGCCAGCATCGGCGACAGCGGGGCGCGGCGAGCCGTGGACTGTCGCCGCCGCCCCGCGAGCAGCGCGATCGACAATGGCGTTGCACCCTGCTCACGCGCCACGCTATGGTCACCAGAGTGGCTGACCCATTGATGTTCCGAGCCCTGACCAGCGAGGCGCAGCTTCGGGAGCTGTACGCGAATCCCAAGCAGCGGGCGGTACGCAAGGAGCTTGACCACCTCGACGAGATGTCGCGCCGGCTCATCGCGGTCTCGCCCGTGGTGTTTGTCGCTACCAGTGACGCCGAGGGGCGCTGTGACGTGGGCCCTCGCGGTGGAACCCCCGGCTTCGTGACGGTCCTCGACGAGCGTCATGTGGCGATCCCCGATGCGACCGGCAACAATCGGCTGGACAGCTATCGCAATGTCCTCGCCAATGGACACGCCGGACTCAACTTTGTCATCCCGGGTCGGGACACCACGCTACGCGTGAACGGTGCTGCTTGGATCACCGCCGAGGAAGACCTGCTGGTTCGACTGACCCCGGTTGGTAAGCCGCCGAAGACCGCGCTGGTGGTGCGGGCCGACGAGGTATATGTCCACTGTCCCAAGGCATTCGTCAGGGCGAAGATGTGGCGACCTGAGGCGTGGCCCCGCAAGGAGGACCAGCCGACGGCAGCTGAGGTCGCACTCGCTCACCAACGCGACCCCGACCTGACACTCGCCGAGGTTGAACAGGACCAGCGCGACTCGCTTCTCTACCGACTTGACTGACCCTCAAGGCCCTCGCATGCGTCAACACCTCGATGTCGATCTGTGCGGTTCCGGGGCTTGGGTTCATCCCGCCATCCCGACAGCCGGGGTAGCGG
This sequence comes from Rugosimonospora acidiphila, assembly GCF_039543385.1. NCBI lineage: Bacteria > Bacillati > Actinomycetota > Actinomycetes > Micromonosporales > Micromonosporaceae > Rugosimonospora > Rugosimonospora acidiphila. The sequence goes on from NZ_BAABJQ010000008.1 coordinate 278,352, forward strand.
CGTCCGAATGTGCGATCGACAACCTCCGAACGCGTTGGCCATACTCCACGGCATAGGCTGCTGTCGGCCGTTGGGATGGTTCATGGCCTACCCCGCTCTGATCGACCTTGTGCTCCACTCGCCCGGACGGGCCGCCGCGACCAGCGCACTGGGCACGCTGCGCGCCCTCGCCCTCGACCGCGACCTCGCCGCGGTCCTCGCGCTGGCCACCGTCGTTGCCGAGCAGCTCCAGCCCGACGGGCCGCCGGTACCCGACGTCGCGGTGCCCGCCGACCTGGTGAACGCCGAGATGCCGGCGATCGCCCGGGCCTACGCGCTGGGCTATTACCCCTGGCTGCTGGTCGATCAGGGACTGATGCTGCCCGACCGGTACTCCGAGCGGGCCGGCGACGCCGGTTACGACAGAGCGTTTCGCCGCTTCCAGTCGTTGGTGGAGCGCGACACGCCGACCCAGCACGAGGCGCTGCGGGCGATGCTGCTCGACGTCCTCGCCTACCGCAGCCTGGTACTCGACCACACCGGGTACAGCCTGAGCGCGCAGCTGCACTCGGCGGCCCAGCAGATGGCCGCGAGCGCCCGCGTGGTCGACGGTCGCAACATGGACACCACATTCGAGGTCGGCCGCGAGGTGATCCGCCACTCCAGCGGCGCGTTCGCCGGCGCGGCCCTGCACGAGGTCGGCCACCACATCAGCTCGCGGCGGGAAGGGGGCAGCACGGCCAGGACGGTCGATGCTCTGGAGGCGGCCCTACCGGCCATGCTGGACACCGCTCAAGGGCTGATCGGGCAGCCGTGGCGCGGCCATGACGACCCCCGCCGCCACGAGCTGAGCGACGGCCTGACGGTCCTGTGCAGCCGGGACCGCATCGCCGGCACCGTCTGCACTCACCTATCGTTCAGCGCCAACGGAGCGATCCGGCTGACCGCCGCCGCCCGGTGCGCTCTGCGTGCCCTGCGGGTGTTCGGCGTGGCACCGTCACGCGTGGCCACCGCGTATTCAGACCGGGGAGTGTTCCACGTCGGGTTCGCCGACGAGCCGGTGCCCGGTGGGTCGGCCACCCCGGCATCCGATTCCGCCGCCGACGCCACGCGGTGGCTCGACGAGCTGTGGCGCGAGGGCCGTTTCGGCCGGGATGAGACTGATCTCTACCGGGCGATCGGCCTCCACCCGCCCAGGTCCGCCTTCTACAGCGACGACGTCAGGCACGTGGAGGACATCGCGCGACTGATGCGGCTGCGTAGCGAGGACGCGCCCGAGACGCCCGACCCCGACGAGCTGCTGGCCCTGGGGGTACGCTGCGGCGACCCCGCGGCCACCCGCCTGGCGATCGAGCGGGGTGCCCGCGGTGAGCACGCCTCGCCGCTGCTGCGCGAGCTGGGCATCGTCACCGGAGCGCTGCGCACCACGGAACGCATCCTGTGCCTGAGCTCGAACGCCGACGCGTGCCGCTCGACCCTCATTCAACTGCGTGGCCACGGGCTCGATCTCGACGCCGCCATCGACGCGCGCGGCGGCACGCTGCTGACCGATGCCGCGTCCCGCGACGCGGACCTGGTGACGTTCCTGCTCGACCTCGGCGCGGACCTCGACCATCCCGCCGGCGCCGGCGTCACCCCGCTGCTGGCCGCGATCGACGCCGACCAGATAGAAGTGGCGGCACGGCTGATCGAGGCGGGGGCCCGCACGGACCGCGCCGACGCCGAGGGACGCACGCCGCTGCACATGGCGTGCCGCCGCGGCCACCCGTCCATCGCCTGGCAGTTGCTGGCCCACGGCGCCGATCTCGACGCGCCCACCCATGCCGGGCTCACGCCGCTGATGGAGGCCGTCGATGCCGGCCATAGCCTGCTGACCAGCGAGTTGCTGGATCGGGGCGCGGACCCGGACGCTGCCACCGCGCTGGGAGTGACGGCGCTGCACTTGGCCGTGGTGGGCCCGGCCGAGGTGGCCGGCGACACCGTCCGTGCGTTGATCGCCGCGGGCGCCGACGTCGACGAGGAGACCAACGACGGGCGTACCCCGCTGGATCTGGCCGAACGGCACGGGCGGGCCGAACTGGCCGCGTTGCTGGGCGCGGCCGGCGCGCTCGCCGGCCCCGATGACGGACCGGCCGGGTCGGCCGGGTCGGCTGGGTCGAGACGGTCCGCCGGATGACCGACCAGTCCGTGGCCCGGGCGACCCAGATCGTCGAGTCCGGGCGGTGGGTCGCCGACGGCGTGCTCGACCTGCGCGGGCTCGGCCTGCGCACGGTACCCGCCGGGGTGTTCGAGGCCCGTGACGTACGCGTCCTCGACCTGTCCGGCAACCGGCTGCGTGAGCTGCCTCCGGACCTGGGCGAGCTCACCCAACTGACGTGCCTGGACCTCGCCGCCAACCGGCTGACGACACTACCGCCCGCGATCGGACGGCTCACCCGGCTGCGCCGCCTGGACGTCTCGGAGAACCGGCTCACCACGCTGCCCCCGCAGCTCGCCGGCTGCACCCGGCTGGGCACCCTCAGCCTCTACGACAACTCACTGTCCGATGTGGGTGTGCTGGCGGCGCTGCCCGGGATCGTCCGGCTGGACCTGTCCACCAACCGGCTCACTACGCTGCCCGCCCTGCGCTGCGCCGACACCCTGTACCAGCTGGACCTGTCCAACAACGCCCTCACCGAGGTACCGGCGGGGCTGGCCACCCTGCGCCGGCTGCGGATGCTGGACCTGTCCGGGAACCGGCTCACCTCCGCCGCCGGGCTGCGGCCGCTGGGGCTGCACGAGATTTTTTTGGACGACAACGCGCTGACCGAGCCGCCGTACGGGCTGGTGGGACAACCGGGCGTGCGCCGGTTCTCCGCCCGGGCGAACCCCTTCGGCCCCATGCCCGCCCAGGAAGCGACGGCCGCCGCCGAGGCGCTCGCCGCCGCGACGACCTCGGCGATCGAGGAACACACCACCGGCGGGTACCGCCACGACCGGCAGTACCTGCAGGCGGCCACGTACGCGTTCGCGTTCTCTCTCGCGTTCAGCGGCATCGGCGCGGTGCGCACGGTGCTCGACCTGTACTTCAAGCGGTTCCGCGCGGTCGGTGTGGTCGTCACGCTCGCCGACGGCACCCGCCTGGTGCTGCGCCATCTCAGCCGCAAACGCGCGCTGGAACTGGTTGAACGGCACGCCCGCGGGTCCGGGCGCACCCTCGTGGACCTCGAGCCGAATGTTCAGACCGCCGGCGGTGCCGACTTCGTCGTGGCCACCGTGGGCCGGTTGCTCGATGCCGAACTGGTGCCGCACCGTGCCGGCGCGCCAGAAATCCACCTCCACCTGGGCGGGACGACCATGGGCGATCAGATCAATGTGGGCAACGTGACCAACTCCAACCTCAACGTCCACGCCTCGTTGCGTAACGTCCGGCAGATCATCAACTCCAGCGGCGTCGCCGACGACACCCGGCAGGAGCTGTCGCGGCTGGCCGACCGGCTGGCCGAGGCGCTGGACGGGCTGCCGGCCGACCAGCGCGCCGACGGTGAGGCGGTCGCCGCGGCCGCGGGCGACCTGATCGCCAACGCCACCCAGGACGCCCCGAACCGCAGGCTGGTCGCCACCTACGCCGACGGGCTACGGTCGCTGGCCCAGGGGCTCGCGACGGTGGCACCGATCGCCACGGAGATCATCAAGCTGGTCACCACGCTGAGCACCTGAACCGTGGGGGCATCGCGCCGCCGGTCAACTGGCGCGCCCGGTGGTCAGCGTCTGGGCGTTCGCGGCGCCCGCCTGGCGGGTATTCGGCCCGAAAGCGTTGCTCGAGCGAGTCCGGACCCGAGGCGAAAAATATTATGGTTACGGTGGTATGCGACAGTTGAGTCCGTTTCACGGCTATCCGCGCTGCCTCGGGGTCGTGCGCCGACGTTGTGTACGGAGAGGGTTAGGTAACTTCGATGTCCAACGATCCACCGAACCGCCAGGGCGTCAGCGAAGTCGTGGCAGCCCGGCCGGCGCCGCCACGAACACGCGGACGGGTGCGATGGTGCGCGGTCGGGCTGGCGGGACTGACCGGCATGGCCGGCGTAGCCGGGGTGACCGGAGCGCACGGCCTCATCTTGTCGTCCGCCGAGCGGCAGGTCCTCGCCGCCTACGGCGTGGACGGTGACTCGCCCGCCGGCCAGGGCGCCACTGGCGGCGGCCAGCAAGCCGGGACGGGCCCCCTCGGCAACGAACAATCGGTGCCCTGCGCCGCCGACAGGCTGATCGAGGCGATCGTCCGCGCGAACGCTTCCGGTGGGGCGAATCTCAGACTCACCGAGCGTTGCACGTACACCCTGACCGCAGCGCAGGGCTCCGATGGCCTGCCGATCGTCACCCAGCCGATCACCATCGATGGCCAGGGCGCCACGATCGTGCGCGCGGCCAACGCCGCGAACTTCCGCATCCTCAACGTCGGGGTCGGCGGAGATCTGACGCTGAAAGACCTCACCGTCGCGGGCGGCTTCGCGCCAGACTCACCGGGCGGTGGCGGCATCCTGGTGCAGTCCGGCGGCCAGGCCACCCTCCGCAACGCCGCCGTTGTCGACAACCGGAGCGCCACGGTCGGGGGCGGGATCGCCAACTACGGCATCACCACGATCCTTGGGCAGGACGGCGGCGCTGGCCAGGGATCAGGGAGCAGCGGCGCGCCCAACAAGGCATCCGGCAACGGCCCGACGCAGGCGTCGCCCGGCGGTCAGAGCGTCGGATCGACCGGGAACGCGGGTACGGGGCAGGCCGGCAGCAAGGTCGACCACAACAGCACCGCGAGCTCCGGCGGGGGGATTTACAACGAGGGCCGCCTGACCGGCGACAACGTCGAGGTGGACTACAACCACAGTGGCGGTGGGGGCGGAGGGCTCACCGACGTGGGAAACGCGGCACTGACGAGGGCCCGGGTCGACCACAACACGGCAGCGTCCGGCGACTTTGTCGGAGCGGCCGGCGGTGGTATCACCAGCTTCTCGGCCATCACGAAGGTTGAGGACAGCTCCGTCTCCGATAACACCGCCGGTGCGGACGGCGGCGGCATCGCCTGTGAGGCGAGCACCATCTATCTGCGGGGCACCAAGGTCGACCACAATACGGCGACCGGCGACGGCGGCGGGATCGACGGCGAGGCGTCCGCTATCTTTCCGCCCGGGGTCTGCGCTGCCGTGATCGAGGACAGCGAGGTCAGCGGGAACACCGCGAGCGGCAGCGGCGGCGGGATCAACAACCGGATTTCGAGCCTGGTGTTACGGCGCAGCGACGTCAGCCTCAACAGGGCCGTCGGGACCGCCTCGCAGGCCGGTGGGATCTCCAACCAAGGCGGCGCCGTCACCCTCACGGCGACCCGGGTCACCGGAAACTCCTCAACGGTTGCGCCTGGCGGAGTCGCCAGCAACAGGAGCCTGGTCACGTTGGACCAGAAGTCGGTCATCACCGCTAACCGTCCCACCAACTGTGCCGGCAGCACCGTCGCAGTCCCGAACTGCTTCGGCTGATCCCGCGAGGCGCGGGCAACCGCGTAGGCGTCCCCGAAGTAGTAGTCGGTGCACGACTTTCTCCCTCAAAGGTGCGTCTCATTCAGGTAGACGCGCTATGCGAATGATTCTGACGTTATGGTGGTTTTGATAGCTGCGTCCGTTTCACGGCTATCCGCGCCGCAACTTGGTGGTGCGCCCATGGTGCTTACCGAGAGGGTGAGGAACAGCGATGTCCAACTATCCGCCGAAACACCGGGCTGTCAGCGAAGCTGAAGCAGCCCGGCCAGCACCGCCACGTAGACGCGAACGGGGGCGGTGGTACGCGGCCGGACTGGCCGGACTGGCCGGAGTGACCGGAGTAGCCACTCTCGCCGCGTTCAGTGGGGTAGCCGGAGCGGCCGACAATGACCAGTACGGCACGGCGCAGTCGGTGCCCTGCGACTCCGACAAGCTGATCACGGCGATCGGGCGCGCGAACGCTGCCGGCGGGGCTCAGCTCACGCTCGCCGCTCGCTGCACGTACACCCTCACCGCGACGCAGGGCACCGATGGTCTGCCGGTCATCACCCAACCGATCGCCATCGACGGCCAGGGCGCCACGATCGTGCGCGCCGCCAACGCCGCCAACTTCCGCATCCTCAACGTCGCGGCCGGCGGAGACCTGACCTTGCAGAACCTCACCATCACCGGCGGCTTCGCACCCAACTCCGATGGCGGTGGCGGCCTGCTCGTCCAGGCCGGGGGCCAGGCCACCCTCCGCAACACCACTGTCGCCCGCAACCAGAGCACCGCGGTCGGCGGCGGGATCGCCAACTACGGCATCACCACGGTCCTCGGTCAAGCCGAGGGCTCCGGCGGGACCTCGGGGACCAACAGCAGCGCGCCCAACAACGCACCCGCCAACGGGCCGACGCAGGCGCCATCGAGCGGTCAGAGCGGTGGATCGACCACGGCCACGGGCACCGCGCAGGTCCTCGGCAAGGTTGACAGCAACAGCTCCCAGGCCGGCGGTGGCGGAATCTACAACGAGGGTCACCTGACCACCAGCAACGTCGAGGTGAGCTACAACCACAGCGGCGCCGAGGGCGGCGGGCTCAGCGACCTGGCGACCTCCGTACTCGCAAACACCCGAATCGAGAACAACACGGCCGGGGCCGGCGGCGGCGGGATCTCCACCATTCTGGGCGCCATCACGAAGCTCACGGACAGCTCCGTCTCCAACAACACGGCCGGTACCAGCGGTGGCGGCATCCTCTGCGTGTCGGGGGCCGCCGTTTACGTGCAACGCAGCAAGGTCGACCGCAACACGGCCGGCGGCACCGACGGCGGCGGCGGTATCTTGACCTTCACTCTCCCCCTCGGCGGCGGGCCAGCCTTCGCGGTCATCGAGGACAGCGAGGTCAACGAGAACACCGCCACCGGCGGCAACGGCGGCGGGATCGCCAACCGACTCTCCACCGTTGTGCTGCGGCGCAGTCACGTGAGCCTGAACAAGGCCATCGGTACGGCCTCGCAGGGTGGCGGGATCTCCAACACGTCCGGCAGGGTCACCCTCACGGCCACCCAGGTCACCGAGAACTCCGCGACGGTCACGGCCGGCGGGATCTTCACCAGCGACTCCCTGGTCATCGTGGATCAGACGTCGGTCATCGTCGCCAACCGTCCCAACAACTGCACGGGTAGCAGCTTCGCCGTCCCGAACTGCTTCGGCTGATCCCGCAGTCGCTCAAGCAACCGGTCCGCAACGTCTGAGAGCAATCGCATCCGGCCCCGCCGAGTCTGATCATCCGGATCGGACCCCTGCGCGGGGCCGAATGCCGTCGCGCGATCGGTGCTGGTTCGGCCGGACCCTGGCTCCGCGGACTCGGGCGCTCGTCTGACCGGCCGCTCCGCTCGCTGGTGGGACGGTTGGGTCCACGAGGTGCGCCCGCGATGGCGGAGCTGTTGCTGGGTCAGGTCGGGTTCTGCAGCCGGGCGACCTGTTGATTGAGGTAGCGCTGCTGCTGGGTGTTGGTGGCGCACCGGGCGGCGGTCTGGTACGCGGCCAGGGCGGCCGCCTGGTCGCCGCTCTGCTCAAGGAGGTGGGCACGTACGGCGTGGAAACGGCGACTCGTCGTCATCCGGCTGTCGGTCTCCAGCCCTTGGAGCAGGGTCAGGCCGGCACGTGGTCCGGCGACCATGCTGACCGCGACGGCGTGGTTGAGGGCGACGACCGGGTTGTCGTCCAGCCGGAGCAGTACGCCGTAGAGAGCGGCGATCTGCGCCCAGTCCGTCGCCTGGGCGCTACCGGCTTCGTCGTGGAGCGCGGCGATCGCCGCCTGAAGCTGGTACGGCCCGGTTGGGCCCAGCGGCAGCGCGGCCGTGACCAGGGCGACGCCCTCCTCGATAGCGGTCCGGTCCCACAGACCGCGGTCCTGTTCGGCCATCGGGATCAGTGAACCGTCGGCACGGGTGCGGGCCCGGTGCCGGGCATGGACGAGGAGCATCAGCGCCAGCAGCCCGTCCACCTCGCTGTCGCCGGGCAGAAGTGCGTGCAGGGTTCGGGTGAGGCGAATCGCCTCCTCGGCCAGGTCCACCCGGAGCAGCTGGGTGCCGACGGTGCTGGCGTATCCCTCGTTGAAGATCAGGTACAGGACCCGCAGCACCGCATCGAGGCGACCGGCGTCACCGGCTGGCAGGGCGAACGGCACCCCGCTGTTCTTGATCGACTGTTTGGCGCGGGTAATCCGGCGCGTGATGGTCTGCTCGGAGGTCAACAGGGCACGGGCGATCTCGGTGACGCTCAAGCCCCCGACCGCTCGCAGTGTCAAGGCGATCGCGGACGCCATCGACAGCGAGGGGTGGCAGCACATCAACAGCAGGACCAGCGTGTCGTCCCCATCCGCCGGGCGGTCCTGGTCGGCTCCGGGCTGCTCGATCTCGGTGAGCGCCCATTGGGCGACAATCTCCTCGCGTCGGCGGCGGGCCTGCTCGGCGCGTAGTAGGTCGGTCAACCGCCGCGCGGCGACGGTGACGAGCCACGCCCTGGGGTCGTGCGGTAGCCCGTCCCGGGGCCATTGCGTCGCCGCCGCCAGCAGCGCTTCCTGGGTGGCGTCCTCGGCCAGGTCGAAATGCCCGTAGCGGCGCACCACCGCGCCGAGGACCTGCGGCGTCAGGCGACGCAGCAGGTCCTCGACCTCGAGACTGGCCATCGCGGCCCGCCTGCCTCAGCTCAGCCTTCGAAGTCGGGCTGGTGCTCGTCGATCGGACGGACATCCGCGTACGCTCGTGCCCGCAGGTGATCGGGGCCGGGGCAGTTGGCCAGCCGGGACGCGATCTCGGTCGCCCGGTCAAAGCTCGCGCACTCGACCACCCAGTACCCGGCGAGCACCTCCTCGGACTCGGCGTAGGGACCGTCGGTCACCACCGGGACGCCCTCTTGAAGCCGAACCCGCCTGGAGTGCACGGGGGTACTCAGGCCCCTGGTCTCCACCAACTCGCCCGAGTCGAGCAGCTCCTTGTTGAACGCGTCCATGAACGCACCCAGTGCGGCGTAGTCCTCCTGCGTCCACACCGGCTGGCTCGACCCCTGTCCGGTCATCGCCTGGTAGTCCTGCTGCGATGCGAAGGTCAAGATCATGTACTTCACGGCCATTCCTTTCTCGCAGACGCCCCAGCGGCATCCTTCACCCGAGACGTCGAGGCCGCGCCGCCCGAACGGACACGGTACCGCCGCATCGCGTCCCAGTGATCAGTTACGCGATCAGCCGCACCGCGCGCCCACCGTGCTTCGCCGCCCCAGCGAAACCGTTGAGATCCAATTCTTCCGGTTCGTTCGCATATATTGTCATGGCCCTGGCCGCAGGCCGGCGACATCCGGCCCTACGAGTTCGTCACTCCCTGGGCGGATGTCGATACGCAGGTGGCGGCGTCGAGCAGTGCTCCGGCCGCGGCTCTGGGGGAGTGCGGGCAGCGCCGTGGTCAACCCGGCCAGTCAGATCGGCTCGGTGCTCGGTGCTCGGTGCTCGGTGCTCGGTGCTCGGTGCTCGGTGCTCGGCGTGAGGCTGCTCCTCATCTTCGTCGCCCTGCACGCCTCCGACCCGCACCCGCACGCATGGTTGAGTGGGGCTAGACCCACCCGACCGTGGGCTCAGGCAGATACCGTCCCGGTTCCACGCTTCGTAGCGTCATGGGCATGGGAATCACGACGTACGCCGGGACCGGAACCGACACGCTCGCCAAGACCGATGCGGCGCTGCTCCACGGGGTGGCGGACCTACTCGCCCCGGTCGCCGAGCCGGACAGCGTGACGCGCGACCTGATGCGCATCGACCGGCGCTTCGGCACCGTCGTGCGCGAAGGGCCGTGGATCGTTTCCCGCAGGATCGAGGTCCGTCTCACCGCGGGTAATGTGCGGCTGGACTTCACCGAGGCGGTCATCGACGTCGACACGGTGCACCTGGACGTCGATCTGGGCCTGGGCAGCGAGTTGACGTTGGTGGTCCAGCCGGGCATCAAGGTCGTCGCCGAGGACCTCGACGCGCGGTTGGGCGACTTCGACGTGCGGGCACAGTCCGACGGCGCCACGCCGACGTTCCTGCGGGTGGAGGTCTCCGGCCGGCTGCACGGTGGCGGGGACCTCGTGGTCCGGCGCCCGAGGCGGAACTTCGACCAGTGGATGCGCCCCAACCGCGCCTCCTGAGCACCACCCGAACCGGCTCCGTCAACGGGGTTGAGCACATCACAAAGTAGCCACTGTCGAGATGGTAAGGGATCCAAGGGACTCGCGTGCGTCCTATGAGGACGCTCAAGGAAAACGAACACCTTCTATGCAACGGAGGCCGAAACTCGCAATGTCGATCTTCAAGCGCAGCGCGACCTGCCTGGCCGTCATGGTGAGCGCGGTAGCCGCCACCACGGCGGTGACGGCAAGCCCCTCATCCGCCGCATCCGACCTTGACGCCTGGGCTCTCTGCAAGATGGGCATCATCCTCTGCGGCGACGCGCACTTCGTGTCCGACGCCGGCAGCGGTAACGAACGGCTGGAGATCTCGGACGATGCGACCGACGGCTATGGCGTGGCGGTGGAGAACTACCGCTACGACCTCGCCGACATCGGTCCCTACTTCGGGTGGAATCGCAACGGGGCCGGCACCATCGTCAATTACACGCTGCACATCACCGAGGGCGCCCGGTTCGAAATGCGAATCTGCCCGGAGCAGAACGGGGCCGTCCTCTATCAGTACTGCAGTGCCTGGGAAAACGGCTACGCCTGACGGGCCCGCCGGTGGCCCAACGGCATCGGTTGGATCTGCCGATGCCGTTGGGCCACACGCGCGTAGCGGCACGCTGCGCAGCTTCGGTGACGTCGGTTTCTTGGAACGCGCCGGCTCCTCCTTGTTCGGGGAAGGAGGAGCCGGCACGCGACCGATTGCGCGCTCAGATCGGGCAGGTCGCAGCCAGCGCGTCGAGGTCGTCCAGTACGGCCTTCGCGCCGACGGCGAACTCGTGACCGGCCGGGGTGCGCGACACGCCCCGCGAGGTACGCACCAGCAGCACCACGCCGAGCGACCGCTCGAGCTGTTGGAGGTGGATGGAGACCGCTTGCTGCGTGAGGTTCACACGTGCGGCGGCCCGGGTGATGCTCAGTTCTTCGGCTACCGCCAGGAACGACCGCAGATGCCGAGACTCTGAGTCGATCATCAAATCAACCTACCGTGATGGACCCGAGGCGTGTCCACGTGGCTAGGGTTCCATGCGCGCACCTACACCTGCTCGGACGGCCCTATCCTGTGGTGATGACACCCCCTTGGGAGGACCCGCGGCGGCCGGGCCCACGATCGCTGTTTCCGCTGGACATGGAGGCGGAGGCGCCTAGCGACGTGGTGGACCTGCTGTTGCGGCTGGGGCAGGCATGTAACGATGCCGGTCTGGCGTTGCTCGATGCTCAGGCGCAGTTGGCGCACACGGTTGAGCCGGTTTGGCGGTCGTCCGGGGATCTGGACCGGGGTGACATGCTGGCCTGGGTGACCTGGGAGCGGTATGCGGCGTGTCGTGACCATGTGGAACGGCTGACCGTGGTCTACTCGCGGGCCGCGGCCATGTATGCGGTGTGTGCGGTCGAATCGGCCAGCCGGGTCGCTGGTGGGCTGGCTCCGCGGGTTCCGCAGCCGTTGCCGGTGTTGGCGTCCGACGTGCTGGGTCTCGCGCAGATCCAGGTGCCGCTGCTGCAGGTACCCGAGGACGCGGTGGCCGGTCGATGGCGTGGCCACGTCCCGAAGGAAAATGCGGGACTGGTCGAGGATCATGAGGTGTTGTTGGCCGCGATGGCGGCTGTGAAGAGTCCCGTGGCCGTGTTCGATGAGCCGGACAAGGTCGTTGAGCGGCAGACCGCGTACCTGCTGGAGGCGGAGTTTCCGTCTGCCCTGCACTCGTACGCCAGCGGATGCGTGTTCGCGATGGCGCTCATGTGCGTGCCTGGCGACTAACCCTTCGGGGCATTACCTACCGGGTGGATTCGGCACGGGCAGCGGCCGGGGCGGCTTCAGGCCGTCGGTCATCGTCCGGCCGCCCCGGCGAGGCGCGGTCGGCGAGGGCCCCGGTCAGCCCGGTCGCCGCCAGTCGCCGATACACCCGGGCCAGCCCGGCCGGTCCAGATTCGAAGTCATGGTTGATCCACCAGGTCAGGACTCCGAGCGTGGCGCTGGTGTGGAACTCTACGACGATGTCGAGAGGCAGTTCGTCGTCGGTGGCGGCCAGGTGGCGGCGCATCCGTTCGCGAAGCAGTTCGCCGACGAGTTGGTGGAGGTGACGGTACACCAGGTTGCCGCCCTGCCGGCCGCACAGCACCCGGTACACGTCGCGGTGCTGGTGCGCGTGGGCGAAGAGGGCGGCGGCCGGACCGGCGACGTCGATCTGGCCGCCCGGCGTCATCGAGTCGAACTCGCGGCGCAGGTCCTCGCCCAGGTTCTCGAAGCAGGAGACGAGGAGCGCCTCCTTGTCGCGGAAGTGGGCGTAGAACGTCGACCGGCCGACGTCGGCGCGGTCGAGGACGTCCTGCACGGTGATGCGTTCGTAGCCCTTGTCGAGGACCAGTGACACCAGAGCCTCGCGCAGGATTCGGCGGGTGCGACGTACCCGCCGGTCGGACTCTGCCATCGCGACCTCCCGGTTGGCGAACAGTCGTCCGCGGACTGTGCGGTAGCGGACGCGCGGCCGCCTTTGGTTGTTGACGGGCACCTGCCCCGCCACACCATACTCGAACACCTTGTTCGGAAACGAATTGTTGTTCGAGATGCTCAACAGGGGGCCATGGTGTTCAATCTGCCTTTGTCCGTATGGATCCTGGTCGCGGCCGGGGCCATCGGCATCCCGGCGGCGACCTGTGTTGTTCTGTACCGCGCCGCCGTGGCCACCGGCCGGGGGCGCCGGGCCGGTGCCGGGATCGCGGTGGCGGCCGGTGCCGGATTCGCCGCCTGGATCGTGGTCGACAGTCTGCTCGCCCACGCCGACGTGTACCGGCAGGACCCGGCCACGTTGCGTGTCTGGATGCCGTTCGCGCTGGTCGGCCCGCTGCTCGTGGCGTTGCTGGCGACCCGGATCCCGGTGATGTCGAGGATCCTCGCCGATCCGGGCACGCCGGCCCGGCTGGCGGTGCCGCAGACGCTGCGGGTGGTCGGAGTGGTGTTCTTTATCGTGCTGGCCCTGCACAAGCTGCCGCCCGTCTTCGCGCTACCGGCCGGCCTCGGCGACGTGGCCGTCGGCATCTCGGCGCCGTTCGTGGCCCGACGGCTGGCCGCCGGCGGAGGCCGGCGTGGCGCGGTGTGGTTCAACGCGCTGGGCATCCTGGATCTCGTGGTGGCGCTCGGTACCGGATTCCTCGCGGCGCTCGCACCTCACCGGATCCTGGCGGTCAGGCCGTCGACCGAGGCGCTGGGGCTGCTGCCGCTCACGCTGATCCCGACCGCGGCGGTACCGGTGGCCCTTGCCCTGCACGTGGTCTCGCTGCGACGCCTGTCGGTGGTGGCCCGGTCAATCCCGGTCGCGGCTCGTTCCGTCGCGAACCTGGGCTGAACCCGACGCAGCTGAACGCGACTCCCACGCCGCTCACATGTTGGCTCTGCCAACATTCGCTGCGATTACACCCTCATCAGTTCATTGATCAGGAATTGACGGCGCGCTCGACCTAGGAGACGTGATCGGCGAGGCTGGCTCGGCGCGGCCGACCAGCCTCGTCGTCGTTCGAGTCGCCGGAGTCACCCGCTCGACTTACTCGTCCTCGGCCGCGAGAAGTTTCGCCATCAGGGCCATGAACTGACGCCGCTGCGGATTTGTCAGAGGCTTGAGAACCTGTTCCTGGACATCGTCGATGACGTTGTCGAGCTCCAGGAGTCGCTGCACGCCGGCCGGGGTGATGGTGACGATGTTACGGCGCCTGTGTGCGGGATCGACGGACCGCTCGACGAGCCGACGTGACTCGAGTTCGGACAGCGCCGCCGTGACGTCACTGCGATCGATCCCGGTTCCCCGGCCCAGGTCGGCCTGGCTCGCCGGCCCCCACTCGTCGAGCGCGGCCAGCAGGCGGTAGTGGTAACTGCGAAGGCCGTGGCCGTGCGACTCGAACCCAGCGGTGAGCAGACCCGACGAGCGGGCGAAGGTCCGGCTTATGAGCCAGGTCGGACGGTCCGCGACGCGGGCGGGAGTGCGGCTTGGCGGGTGATCCATCGGCATGGGCAGAGATTACCAGTTGTTGGCGCTGCCAACGTTTGCTATGTTGGCCATGCCAACATTGAATCTAGCTGGGAGGCCGGCTCATGGACGAACCAACCGCCAGCGGACCCGCACGCATTCTGATCGTCGGCAGAAGTCCAAGCGTGATCCTTGACGCTGCCGAAATCCTGCGAGGCAAGGGCTTCCGCGCGGATGCGACAAACCAGTTTGACGAGGTGCTGACGGAGTACGACACCACGAACATCGATGTCGTCGTCTTCGGTGGCATGGTTCCGTCCAACACCAAGCAGTACCTCAGACAGGAGATTTCCAAGGTCAACGGCCACGTCGCCTTCGTGCAGGGACTCGGCGGGATCGCCGGCCTCATCGCCGCCCAGGTTCAGGGGGTTGTGTCGACTGTCGGAGACGACAACGGCGTGGCATATGACCCGACGAGGAGAACGGTGCGACTCACCCTGCGGGAACCGGCCCGGGTGGTCGTCGAGGCCTGGTGGGCCACCTCATTCACGCCGCCCGAGCCGACGGCCACCACGATGCGGGTGACCGACTCCCACTTCGATCCGGGGGAGTACGCCATTCCGCTCCCCGCCGGGGTTCCGTCCGTGGCGTCGTTCGTCACGGTGTCCGTCGGGCCAGCCGTCCACGCGTTCACGGTTGGCACGATGCCAGAGGCGGTAAGGCGCCTGGCTCCAGCCGGCGACCCGACTCGGCCCCCCGCGCTCCCTCCCGTTCGCGCGGTGGCCACCCACAGCAGTGACTGATCCTCCGTGTCCCATCCGGCACGGCCGGGGCGCGGGTGCCGGGCCGGCGGCCGTCTGGGAGGTGGCGTTGCCGAGCCCGAGGCTGGGCAGGCGCGGCCCGCCCGGGCCGGATCGGGGAGCTCACGGGGCGGCCAGGTGCTGGTCGAGCCATTCCAGAACGGCGTCGACCTGCCGTGGATCGAACTCGTGGCTCACCTCGTCGAGCACGATGTGGCGCAGCTGGCGTGACGCGCCGGCGGCCTCGTACGCCACTCTGGCCGCCTGGACGAAGGCCGCGATGTGTTGGGGGGTGCTGAGCGTGTCCCGGCCCCCGGCGATGACCAGCAGCGGTCGCCCGGCCAGCTGCGCGGCGAGCTTGGTGTTCGGTCCGGAGGTGAGCACCCGCGCCGCACCTCCCAGGTCGGCGAACTCGGGGATCTGTGTCACGTCGCAGACCGGCATGATGGCTGCCCCGCAGGCTGGGCGCGGGTCGCAGGCGAGCTTGAACAGGGTCTGCATCCCGCCCCAGGACTGGCCGACCACGGCGAGCCGGTCGTTGGAGGCGACCAGGCCCAGCGAGAAGACCGCATCGATGATGGACTTCGATTCGGCCCGGCTCATCTTCAGCAGGTCCGGCCCGTGCCCGGCCATGCTGCTCTGGTGCAGTTCGGTGACGTCCTGCCAGGCCCGCTTCCGGTCGCCGTGCCCGGGCGCGTCGGGGACCAGCACGTCGTGGCCGGCGTTGAGCAGCGCGGCCACGATGCTGACACTGACCCGGTTGCTGGGAACGCCGGGTGGCAGTGCCTGTTCCTTGTTTCCCCGGAAGCCGTTGTAGAACACGACGAGCGTTCCCCGGCGGGCGTCGCGCGGTGCCCGCAGGTGCAGCGCGGGGATCGGATCGGGGCGGGAGGGCAGGAACAGCGTCTGGGTATCGGCCCAGGGGCGCCAGGGCGAGGCCGGACCGGTCGGCCCGGCGAGGTTCGACGCCTGGCGGACCGCCTCGACCATCGCGTCGGCCAGCAGCAGACCGACGAGTTCGGCCGACGGTCCCTCGGGCAGCGGCACGGTGATGTCGGCCTCCTTGAGCAGTTGCCGGGACGGGACCGCGGCCAGGTAGACCACCTGCGCGCCGGCCGCACGGGCGGCGGCGAGCCCGGGATTCGCGCCGAAATCCGCGTTCCCGTAGGCCAGCAGCACCACCACCGAACCGGTCGGCAGGCCGCGCGCCCTGATGGGCCAGTGGCTCGGTACGCCCGAGCAGGCCGCCGGCACCGACAGCTCAGCCAGCCCCGTGGCGAGCACCGCGCCCGCGCCGGCCAGCTCGGGCGCCGGCCAGATCTCAACCCAGCGGGCCAGGCGCACCTGACGGGCCGCACCCGGCATCGAGGCGTCCGTGCGCAGCCGGTCGGCGAGTGGGCTGACCGTGTCGGGTGCCACCTCGCGTGCCTGGTGGCCGTCGGCGGCGAAGTCGTTGGCCACCCCGAGGCGCAGCGCCGGGTAACCGGGGAAGCCAACGTTGCGGCAGAACCGGGACACGGTGGGTTGGGCCACCTCGCACAGCTCCGCGAACTCGCTGATGGACATGGCGATGGCCCGTGCCGGATCGGTCAGGAGGCGATCGGCGACGCGGCGTTCGGCCGGGGCGAGATCGGCAAGGGCGGAGCGCACGCGGTCGAGGGCGGCGGTGCGGGTGCCCGGCGACGGGGGTTGCTCAAGCAAGGCCATGGTGCTTAGTATATTGCAGTCCGTTTATGTGTAAAGAAATATAGCGACTAGGCAAGCGGAATAATTTATCCCACGCTCGGCCGGCTCCTCACCTACTCGGTCCGGGATCATCGCCACCGTTTCCGCCCCAGGTCGCGGCCCATGACAGTGCCGGCCCGCCCACCCGGCCACCGCTGGGAAGAACCGTCGGAGTTGCCCATGTCAGCCCAACCGTCGCCACGGAGGTGGCTGGTTCGCCGCCATCCATGCCCGTGCCCCGGCGCCGCGTGAAGCTCCGGTGGTCACTGAGGCGCTGTCCCAACTCACCTGCGGAGTGCCGCAACCGCTGTACACCGGCGGGCTGTGGCACGCCCGGCCGCGCTACCACGATCCGAGCGAGGCCGGCCCGGACTTCCGCCCGACGTGGCGGCACCGCACACGTCACGCACCTGCACTGAACCCGAAGCGTCCCAGCTTGAAGGAGTGCCGTGCCTACGATTCTCACCCGCGCCAAGGTGATCCTTGGCGTCTCGGCTCTCGCCGTCGGCCTGCTCGCCGTGCCGGCCTTCGCGAAGGGCCACGGAACCACCTTCTATGTCTCGCCGAGCGGCAACGACCGCAACAGCGGAACGAGCATCAAGAAGTCGCTACGCACGATCCAGCGCTGCGCCGATCTGGCCCTGTCCGGCGACACCTGTGAGGTGCTCGCCGGCACCTACCGCGAGACGGTCAACGTCCCAAACTCCGGCACCGCCGGCGCCCCCATCACCATCGAGGCGTACCGGCACCAGTCCGTGACCGTCGAGGGCGCCGACCCGGTGACCGGCTGGCAGCAGGTCAGCACCGCTGATCTGACCGCCGTCACCGGCGCTGACGCCCGGCTGACCGGATCGCCGTTCGCGGCGGCCGTCGCGGCCGGCGAGATGTACAAGGCGCCGCTGACGATCGCGCCCGGCCTCGCCGGGAACCAGATCTTCGTCAACGCGACCGCCGCCAACGAGGCCCAGTGGCCCGACCCCGGCGCCGACCCGCTGACCCCGAACGTCGAGTACGCGGTGGCCGGCACCACGGGTGTGACGGTGGCCGACCCGGCGCTGACGCAGCCCGACGGGTACTGGACCGGCTCGCAGATCCAGACCCGGCACTGGTACGTCGTGCAGACCCAGAAGGTCGCCTCCTCCAAGGTGGGATCGGTGGCCCTGACCACGGCACCGAACCTCGGCGTGGCGGCCTTTCAGACCGGCTACTACCTGTACGGCTCGCTGGAGGCGTTCTCCGCCCCCAATCAGTGGTACTACGACCCGGCGAGCGGCTCGCTCTACTTCTGGTCGAAGACCGCCCCCGGCAACCACATCAGCGCCAAGCAGCGCACCTACGCCTTCGACCTGAGCTACGCCAGCCACGTCGTCATCCAGGGCTTCCACGTGCACGGTGCGAGCATCACCACCGGCCCCAGCTCCACCGGCGATGTGCTCTCCGGGCTGAACGTGACGTACGTGTCGGCGTTCGACAGCGCCCCGGTCTACACCACCGGCAACAACAGCACCGGAATCATCCTCAACGGCACCGGGAACGCCCTCAAGGACAGCGAGATAGCCTTCAGCGCGGGGAACGGCGTGTTCCAGACCGGCGACAGCAACACTGTCACCAACAACGTCATCCACGACATGTCCAGCATGGGCACCTACACGGCCGGCGTGACCGTTTTCGGCGAGCACCAGGTCACCTCACACAACACGATCTACCGGGTCGGCCACGCCGGCATCCAGGTCGAGTCGCACCTGTTTCCGGCCGGTGGGCCGTTCAATTTCCGCAACAACACGATCTCCTACAACGACATCTCCGGATTCGGCCGCCTGATCGTGGATACCGGCGCGATCTACGTGTGCTGCAACCTCGACATGACCGGCACAAGCTTCGACCACAACTGGGTCCACGACGCGACCCCGATGGCTCTGGTCGACCAGTACGGCATGGCCGGCGTGTACCTCGACGCCAGCTCCGGCCAGGCCAAGGTGTGGGACAACGTCGGTTGGAACAACGGGTACCTGTTCGGCGCGACCGTCATGATGAACTCGCCGGGCAAGGGCAACAAGGTCTACAACAACACCGGCGGCGTGTACGCCTACAACCCGCCCCTGGACAGCGGGACGGAGATCATCAACAACATCGGCGCCAATCAGGCGAAGACCGCGAGCAACAACGTGAAGGTCAACAACAACCTGCCGACCAGCGTCGACCCCCAGTACAGCGACCCGGCGCACCAGGACTTCACGCTCCAGGCGGGCTCGCCCGCCCGTAACGCCGGCGTCGCCATCTCCGGCATCACCGACGGATCGACCGATGCCGCCCCGTCGATCGGCGCATACCAGTACGGAGCGCCGGTCTGGCACCCGGGCGCCTCCATCAAGGCGAAGCCGTTCCTGGTGGCGGCCAAGGTCGGCACCAGTGCCTACACCGTCGCCGAGGGCGCGAGTCTGCAGACTCCGCTCACCACCGTCGCGAGCGACGGCACCTCGCCGGCACCGGACAGTGTCGTCTACACGCCGACCGACCCGAGCATCGCGACCGTCGACCCCGACGGCACCCTGCACGGACTCAAGGCCGGGGCCACCACGGTCCAGGCCCGGGTCACCGTCGGCGGCCACGCGGCGATCACTCAGTTCATGGTCACCGTGATGCCGGCCAACTACTCCGACCCCGCCGGGTGGACGCTGCGACAACTGAACACCGACGAGTTCGGCGGACCGGCCAGCGGCTTCGTCACCGAAGACAACGGCGCCTACACGATCGTCACCACCGGCTGGAACATCTGGAGCAATGACGACCGGGGCAGTTCGCTGTACCAGTCCGTCAACGCCACCAACGTGACCATGACCGAGACGGTGGACGCCAAGACCCCCTCCGCGGGCATCGGCCCGATGATCCGCGACGGTGCGGCGGGCAACGCCAAGGAGGTCAACCTGCGCGTCCAGGCGAACAACCAGATTGTCATGGCCTATCGCAGCGACCTGACACTGCCCGGCACCACCCAGGTGGCCACCACGACCGCCGCGGTGACCCCGCAGCAACTGCAACTGGTCAAGACCGGTAACAGCTTCACCGGGTACTACTTCGCCAACGGCACCTGGAACAAGGTCGGCACCATCACCGATGTGATGGGCAAGGATCTGCAGGTCGGTACGGGCGTGTTCTCCGGCCTGTACGGCGGCGGATCCGGAACGGTCTCCGACATCAGCGTCACGTCGAGCTGACCGGGCCCGACGCGCCATGAACTGTCGGGGTCGCCGCCGTCCTCCAGGGACGGAGTGGACGGCGGCGACCCCGGCGCACGAGGTTGAGGATTCAGGAGTTGAAGGCCGTTCTCGCCATGGCGGTCGGGTCGGCGAACCTGCGGTCCCTCAACGTCCCGATAGGACAGGTCTACTTCACCTCTATTCGGAGCATCCGGAGCGCGCCGAGCCACAGCGGCAGGCCGACCCAGAGGGCGAGGCTGACCGCGAGATGCACCCAGATGGTCGCGGTGAGAGCGTGGGCGGACTCGAACGGTGCCTCACCATTCTGGAAGGGCTGCTCCGCGGCGGCGAAGTCGATCCACGGGCGCACGTGGTCGCCAACCCAGGGCAGTAGTGAGCTGAGCAGGGTCCAGGCGGTCGGGACGGCGAAGAATGAGACGAGCGCGATCGCGGTGTTCCGGATGACGAGCCCGAAGGCGAGTCCCTCCAGGATGCGGGCGAACTGCAGGATGGCGAGGTTGCGGGTGATCGTCGGATCCAGCCGCCATCCGGGTATGCCGCTGCGCAGGGCGAGCGCGCCGCCCGTGGCGATCGCCGCGAAGGTGGCGGTGACCAGCAGTACGGCGAGGGTCAGCACCAGGCTGGTGGCGAGTTTCGCGCCGAGCACCCGTTCCCGGCGAGGCTCGAGGGCGAAGGTCACCAGGGCGGTGCGCTGGCTCCACTCGCTGGTGACGAGCACGATCGCGAAGATGGGCAGCAGGTAGCTCATCGGTAGGTTGAGCATGCCCCACATGTTCTGGAAGCTCAGATGCTGTTCGTGACCGGTTGTCACCAGCGCCACCGTCATCAGGGCGAGCACGGCGAGCATGCCCGCGACCAACAGGGCGCCGAATCGGGTGTTCACCAGCTTGCGCAGCTCGACGACGAACAGCCGCCGCGACGATGGGCTGAAGATGTCGGTCGGGTTCATGCCGAGGCTCCTGTCCGCTGTGTGTCGCGCTGGGTCTGGGCGGTGATGCGCAGGAACAGATCCTCCAGGCCAGCCGCGGAGGCGGGCCGTAGTTCCTCGATGACGACGCCGTTGGGCACGAGCGGCCAGATCCGGTGAGCGTCCGTGTCGATGAGCAGCCCGTCGCCGTGCCGGGTCCAGGTGAGGCCGGCCTCGTCCAGCGCCAGGGTCAGTGGCTTCTGAGGTGCCGCACGCACGAAGGTACGCCGATCGCCCAGCAGTTCGTCCTTCGTACCCTGGGCGAGGATCCGGCCCTCGCCGATCAGTACGAACCGGTCGGCGACCGCCTCCACCTCAGCGAGCAGATGCGAGGAGAGCAGCACCGTGCCGCCATCGGCGGCGTACTCGCGCAGCAGGTCGCGCATCCACCGGATGCCCGCCGGGTCCAGACCGTTGGCGGGCTCGTCGAGGATGAGCACGTCGGGGTTGCCGAGCAGCGCGTGTGCCAGGCCGAGACGCTGGCGCATGCCGAGGGAGTAGCCGCGAATCCGCCGAAGCGATTCCTCGGGGCGCAACCCGACGGCGGCGAGCACCTGGTCGACCCTGGATCGGGGCAGACCCAGCTGAAAGGCGGACATGGCCAGTGCTTCGCGGCCAGTGCGGCCGGCATGTTGTGCCGAAGCGTCGAGCAGGATGCCGATCCGGGTGGCGGGATCCGGGATGTCCCGGTAGCGCCGGCCGTCGATCGTCGCGCTTCCCGAGGTGGCCATCGCCAGGCCGACCAGGATGCGCATCACGGTGGATTTACCGGCACCGTTCGCTCCCAGGAAACCGGTCACCGTCGCGGGTGGGCAATGGAACGTCACCCGGTCGACCGCGACGTGGCTGCCGTACCGCTTGGTCAGGTCGTGGACGTCGATCATCGGTGGCCTTCCCCCGAACTCCCCGGTGTCAGCGCCACGGTGCGCGGCGTCGACTTGTGCAACCTCATGTCCCTGCCTTCCTCGAATAGCGGTTGGTGCCGGCTCGCCCTCAGGTTCAGTCAGGCCAGTGCTGTGGGTAGTGCGAGGATCGTGAATCGGATGGCCCGACCCAGTAGGCACACCGCGGCGAACTCCCGGCGTCGAAGGCCCGCGGTACCGGCGGCGAGGCTGACCGCGGCCAGCGGGGGGATGCCGATGGCGGCCGAGACGAGCACGGTGGGCAGGCCGGTGCGTCGGCGCGAGAGCCAGCGCCGGATCGGGTCCGCCCAGCGGGCGGCCCGGGCGGTGACGCGACCCGACCGGGACCGCCGCGCGATTCGCTGAGCCAGCCCTCCCGTCGCTCGGCGCGCGGATTCGAACAGGAGCAGCTTGCCGGCCGTCTGCCCGAGCGCCAGGCCGAGCACGATGACAGCGGCGTGGCTGCCGCGCGCACCGGCGACCACGGCGAAGGCTTCGGCGTTGATGAGCGGGACCAGGGCTGAGGCGAGGCCGTAGCCCAGCGCGATGAGGGCCTCAAGCAGACTGCTCACGCCCGGCCCCGCCGGCCCAGCAGCCGGATCACCGAGGCGGTGGACCACAGTTTGACCGCGACGACGATGAGGGCGAGGCCCAGCGCGAGCAGGTACTGGCCGAACGCTACGGCCGCGATCACCCCCGCGGTGTTGGCGGCCTTCGCCGGCGGTGACCAGTTCAGTGCCCACACCCACCAGTCGACCAGGTGGAAGTCGTTGGGACTGACCAGCGGCCAGCACAGAAACGCCAGCGACAGGATGGTGTCCAACACCATGAACGACAGCAGGAACACCACGGCCACCACCGCGGCCTCGGGTATGAGGGTCACGAGGGTCAGGCACAGCACAGCGGTGCACGCGCGGTCGCTGACGATGTCGAACACGGCGCCGACCCGGGTCTCCTGCCGCAGGCGCCGGGCGCTCCAGCCATCGAGGACGTCGCCGAGCCAGTAGCAGCCGTACGCGGCCACGAGCAGCGTCCAGGATCCAGATACGAGCGCGGCGACGCCCACGGCGACAGCGACGGCGGTACGGACCGCGGTGATGATGTTGGGCACCGTGCGGAACGAGCCGATCTGGAGGACGGCGCGGGAGTCGGTAACAGTCACCCCCGCAGCCTCCCGTCGCGGACTATCCCGGCGGAACGGGCCGGGGTGCCGACCCGCTGGCGGGTGGATGGCACCGTGGTGCCAGCCGATCTCGTACCGGGGTACCTGGTCGGCCGGGGGACGGTTCGTGGACACTGGGCGGGTGGTCACCGTGGTCCGGGAGTGGGTGCGTAGCCCCGAGCGGGTGCGCCGGCTCGCCTACGGCGCGGCGGGCCTGCTCGTCGCCCTCGTTATCACCACCGTCGATGGCGGCCTGTCCGTCCCGACCCACTGGGTGTGGCTGGTGATGCCGATCGGTCTGCTGGCCGTGCCGTTGCCGCCGCGGTACCGGGCGATCGTTTATGCGGTCTGTGCCGGGTTCGTGGCCATCGTGAGTACCGGCGAATCGGTGCAATTGGGCCTCGCCGCCGCCGCCTTCGTCTTCCTCTCGACCTGCCAGGACCCCGCCCGACACCCCTGGCTGGGCTGGGTGGCGGGCCTGGTCGGCGCCGCCGGCGCCCTCGCTCACGCGTTGACCGACCAGCGGGGCATGTACGAGCAGCCGGCCGTCTTCGTCGCCGCCGGCTACCTGGCCGCGGCGCTGTTCCGGTCCTGGGCACAACGCCGGATGCTCAGCCGTGAGGCGAGCCGGCTGCGCGGCGAGGCGGCGTGGCTGCAGCAGCGCACCAACCTGGCCCGCGAGCTGCACGACGTGGTCGGCCACCACGTCACCGCGATGGTGGTCCAAGCCGAGGCGGGCCAGCTGAGCGACGACCCTGGGGCGGCGCTGCGCGCGATCGCGAACAGCGGCCGCACCGCATTGGGCGAATTGGACGCCCTCGTCGTTCACCTGCGGGACCCGAACGCCGCGATCGTGGTGAGCGCGCCGCCACGCCTGTCCGACATCGACGAACTGCTCGCCGCTCCGCTACGCCAGCAGGGTGTGACCGTGCGGGTGCGCCTCGACCCGGTCCCAGGCCTGGACGAGCTGGGCACGTTGACCATCTACCGCATCGCCCAGGAAGCTCTCACCAACATCGCGCGCCACGCCAACGCCACCGCCGCCTGGGTCGACGTGGCCCGCGTCGGCGACCGCGTACGCCTGAGCGTCAGCGACGACGGTACCGGCCCGCCCAAAGCACCAACCCGGGGCTCGGGCCTGCTCGGCATCGAGGAACGGGTGCGCGCCTGCGGTGGCAGCTGGGATCTCGACGAGCGCCCCGGCGGGGGCACTCTGCTGGCCGCCATCGTGCCGGCGGCCAAGCCGTGATCCGGGTCGCGATCGCCGACGACCAGCAGCTGGTACGCGACGGCTTCAGCCTCATCCTCCGCTCCCAGCCCGACATCGAGGTCGCCGCCGAAGCCGCCGACGGCCGGCAGTTCCTCGACGCGGTGCGCCGCGACCCGCGCATCGATGTCGCCCTCGTCGACATCCGCATGCCGGTCCTCGACGGACTGCAAGCCACTCGCGAGCTCCGCACCATCGCGCACCCCCCGGCCGTGGTCGTCGTCACCACCTTCGACGACGACGCGTACGTGCTGGACGCGGTCGCCGCCGGCGCCCGCGGCTTCCTGCTCAAGCGGTGCAGTGCCGGCGACCTGATCGCCGCGGTCCGCACCGTCGCCGCCGGAGAGGCGATCCTCTCCGCCGAGGTCACCGGCGCCGTACTGGACCGCCTACGCGCGACCGGACCCGGCCCTCGCAGGGACCTGACCGCGTACCAACTCACCGCGCGCGAGACCGACGTCCTCGCCCTGATCGGCGCCGGCCTGAACAACACCGAAATCGCCGCGCGCCTCTACCTGTCCATGAGCACCGTCAAGACCCACGTCACCAACGTGCTGGCGAAAACCGGCAGCCGCGACCGGGTGCAGGCCGCCATCCTCGCGATCCGCGCCGGCCTGACGCCGTGACCACCGCCGGGCAGGGCGCGGCACGCGACAGCGCCCGGCCGGCCCTGACTGGGAAGCGTCCGCGCCGGGCACCCGATGCGATCGGGTGGCCGGCGCGGCTTCGGCTATTGGACGCTGATCGGCGGGATCGTGGCCAGGCAACCGGTATCGGTCACCTTCCCGGTGGCGAGGAATTCCGACTGCAGTCCGGTCACGCAGGAGTTGGCTTGCGGGTCGGCCTCGGGGACATGGCCGGTGTTGGGTACCTCGATCAGCTGGGCGTGTGGGTACTGCTGGGCCGCTGCCCGCCCGTCCGCGGTCGGTGTGTTCGCGTCGAGGTCGCCGGACAGGACGAGTACCGGCACGTTGGGCAGCGGTAGATCGGTCGCCTGTGCCGCAACGTCGCGGTCAGGCCAGCGGAGGCAGAAGTTCCCGGCGTTGTAGATGCCGTCCGTCCAGGCCTGCGGGGTGAAGGGGGCGAATGTCGCCTGGTTCAACCGGTCACGGGCCTGGTCGTACTGGTGGGTGCGAGTCGGCACCGGCGCCCGTCGGTCCCACAGCGTCGGGTAGTCGTTGCAGCTCACCGACGCCCACGTCACGAGCCCGTAGACCTGGTCCGCGGCCTGGCCGTCGGACGAGGTCGAGCCGGTCGGTGGGGTGGACGGTCCGGCCTGGCGCGGGGCCTGGTCACTCGGTGGGGGCGGGAACACCGCCGCGGCGGCGGTGGTCAGCGGCGCGTAGTCGCCGTGCAGCGCCGCCGTGACCATGCCGGGGAGTTGCCCCATCTGGTCGCGGACTCCGACCAGGTCGTACGTGATGGCGGCCAGTGCGGTGTCGTCCATCGTCCGTGGGCCGTCCGGGGCGTTGTACGGCACCGGCCGGGTGTGCAGGCGATCGGCCAGGGTACCGAGGTCGGCGAGTACTCGGTTGCCGTCGCAGGTGCCGCCGCTGCGTTGGCACATCAGGTCGATCGCTCGGCGCATCGCCTGGGCGTTGGTGCGTTGCCACATATCGAGGTCCAGCGGCATGGCACTGGACAGGATGACGGAGTGCACCCGTTCGGGATGGCGCCCCGCGTACACGGTCATGAGGTATGTGCCGTACGACTCGCCGAGCAGGTCGAGCTTGCCGATGCCCAGGTGCGCGCGGACCGCGTCGAGGTCGTCGGCGGTAGCGGCAGTGGTGTAGAACCGGGTGTCGGTGCCCAGTTCACGGCCGCACGCCGCCACCGCGTCCACCAGTTGTGAGCGTACCGACGGAATGCTCGTTATCGACAGCGCCCGGCACTGCCGCGGTCCCGATCCTCCGGTGCCGCGTGGATCCATCAGGAGCAGGTCGTGGGTGTTGAGGATCGCGCCGAACTCGGCCAGGAACGCTTGCGGCTGCTGCGCCAGAGCGGGGATCCAGGCGATGCCCGGCCCGCCCTCGTTGAGCGCAACGGTACCGGCGGACTTACCGGTACCACGATGACGGAGCAGCAGGTACCGTATCGCCGTCTGCCCGGCCGCCGGATCGGCGCGGTCGAGCGGCACCTCGATGGTGCCGCAGTTGCTCTGTACGCCGGGAAGTTCTGGGCACGATGAGCGACTGGTCGCGGAAGCGGGCTGTCCTGGCTGGGCGCGAGCCTGCGCCGCGAACCCCGAGGTCGCGCCGACCGTGACGACTGCGGCAGCGGTGGCGACGACGGTGACCGTGCGCAGCCGGCCCCGCCGCGTCGACCAGCCGCGCCGCGACAGCGCCTTGCCGGGAAGGTTTACCGGTGATTCCATGTGCGTCGAGGCTAGGCACGGCGAACCGCGCCGACGATCCCGCCACCCGGTGAGGATAAGGTGGGGGTAGCCCCCGCTTCCGGATAACCCCACCATGAATGCGGCGGCGCACCGGATGGGTTGGCGGGTCTCCACTGCCTAGGTTCGAGGCATGACTCACCCCCGCACCGGCAGCCCAATGACCCGCCTGATCCACCAACTCGGCACCGACTCCGCCTACGTGATCGTCGGTTTCCCCATCGCGCTGGTCGGTCTCATCGCGACGCTGCCGCTATTTGTCCTGGGTGTCGGCACGATAGTCACCGTGGTCGGCTTCCCGCTCATCGCCGGCGCACTGTTCGCCGCCCGACGGATCGCCGACCTCGCCCGGCTGCGACTGCGCGCGGTGACCCGCGAGCCGTCGCCCCGCCCGGCCTACCGCAGCGCCCCGGCGGGCTCGGGCTTCTGGCGGCGAATTTTCGCCCCGCTGCGCGACGTCCAATCCTGGCTCGACCTGATTCACGCGGTCTTCGGTTGGATCCTGAGCACCATCAGCTTCGTGTTCACGATCGCCTGGTGGGCCGTCGCGCTCGGCGGCATCACGTCGGTCATCTGGGAGCGGTACATCCCGAACCCGACCGACGAACACGACCTCAACCATCTGCTTCGCATCTCCGACACGCTGTCCGGCCGGGTCGGGCTGTACACGGTCATCGGATTGTTCTTCATGATCACCCTGCCGCTGGTGGTCCGGGTGGCGGCGCTGGTACCGGCGCACTTCGGCAGGGCGTTGCTGACCGGTATCGCCGAGGTACAGAACCGGATCAGCGGACTGGAACAGCAGCAGCGGGACTCGGCCGTGGCCGCCGAGTGGACCGCGCTGCACCGGCTGCAGCGCGAAATTCGCGAGGGACAGCAGCAGGCCCTGGCCGGCCTGCCACGGACCTCGGACGGGCACGCCAGCAGCTGAACCCCATCACGCAGGCGGTCCGGCCGGCTCAGCGTTCCGGTGCCGGGGCCTATCGAGGTCGGTCTGACGACGCTCTGGCCGTAGCGCGCCACCAGTGGTGCGACGCCAGCGCGGCGAGCCCGGCGCCGGCGGCGTTGAGCAGTACGTCGTCCACAGAGGACACCCGGTCCAGCCGCAGGACGTACTGCGCGGCCTCGACCAGCACCGAGCAGCCCGCCGCGAGCGCCAGGATCCGCGGCACCGATGCCAGCGCCGTGAACCGCAACGGCGCGAAGAACCCCAGCGCGGCGAACACCAGCAGGTTGCCGACGATCTGGACCGTCGCCGCCGCCGCACCATCATGCGTGAGGATCGTGAACAGGTCCCGCAGCGGTACCAGGCTCACCCGAGCGGGGACGGCGCCGGCCTGGCTGCCCGGCAACAGGATCATCCACACCCACGGCACCGTCCCGTAGACGATGCCGACCTCGGCCAGCGACCTCTGCCACGCCCACCCCGGCGTGGCGCCAGCGGCCCTCCGACGGCGCGCCAGAGCCCACGCCGCCAGCGCGGCCAACGGCAGCACAACGACCGTGATGACCACCACGCCGGTGAACGTGCCGAACCAGCCCTGCCACCCGTTGAGCACGCTACCTCCGCTGGCGCAGTCAGTTCTCGTTCCGTCAGGTCGTCTGGTGGTCTTCGCGCGCAGGGGCAGGGAAAGAGCGGAACTCGACCACGGTCAGTCCGACCGCTGTGGCCGCCGCTTCGGCCCGCACGCGCCACTGCGCGAGAACCTCGTCCGGCACGTCGACGCCTGAGTCCACGTCGAGGTTGATGCTCCAGTCGTCTTGCTTGTCTTCGTCCCGCCACAGGTCCAGGACCAGCCCGCCGGGAATCTCCCGGGTACCCAGGTGCGCGTCCTCGCGGTCGGTCAGCCGGCCCATCCGGCGCAGCTCCAGCCGCCCGCGCAGCTCGTCCAGGCCCGCCTGGTCCAGCCGACCGGCGAGGACCAACAACCAGCGCCGCTTCGACCTCATCGCGCCCCCCATCGTCTCCGGGCTCATTGCCACGCCCGGCCCTGAACGGTGCTGCGGCCCACTGCTCCGGCCCATGCGCCACGTACAGGAATACCTGCCCGCCGCCGGCGAGCACCACGAACTCTCGCTGCGTCAGACACCCTATCCCGGTCAGCGGAAAGGCCAGGACCCCTTGCGGGGCGGCCGGGCGGTGATGATGACGTCGAGTGTTGTGGTCTGCGGAGCGCGTGCCACTGGGGCGTGGGATTGCTGGAGTAACGGACACGGATCAATTAGTCGTAGTGATCGGCCAGGCCGTGGCGGAGGACGGCGAAGGCGCGGCCGGCCGCCTCGACGGCGCCGGGATAGCGCTCCTGCGCGGTGGCGCCGGCCGCCAGGCAGCGGCGGTTGTCCTCGGCCAGGGTCCGGAGGATGGCGACGATCTGGCATGCGGCCAGCCGGGCGGTCCCCTCGACGGGCGAGGGGCAGGTCTTGTCCAGCGTCTCGGCGAGGGTCTGTTCAGCCTTGTTCTGGTAGAGCAGCAGCCGGCTCTGCAGTGACGGGGCCGATAGCACCATGTTGACGAAGGCGAGCGTGGGCGGACGGTCGTCGAGCCCGGTGACCGGGTCGCGGCGGGCCAGGCCGTCGAGGAAGTGATTGTGGAGCGCGTCGAGCGGGCTGCTGCCGGCCGCTCGGTCCGACACGGTGCGCGCCGGTTCGTCGGCGTGGTCGGCGAAGGCGCCGATGACCAAATCTTCCTTGCTCGGGAAGTACTTGAAGAGGGTGCGCTTGGAGACCTCGGCCGCGGCGGCGATCTCATCGACGCCGACGGCATGGAAGCCGGCGGCAAGGAATAGGCGGGTCGCCGCGTCCTGGATCGCCTCGCGGGTGCGCTGCGCCTGCCGCTGCCGTAACCCGGGATGATCCGTCATGCGGCTAGGGTACACTGGGTTGAAAAGTAGACCCGGTATACCATACGCTCACGGCATGGCTGACTACCTGAAGGGAACTGTCCGCTCCGCGGACGGGACGACGATTGGTTACCGGCAGTACGGCAGCGGCCCTGGGCTGATCGTCGTGCACGGTGGGATGAAGGCGGGACAGCACTTCTCGACGCTCGCTGCCGACCTCAGCGATCGATTCCAGGTGTACCTGCCGGACCGACGGGGGCGTGGACGCAGCGGATCGCACGGCACCGCCTTCGGGATGCAGCGCGAGGTCGAGGACCTCCAGGCGCTCGTCGCCGCCACAGGTGCCAGCCTCGTCTTCGGACACAGCTCCGGTGCGCTGGTCAGCCTGCGGGCCGCCTTGTCCATTCCCGCACTGGACCGCGTCGCTCTCTACGAGCCGCCGCTGCCGGTCCACGACTCGGTGCCGACGGAATGGCTGCCGCGCTTTGACCGTGAGATCGCCGTCGGCAGGCGCTCCGCCGCGGCGGTCACGGCCTTGAAAGGATTGCGCACCGAGCCGACGTTCTCGCGGCTCCCGCGATGGCTGCTGACCGGCGTCGGGGCAGTCGGCCTGCGTACCGAGCGCCCGCCCGACGACGAAGTGTCCATCGCCGAGCTGATCCCCACCATGCACTTCGACGTCCAGCTCATCCGGGAGATGGCCGACACCGCATCGAAACACGCGACGCTGAAGGTGCCCGTCCTACTCCTGGGCGGCACCAGGAGCCCGGACTATCTCAGCGTCGCACTCCGCGAACTGGCATCCGTGCTCCCGCGCGCGCAGCGGGTCACCCTGCACGGACTCGACCACTCGGGCCCCGAAGACGACGGCAGCCCGCTGGTGGTGGCCCAGGTTCTGCGCGACTTCTTCACCGCACCACGAAGGCCCGACCATGAACGCCAGACCGTGAAGTCCTGACCATGAGGGCCAGGGCGACGGGAGACGGTGACGCCACAGTTGGCGTGGCGCGGGTGGTGGCGGACCCATACCCGCCACCACCCGACCGCCAGCTTCGGCGAACGGACCGGTTATGCCGCGCGACCGTAGCCGTAGGCGTGGATGACGGTCAGTGTCACGGTGTTGCCCCGGCTGTCCGCGGCCGTGGCGCGCAACGACACGAACCCGCTGCCACCCGGGTCCGGTACCAGCGCCGCGCCGTTGCTCACCCTGACCGCCTTCCACGTGGCGCCGTCGTCGACCGACGCCTCGACCGTGAGCTTGGTGAGTTTGCCGACCGGTGCGCCGGCCTGTGGGATCGCCGCGACCGGCACCGCGACGACCCGGCCGGCCGGCGCGCTGTCGTCATCGTCGAGCGATGGGCTGAACCGGACCGTCCACAGCGGTAGTGCGGTCGGCCCGTTGGTGGGCGCGGAACCGAACGTCCAGGCGATGTCGGTCGTCGTCGACAGGACGAACGGTGCACCGCGCTCGGCGTGCAGCTCCAGCCGGTACGAGCCGTTCCCGTCGGGCATCGGCAGGGCGAGGCCGCGGTTCCCGTCAGCGCTGGCGATCTGGGTGCCGTCGCGGTACAGGGTGGCCGCGCTGGTGGAGCCGCTGGTATCGCCGGGGCGGCCGGCGCCGTCGCCGTAGAGCGGCACGTCCACCTGGAGCTGGTCGCCGGTACGGGTGATGCCCGCCGACATACCCAGGGCCGTCCTGGTGGGCAGCGACGGGGCGAACACGCCGGCGTTCCACCGCTCGTGGTAGGTGACCCCAGGCTGGTACGCGACGGGGTATTCCGGGGTGCTGTCCGCCGATGCCGCGCCGTCGGGGGAGGAACCGGAGAACTGCCCGGCCGACTCGATGCCGGGCCCGGCACTGTAGTACTCGGTGCGGTGCGACGGCAGATCGACGGGCAGGAGGGGTCCGAAGTCTCCCACGCCGAGCGTCGAGGATCCGGTCATCACGCTGCGCATGCCGACCTCGCCGGGGAACGAACGATCCAGGTCCACCCGCACCCGGGCCAGGTCGTGGTCGGCCACGGTGCGCTGGTACCCATTGACCATCCGCCCGGTCACCGGGAAGAACAGCGAGTAGAGGTACGGGCTGTTGGCGGTGCCACCGTTGGCGTCGGCCTTCGCTCACTGGCCGGCGACGATGGAGAAGAACGCGTCGTCGGTGGTGTCGGGGCCGATCCGGCCGGCGAACAAGTCGTTGAAAGACGTGCCGAGCGCGATCTGCCCGGCCGTCCCCTGTGGACGGTCGGTGTACGAGGCCACCTCGGCGTACACCTGTTGCGCCGAGGGTTGGGGCACGGTCACCGACAGTGGGCGCGCGGTCCGGGCGTCGGCGACGATCGTCAGCGGCCGGTCGACGTCGAGGTCGGGCTGTGTCAGCAGGGTCGCGCTCATGGTTGGCTTGCCGGAGCCGTCGGTGGCGTCCTCCGGGGTGAAAATGGTGCTGGACAGGGTGTAATGGCCCGTGGGCACCCGGAACGTGACGCTGTTGTTCGGGGCCTGGTCCAACCAGGTGAACTGCACCGTGGCGCTGTCGCGCTTGCTGAGCATGGTGGAGTAGCCCTGCGGTGCCGCGCCGTCGCGGTCCAGGTTCGTGATGGTCACGTCGTAGCTTTCGACCTCCTTGGTCACCGCCACCGGAGTGCGCACCACCGTGTCCCCGGCGGTGCCGGTCAGCCAGCCGCTGATGTAACCGTCCGGGCCCGCGACGCGGGTGTCGACGGTGACGGTGGCCGTCGCGTCGCCGCCGGCCGGCACCACGACCGACGCGGGGCTGACCGTGAACAGCCCGGCGGGTGCCGGCGTCCCGTCCGGGTTGATGGCCGCCACCGCCAGGTTCAGAGCGACGTCTGTCGATCCGTCGTTGTGGTAGCTGACGGTGGAGTCGCGTGCGGCGTCGTCCTGGTGCGGCCACTCCTGCGTGCCGAATCCGATGCTGGCCGGCGTGCTGGTCAGCGACTGGGTGATGGCGCGGGCCACGTCGACCCGCCCGGCTCCCTGCGCGTACGACCCGTACGCCGGGTTCGGCTTGGCCGAAGCCATCAGCGCCGCTTTGAGCTTCTGCCCCGACCAGTCGGGATGCTGTTGGGCCAGGATGGCCGCGGCGCCGGCGACGTGGGGAGCCGCCATCGAGGTACCCGACAGGGTCGTGTACGGGTCACCGGGGTTGCCGGGAACCTGGGTCGCGTCCTTGCCCCGCGCCGCCGTGATGTTCACGCCCGGCGCGGCGAGGTCCGGCTTCAACCTGCCGTCGCCGGTCGGTCCGCGACGGGAGAAGTCGGCCAGTGCGTCCTGGTCGTCGACGGCACCGACGGTCAGCGCGTCGGCGGCTGTACCGGGCGACCCGATGGCACCCTCGGTCACGCCGTCGGCGTTGCCCGCGGCGACCACGAACAGGGTGCCGTACTCGTCGCTGAGCGTCTGCACCGCCTGCTCGACCGGGTCCACCACAGTGGGATCGTCCTCGCCGTCCAGGCTGAGGTTGACGATCTTCGCGTGCTGGTCAGCCGCCGCCCACGTCATCCCGGCCAGCACCCAGGACTCGGCGCAGCCCCCGATGACGCAGACCTTGCCGTCGAGCAGCTTCGCGCCTGGCGCCACGCCCTTGTACTTGCCGTCCGACGCCGCGCCGGTGCTGGCGATGGTGGCCGCCACGTGCGTACCGTGGCCGGACAGGTCGGCGTCCGGCTCGGTGCCCTCGGTGAAGTTCCGCCGCCCGATCACCTGACCGGCCAGGTCGGGGTGGGTGTCGTCGATGCCGGTGTCCAGCACGGCAACGGTGGTACCCGCGCCGGTGTACCCGGCCGCCCACGCCGTCGGCGCGCCGATCTGCGGCACGCTTACGTCCAGGCTCGGCCGCAGCATCGCGTCCAGCCACACCTTGCTCACGTTCGAGCGCAGGGTGCGCGGGGCCGCTTCGCCACCGGTCAACGCCTGCCACGCCTGCGTCGCCGTGGCGTGCGGCTCGCGCACCGCGGCGCCGTTGACCGCCGGCAGGCTCACCGCCGCCGTCGTGCCGGTCACGGCGGCGGGTGCGCTGCGCGCCGCGGCGGTCGGCGCGCCGCCGGCCAGAATGAGGGGAAGCTGATCCTGGCTGTCGTAGCCCGCGGCCACCAGGCCGGTCACGTCGAACAGCCGCGGATCCAGGCGCCCGGCGGCCAACAACGGCCCCGCGTCGCTGGGCACCACGTGCACGTCACCGCCGGCGGTCGTGACGCTGAAGGTGACACCGGCCCGGCCGGGAGCGGCCTGGGCCGAGACATCGTCGCCGGCAATCGTCACCCGGTCGCCCGTAACCAGGGTCACCGTGTGCGCCGCGCCGGTGCCGGGGGCGGTGCCGGCGCCGGGCCGCGGCGTGGCCGGGGTGGCACCCGCCGGCGCGGCGGCGGTGATGACGGTCGCCGCCACCGCCGTCACCACCGTCAGCGCGATGGATGGTCGTCGGAACTGCACGCGTACTCCTTCTCCTTGCTCCGGGTAGGTGGGTTCGCGAACCTCTCACGCACCAGCGACGGCGGATGGTTGCATGCGATTTTGCCGAGGTCACCCGCGC
Source organism: Rugosimonospora acidiphila (assembly GCF_039543385.1). Taxonomy (NCBI): domain Bacteria; kingdom Bacillati; phylum Actinomycetota; class Actinomycetes; order Micromonosporales; family Micromonosporaceae; genus Rugosimonospora; species Rugosimonospora acidiphila. Next base: position 312,309 of record NZ_BAABJQ010000008.1, read on the forward strand.
GGCGTACCCGACGACCGACGGTTCAGTGTGGTGCCCTCGATGTCGATGTGCGGTAGGAGTCGCGCGATCCACGCCGGCAGCCACCAGGCGGACTTGCCGAACAGCGTCATCACGGCTGGCACGAGGGCCATGCGCACGATGAACGCGTCGGCGAGAATGCCGATGGCGAGGGCGAAGGCGATCGGCCGGATCGTCGCATCACCCTCGATCTCGCCGTTGCCGAATACCCCGACCATGATCAGAGCCGCGGCCACGACGGCCTTGGCCGCGTGCCGGAAGCCGCTGGCGACCGCGGTCCGGGCAGGCTCGCCGTGCGCGAACCGTTCACGCATGCCGGCCACGAGGAACACCTTGTAGTCCATCGAGAGCCCGAGGAGCACCCGGCCCGAAGCCGCGTGCCAAAAGGTCGCTGGCCTTGCGCTCGGTGGTCGAGCCGGATTGGGTACCGTCGTTGGTCAGGCCGAGCCGAAGGTGCGGCACGGGTACCGCGAGGTCACCGACTGCGGCGACCGCGGTCAGGGCCGCCCTGCTCAGGGCGGCGGCGGCCCGGCGGCGCAGGCCGACCGGGCGGGTGACGACCTTCCGGCGAGAGTCGTGGCACGGCGGCGGGGTGCCCCGGCACTCCGGGGTACCCCGCCCACCGATGCCGGCTCAGCCGACGCTCAGCGTGTAAATGCCCTGGCCGTACCAGTAGGAGCTACCCGAGCTCTTGTAGGACGGGCCCGCGTACTTGAAGATCCCGCCCGGCACCACGTAGGCCGGGGCGTACACGTTGCCGGCGGGCAGGCCGCCGCCGGTGTTGTTGCCCGGGATGAGCTTGTTGTCGCCATAGGCGAACTTGCTGGCCGCCGTGACGAGGGTGGCGCCGGAGTTCAACGTCGTGCCCGACGCGACGGCGATGGCCCAGGACACCATCACCTCGTTACCGGTTGGCAGGAACCGGAAGGACACGTGCCCGGTGATGCCGGCCGGGAAACTGCTGTACGTCGACCATCCGCCGGGCAGCGTGGTGTCCCCGCCGGTCTGCCCCGTGAAGTTGAAGATATTGCCGTTGTTGTTCGACGGGCTGAAGGTGTTGCCGGCCGCGCCGAAGTGCAGGGCGCCGTAGCAGCCGCTGATGGCGTTGTTCTTGCTCGTGCCGAACGCGATGGTCTGCGGCGTGTAGGACCCCGAGCCGCACTCCACGCCGATGTCCACCAGGCTGTCCACGATGCCGGAGTAGCTGGTGTAGCCGTTGACGCTCTGGGAACCGGTCAGCCGCAGGGCCGCCGAACTCACCGCGGTCTTGCTCGAACCGAAGTTGCCCCGGATCTTCAGCGAGCCGTTGGTGATGAACGCCCCGTTTCGGAACACCACCCCGTCGAAGCTCGCGTCCCACTGGTCAATGTAGATGTCCAGGTCGCAGCGCTCGAAGCTGCCGCTACTCGTGGTGGAGGTGCCGCTCGTCCAGTCGAAGACCACGTGGCTGGCGCAGTCCTGTGCGTAGATCCGGCCGAAGAGCTGCTCGGCCCAGTAGTAGTTGTTGTCGAAGTGGACGCCGATGCTGCCGGCCTTCCTGAAGCTCTGCACGGTCAGGTCGACCTCGTACTGCAGCACGTCGCCCAGGTGCAGGCCGGTCGAGCCGGCTCCCGCGTTGGCCCCGTCGATCGTGAGCCCGGCGAAGCCGCCCCCGAACTTCGTCCTGGCGAGGTAGGTCGAGCTGTCGTAGACGCGGAAGCAGTCGCCGGTGCCGAAGAACGAGATGATGGTCGCCCAGGCGCCGTCGCCCACGAAGTAGACCGGCGCCGACACCGACGGCGCACAGGTCACCGTGCTCTCGATCTTGTAGTTGCCGGCCGGGATGTAGACCACGCCGCCGCCGGCCTGGGTGACCGCCGCGACCGCCTCGTTGAAGGCATCGGCGGAGTCGTTCGCCCCCGTCGGGTCGGCGCCGTGGGCCGTGACGTTGACCCAGTCCGGGGTGGTCGTCGTCGCGGCGTCGGCCGGCGTCGCGCCGGTGGCCTCGGTGACCGCGACCGCGGCGCCGCCCGCGAGCAGTCCGGTCGCGCCCATCTTCAGCAAGGACCGGCGCGAAGACGGACGGCTGGGCCCGCCATGGAGGTTGGATGCCAAGGGAGATTCTCCTCGTAGGTGCGAGTCGGTCACTGCCGCCCCGCCCCACCGCTTCCGACAGCATCGGGGCCGGGGCCGACATGCTCGGCGCCCACTCAACACGGGCCAGCTACGGGCTGGCTATGGAACAACTACGGGTGAGCCCGCGGGCCTTCACCACCACCGGCCGCCGGTGAGCGCGATGGCCCGACCGCAGACCAGCGCCCCGACTCTCGTCTCCACGGTGTCCTCGTCGGCTGGCTCACCACCTGGGCGGCCCGGTATCCGCCGCGCGAGGGCCCGCGAGCCTCGCTGATGCGGCCGCTGGCCGGATCCGGGCGCCAGTGGGTGGAGGCGGCCACCCTGCCACCCAGCAAGATCTATAGCCCTGCGCGACAGCGCCGCTGTTCGGCGGTGCTGTCGCGCCGCGGGATCGGGCGGAACGCTGTGGGATCAGGGGGACGCTGGGGATCGGGGGAATGTTGTGCCGGTGGCGAGGCCCTGAGGTCGAATCATCAGGGCGAGTCCGCTGAACGCTGCGGCGCCCCGCGAGGTTGGCGGGACGCCCAGATCCAGTTCGTAGTGCCCACGGCGGAGGTTCTTGAAAAGCGTGCCGGGCGATGATCACCCGGGCTGTGCGGTCGGGGCGCGGTCCGCGCCTCGCTCGCAGGCGGTGTTTGGGCGCCCGTCCAGGACGAGCAGCCCCAACCACGCGGTCTTAGGGCTGATTACTCAGAGGGGGCGGACGTTGTCGGCCTGCGGGCCCTTCTGGCCCTGGGTGACGTCGAATTCGACCTTCTGGCCTTCGGCGAGCTCGCGGTAGCCGCTACTGGCGATGGCAGAGTAGTGGACGAAAACGTCGGCGCCGCCGCCGTCCTGCGCGATGAAGCCGAAACCTTTTTCCGAGTTGAACCACTTCACGGTGCCGGTTGCCATTTGACTACTCCTGTTCGGGTGGACGGTCACTGATGCGCCGTCGCAAGGACACTACCCTGTGGCGGCCAGGTGTGGCGTTACCGGTACGCGAAACGTCGGGGTTCAGCGCACGGGTGGGCCGCCGGTCAGTCATGCTTAACCCCGTGACGAGTCCGGCAGGCGCAATGGCCTATCTTGAGGACGAACTGATCGCACCGGATTTCGCAGGTCCGGATCGGCTCCGTTTGGTCCAGACACCCTTGGTCCCTGAGGTGCTCCTCCATCTGGCGGAGGATGCCGTCGTGTGGTGGGCCCGGATGGAGGCCGAGCTGGGCACCGTGTTGACGGCCCCGTTCTGGGCTACCGCCTGGCCGGGCGGGCAGGCGCTGGCCCGCTACCTGCTGGATCATCCGCAGACGGTCGCCGGCAAGCGGGTACTGGACGTGGCGTCGGGGTCTGGCCTGGTGGCCATCGCCGCGGGGCTGGCGGGCGCCGGGACGGTCACGGCGAACGACGTCGACCAGTACGCCCTGGCCGCGATCACACTGAACGCGCGGGCCAACGGCGTGGCGGTTACGGCGTGCCCGGGTGATCTGCTCGACGGCGACGGCGGCGACGCCGACGTGGTGCTGGCAGGTGACGCCTTCTACAGCGAGGCGATCGCGCACCGGATGTGGCCGTTCCTCCGACGCGCCGCCGCGCGAGGTGCCCAGGTGCTCGTCGGCGACCCCGGCCGCGGACATCTGCCGGCCGATCAGCTGACGACCGTGACCAGCTACCCGGCCGCGGTCACCGACGCCCCGGTGGAGCCGCAGATCAGCCGGATCAGCGTTCTTCAACCGCGATGACCCCGCCTGCGATGAACACCGCGGCGGCCCGGCCGCGGGCAGCCTAGGACAAATCAGGTTCAAGCCCCACGGGCCGGCGTGGTCAGTGCGGGTCCGCCTCGGCTGCGCCCTGCCGGCGGCGGGCTCGCGAGGTGCGCAGGTTGATGGCGTTGCCGCAGACCAGGACGTTGTGCCAGACGCCGATGTTGTTGCGCGACCGGTCGTAGAAGGCGGTGCCGCACTCGGGGCTGCGGCAGACCTTCAGCCGCGGCCATTGGTTGTTCTGCTGGGCCAGTAGCGACTCGGTCAGCAGCAGCGACGCGACGAGGCGCCAGCCCGTGCCGTGCGGGCTGGCGATGACCGTACCGTCGCCGGTCTGCCGCAACTGGACGGAGACGCCGGCCTCAACGATCCAGCCGGGCGCGTCGCCGTCGTCGCGGTGGCGCAGGCCGTGCCGGAGCCTCGACCGAAGGTCGGCCAGTTTCTGCAGGTCACGACCGGTGAACACGATCGGCGGGTGCTGACCGCCCCCGGTGATCGGTTCCCGCCCGGCCAAGTGTGAGCTGAACCACTGCTGCGCGGTGGGGATGTCGGCGAGCAGGTCGGGCCGGCCGGCGGCATCGGTGTTGACGAAGTCCTGTACCACGAAGAGGCCGCCGGGCGCGGGTGAGACGCCGAGACGCTCACTGGCGTTGGAGCTCATCAGCTCAGTGTAACGACTCGGCCCGCATCCCGGCGACATAATCGTATGGCTTACGATTATGTCGCCGGGCACTGTTTCCACGCAGTACGAGGGCTCCCGCCGGGTCCGTCGGGAGTGCCGCCGCCAGCGCGTTGGCGCAGGCGCCCGCTCAGCTGGCCGCCCAGCGGGCCTGTCCGTTGGATGCCGACGTGCCGCCGTCGACGGGCAGGATCACGCCGTTGACGTAGCGGGCAGCGTCGGAGGCGAGGAAGAGCACCACGGGGGAGATGTCGTCGGTCTCGGCGATGCGTCCGAGCGCGACGCGCGCCTCGGACTGTGCCCGCAGTCCCGGGTCCCCGGTGAACGCGGCGACCGGCTCGGTGTTGGTGAGCGATGGGGCTATCGCGTTGACGCGGACGCCCTTGGCGCCCCAGTCGAGGGCGAGCGCCTGGATGAACAGCGAGACGGCCCCCTTGGCGGCGTTGTAGACGGGCATGCCCCAGTCGGCGCGCAGCCCGGAGACGCTGGAGGTGGCGATGAAGCTGCCCCCGGTGGCCGCCAGGTGCGGCAAGGTCGCCTTGGCGAGGTGGAAGAAGCCGCTCAGATTGGTGCGCAGCGACAGTTCCCAGTCCTCCGGGTCCACGGCGGTGACGTCGCCGGGGATGAAGCTGGCGGCGTTACTGACCACCACGTCGAGGTGTCCGTGGTCGCGGATGATGGCCTCGATCAGCTCGTCGACCTGGGCGGCGTCGCCAACGTCGGTCGAGGCGGCCGAGGCGTTCGCGCCGAGCAGCGCACGGGCGGCGTCGAGGCGCGCCTGGGAGCGCCCGGCGATGACCACGTGCGCACCGGCGTCGGCGAAGTCGCGGGCGATCTGCAGGCCGATGCCACTGCCACCACCGGTGATCAGGACGACCTGGCCGGTGAAGTCGAATGCGGCTGTGTTGGGCATGGTGATCCTTCGTTTTCTGATGAGCGGAGCTGGTCGCAACGGCCGGTCGGGTTGGTGACATGGTCGTCGCCGGTTCGATCGGTGACGCAACCGTAGTGCCTTCGCCTACGTCATCGGTACCCGATGTGACTTAGCCCAAAGTTGTACGGTCATGTCGCTCGCGTGCGCTAGGTTCCTCAGCTGGACCCAGGCTCGCGACGGAAGGATCACGGGTGGACAACGCGGCCGACTTCGCCGACCACCACGGCGATGGTCGGCTGTGTGCCGTACGCCCGATCTGCGAGGTTCGCCCGATGTGGACGGGCGATGTCGGCGGCTGGCGACCAGTCAGCGGCTCGCCTGGCCGCCCACGAGAACGGAGACGATCATGAGATTGCTCTACGCCGGAGCCGGTGCGGTCGGCGGTTTCCTCGCCGCCCGCACGCTCGCCGCCGGGCACGACGTCACGGTGCTCGCGCGGCCCGCCCGCGCGCGGCGACTGCGCGCCGACGGGGTGCGTCTCACCGGTGTGACCACGACGGTGGCTCGTCCCGCGATCGCCACCGCCGACCAGCTCACCGACGCGTTCGACGCCGTGACCATCGCTGTCAAGGCCGACGCTCTGGACGCTCTGTTGACCGAGATCGCCCCGGCTGTCGGCCCGCATACGCTCGTCGTGCCGTTCCTCAACGGCATGGCTCACGTCGACACCTTGACGGACAGATTCGGCTCGGCCGTCGTCGGCGGCGTTCTACGAATCGCGACGGACCTCGATGCCGACGGCGCGATCCGCGTGCTGAGTTCGCTGTTCGAGGCCGAGATCGGCGAACTCGACGGCACTGTCGGGACCCGCCTGGACCGGCTGGCGGCCGCGTTGCGTTCAGCCGGCGCAGCGGTGACGGTCAGCCGCACCATCATCGACGACATGTGGGCCAAGTGGGTGTACATCGCCAGCATCGGCGCCATCACGGGAATGCTGCGCGCACCGATCGGCGCGGTCGTCGGCGCGCCGGGCGGAGACCACTTCGCACGTACCGTCGTCGCCGAGGCCGCATCGACGGCTGCCGCCGCGGGCCATCCCATTGCGGCCGACCGCTTGGAACTTACGGTACGGACGGCCACCACCGCGGGCTCGCCGATGACGTCGTCACTGTCCCGCGATGTACTGGCCGGCCGGCGCACCGAGGTCGACGCCGTGCTCGGCGATCTGACCGAGCGGGCCCGCGCTGCCGGCGTCGGCACCCCCGCCCTGGACGCCGCCACCCTCGCCCTGCGCGTGCACAACCTGCGGATGCGAGACTGACTGCCGTCCGGCAGCGGTGCCGCGCTCAGCGCAGGGTGATGCCGGTGACGTCCACGCTGATCGGCATCAGCGAGCGATTGGGCGTGCCGTCCTCGTTACGTACGAAGACCTCGTGCTTCGTGGTGATCACCGCACCGTCGACGGTGGCGTGTTCGGGCTGGTAGTGCGCGGTCGGCGATGCCCCATTGACTTCGGGTTCGTAGTCCAGCCGGACGAGATTGCCGCCGGCGTTGAAGTAGTACAGCTGGGTGGTGCTGTGCACGTCGATGGTCTCCGGGAAGGTGACCCTGAGGACATGCCAGCTCTCGCCATTCTCGGCCCACGGCTCCGTTTCCGCGACCTCGACCCCGGGGTAGGTGAAGACGTAGGCCTCGATGAGATAGAGCCAGGTCGCGTAGGCGCGGAAGTAGGCGGCCTGCCGAACGCTCCATTTGCTCTCACCGGTGAAGCCGTCGAAGCTGGCCCGGGGGTGCTCAAGCCGATCGACGATGCCGTCCGGCTCGGTCACCGTCACGACGTCGGACTCTTTGTCCCACTCGATGACGCGGCCCGACGGCTGCGCCAGCCGGATGTGCTGGCGATGGACGTCCGCCACGACCTGGTCGGTACTGGCGAGGTCGGCGACGCCCTTGAGCGCCCAGAACGGACCACCGTACGTGACGTCGGCCTCGACGGTGGTCGCCCGGCGCCAGTGCGGCAAGCCGTGCGCCTCTTGAATCCGCTCGGTCAGCGGGGACATGTGAGCTGCTCCTTCCGGTTCTGCGGGTAGGGCGTGACTAGCCGATCATGAAGTACGCACCACCCGGCACCCAGGTCCACGCCACTGCCTACGTCGGCCAAGGCGCGTTCGGCCTGGTTGTGCTGCTTGTGGCGCACCCGGCCGAGCGCCGGTGGTCACCGAGTCCGGCCGTTTCCGCAGCGTGCGCCTTGTTGGTCATTCCTACCCGGCAGCTACCCAAACCTTGACATATCAAGGAATCAACGGAACTGGCCCTCCTTTCCGATCGTGTGAATGGCCGTCGCGTGTCGTGCGCGGATCGAGATGTTCAGGACGGCCTGCGGTGGTCGATACTTGGCGACATGTGGGCCCGATGGCTAGCGTTGGCCGCAACGATCTGGACAGGTGCCTACGTCGCGGCCTACCTGGTTCTGGTGCGCCACGGCGGTAACTCACCGGCCTGGTGGTACATCGGGCTGCTCGCGATCGGCGTGGCGCCGTTGATCGTGACAGTTGCCGGCTGGTTATCGCGGCTGGCGTTGGTCGCGAGCGCGGTCGTGCTTGCGCTCGCAATGCTGGTCGGGCTGCTGTCGATCGGGATCTTCCTGCTGCCGTCGGCCGTGTGCGTGATCGTGGCCGCGTCCCTCATGAAGCCGACGTCCCGGACGGTGTCCGGGGTTGGGTAGGAGCCAGATCTCAGTCCGTTGATTCCACGGCAGCTGGCGGCGAATGGCTGGTCGTACCCAAAACCTGCCGCCAGGTCGCCCACCGGCCCGTACACTGCGCGCTCACCTGGCGCACTCGTTGCGAGGACGCTTGGGCGCACCGCCCGTGTGGATGTGGGTCGGCACAGTCGGGCGCAGAAGGTGCTGCTGTTCGGCATCACCGCCGCGGCGACGCGCCAACCGCCGCGACACTCCCGGTTCTTCCTAATCGCTGTACCGGCGAAAGGTCGGGCTCAGGAGGCGCGGTTGGGGCGCATCCACTGGTCGAAGTTCCGCCTCGGGCGCCGGACCACGAGGTCCCCGCCACCGTGCAGCCGGCCGGAGACCTCCACCCGCAGGAACGTCGGCGTGGCGCCGTCGGACTGTGCCCGCAGGTCGAAGTCGCCCAACCGCGCGTCGAGGTCCTCGGCGACGACCTTGATGCCCGGCTGGACCACCAACGTCAACTCGCTGCCCAGGCCCAGATCGACGTCCAGGTGCACCGTGTCGACGTCGATGACCGCCTCGGTGAAGTCCAGCCGCACATTACCCGCGGTGAGACGGACCTCGATCCTGCGGGAAACAATCCACGGCCCTTCGCGCACGACGGTGCCGAAGCGCCGGTCGATGCGCATCAGGTCGAGCGTGCCGCTGTCCGGTCCGTGCGAGGTGCGCCGGCCCTCGCCGGGTTCCTGGTGCGTCAGCGCCTCGTCGGTCTTGGTGGCTGTGTCGGTTCCGGTTCCGGTGTACGTCGTGATTTCCATGCCCATGACGCTACGGAGCGTGGAACCGGGGCGGTATCTGTCTGGCCGTACGGTCGGGTGGGCCTGGCCCCACTCCGAGCCCCGCGCGAGCCGCGATACATTTTCCCGTCATTGACGGCCATGTTGGAATGGTCGGATGACCAACTTCGTCCGAGAACCCTTGAACGTCCGGGACCGGCGGCAGACCGAGTTCGAGGAGGTAGCGCTCGGGTTGCGGGCGCGGGCGGCTGAGGAACCCGGGGCCCTCACCCACCGCTCGCCCTGTGCGCCACTCGCCCCCGAACTCGTCGCTGGGTCGTCCGCACCTCCCCGGGTGACTGCCCATCCCGACGTGCTCGGCACCGACTGAGGTAGCGGTGTCGCGAATCCCCCGGCGCGAGGGGCGGCGCAGCTCGTGGAGCGCCCTCGGCGCTTCACGGCCCCTGTCCATCGCCGCCGGACTCCTGGCCACCTTGACCGTCGTGATCCTCTCACCGTTCTTGCTCGGCGTACTCAAGGTCTTCGACGGCACGGACTGGGCGAGGCTCAGCGAGATCGGACAGACGTACGGTGCCATCTCGGCGGTCCTCTCCGCCCTGGCGCTGGGAGCAGTGGCGGTTTCCGTTGCCATTCAAGCGAGGCAGGCGAAGGCTGACCAGATTCAAGCGGTACGCGGATTCCATCTCGATCTCGTCCGCATGCAGTTGGACGACCTCCCGACGTACCTCCCATGCTGGGGTCCGCTCGACCTGCCAAGCCCGACGTCTCAACGGCGGCACATATATACCAACCTCGTATTCTCCTACGGGTCGATGGGCTACAACGTCGGCGAAATCTCGGAACCCTGGCTCCGGGACATGCTGGGTGGAATGTTCCAGGGCGAGTCCGCCAGGCGGTACTGGCTCATGGCTCGGACGGCCTGGATCGCCTCTGCTGGGACGAACCGGCGAGGCCGCCGATTCGTCGGCATCGTCGATGACGAGTACCGCCGTGCGGAGGAGGCGGGCCCGCCAGTGATCGCCGCCGCGCAGCCAACCGTTGTCCAGGCAGCGAGCACCGAACCTGAGCGGCAGGTGAGCGCTTCGATCCAGAAATCGCGCGGCGTCGCCGCGGGAAGTCTCCTCCTCGGGGCCGGCGTAGGTGTTCTGATCGGGCTCGCGCTCGACCGTCGGCAACGTGGTGGCCGACGAGGGCGCTGAAAAGCTCAGGCCGCGGGCAGCCGGCAGCCGGCAGGGGTCAGCACCTGTCACTATCGCACCATCGCCCCTCGAGACGCCCTGGCAGAAGGCGAGGGGCGATGGCGGTATCGGTCCGGTGCGGAGCCGGACGCCGGTACCGGTCAGGTCAGGCCGGTGAAGCTGGCATGAGCGGCAATCGCCTTGATGAGGAATCGGCAGGGGTCCGCGACCTCGTGCGGCGCGCCGTGGTTGTCCACGTATCGGTAGTGGTCCAGGTAGTGGCAGCCGGTATCCCGGTACCCGAGCCGACGGTACAACGCCGCGGCTCGTTCGTTGTGTTCGTCGACGCCCAGCCCGATCCGGTGCTGGCCGCGCTGTAGCGCGCGTTGCTCAGCCGCGGCGATGATCGCCGTGCCGATGCCCTGCGACTGCCGCGCGGCAACCACGGCCAAGCCGTTGATCTCCGGGCAGTCGGGGAACCTGTCACGGACGTCCGGCTCCTTGGCCCCCTGCCATAGCACCTCGCCGGAGCCGACGGGGGCGTCGTCCAGGTAGGCGATCAGGAAGGTGCTGAAGCCTTCGCCCTGGCGGTGGAAGCGGGCTTCATGGTAGCGGTTGCGGCCGGTAGGCACGTGATGCTCGAGTACGGCGACGTCTTGTTCTCGGCACTGCCTGACGATCAGCTGCCGGGGTTGCTCGCGCATCCAGCGCATGTTAACGATGGTCGATGAGCGGCGCCACCGATTAACCGCTTACGCGTCCCGTCGATCGTGACCGAGTGCCGCGCGGAGCTGGTTGAGCCACTGTATGCCCAGCTGGCGCCCGTTCGGGAGTTGGTCGTTCCGATCCCAACGCCAGGCGGTGGCTATCGCCAGCGTGAGGATCCGGCACTGGCGAAGCAGATCTGGATCAGCCGCTGGATAGTGTTCGCCGACCTCATCCGGCGCATGGGCGATGTCGAATTCAACGGGTCCGCGGCAGCAGGTCTCCAGGTCGATAAATAGCTGCCCGGTCCTCGTCCTGAGCACGTTGCCCGGGTGCGGCTCACCATGCAGGAACTGCTCGTCGGCGCCGCGGTCGCCGATCGCGCGGCTCAGGCGGGTCAGTGTGTCGCTGAGCAGTCCGCGCTGCCCCTCACCAAGCTCCGGGCTGCGCGCCGGGTCGCCGATCAGCCGTTGCGCCTGCGCGACTCGATCAGTGAAATGCGGCGCGGAAACGTCGATCTGCCGCATGCCGGAGTGCAGCCGCACGAGCGACCGCGCGTACTCGGCCGGCGCGAGGTCGGGTGGTGGCACAGGTTCGTAGTACCTCCAGAGGGTGACCGCGAAGCCGTCGCGCACGTGTACGCGGGGCTCGACGCGAGGCTCGAGCTCAGCCACCGGGCTGTCGGTCTCGGCGAGCCGCCGAGCGACCTCGACTTCGAACTCGGCACGTGCCTGGTGCGCGACATACGCGACCCGCGCAAGAACGCCACAGGGCTGCAGGCGCACAGCGATCCGATTCGAGTCGTGCAGGACAACGGCGTCATCGACTCTCAGGTCGAGCGCGGTGGCCGTGGACCCGGCCGCGGCCACCCCTCGCGGAACGTCTGATGCCTTCATCGCGCCTCGTCCCCTCTGCTTCGTGCGGCCGACCACGGCGGAGCGACAGCGACGATGGCGATGTCCTCCGTGGTCGTCGTCCCCCCACCCCGCGACGCACCCTACGACCCGCCGCCCCGGCTGGCGACGGGATTCCTAATGCCAGCCGTGGCCCCGAGATCGGCACGGACCAGGGCGGTCGAGCGGTCAAGCAGCCAGCGCAGCTCCGAAGTCCACAATGGAGAGCCGGGGTCGGGCCAGCCCGCCATGATCTCGGCGGCGTCGTCCGGGCGCACCGCGAGGCGGTCGCGGATCGCGGGTGCGTCGGCCTTGGCGGGCAGCGGAGTCGACGACCGGTCGCCGGCGAGGCGGTGCACGCGGTCGACGTCCTCGACGGGTACCCCGAGCCGGGCGGCGGTGTCGTCCGGCTTCACGTAGCTGATCTTATCGGCCGGTGGGGTCGCCGGCTGTCGGAATGGGCTGCCGGACTTGTGGTACCGACCGGTGGCGTTGCTCGGTGTACCTTGCTGATTTGATGGGGTTTCCCCGTAGGATCATTCCGTGAGATTCACCCGGGCCGAGCTGGAGACCTTCCGGGGCGCGACGCTACCTGACCTTGTCGGACCCGAGCTGCGGCTGCTCTTCGTCGGAGTGAATCCGGGCCTGCGGACCGTCGCCGTCCAGGCGCATTTCGGCCGGAGAGGCAACCGTTTCTATCCCGCACTCTTCCAGGCCGGCATCGTGAACCGGCTCATCGATGCCTCGTCGGGTTTCGTCCGCGACGATCGCGCTCATCTTCTGGCGCGCGGGATCGGTATCACCAGCCTGGTCGCCGGCGCGACGGCTCGAGCGGAGGACCTCACCAATGCCGAGCTGATCGCCGGGGCTCGCTCGTTGTCCCGACGGGTCACGAGCCTCAACCCGAGGGTCGTGGCGATTCTCGGCATCACGGCCTATCGCATCGCCTTTGAGAGTCCCAAAGCGACCGTCGGCCGGCAGCCGCAGAGTCTCAACGGGGCGCAGCTCTGGGTGGTTCCCAATCCCAGCGGCCTGAACGCGCACGCCACGACGGCGAGTCTGGCCGTCGCGTACCGCGAGGCGGCGATTGCCGCGGGGATCGATATCTACCAGCCGTGACACAGGCCCGAGAAACGGCAGTAGCCGAGTGCCGGGGTAACGACTCCAAGCCGGCCATCGAGGCTGGCTTCGGCGGCCTGCTCCGCAACGGTGGCATGGCCAGCCGGGTCGGGGCCGGACCCGCGCGGATTTCGGTCCCGCGGCCTACCCGCCGGTGTTCGACCTGCGATCGGCGCGAACGCAATCAGACCTGGCGTGCCAGCGATCGACGAGATCCGCGGGTCAGCGCCGGAGGAGCCGGAGCGTCTCGTCCCAGAGACGAGCGGCGTCGTTGGCGTCGAGGGCGTGCGGAGCCACTCCGCTGTAGCCGTCGCCGGGCTCGCGGAGGACGACGGCTTCATTGCCGTCCTCGAAGTAGCGGCCGGCGACCCCTTCGACGTACGGGGAGGCGGCCAGCAGGACGCTGGTGGCCGCGCCCTGCTGTGGGGTCTTCCAGCCCGGCGGGACGTCCAGGCGCTGGCCCTGCTCGTCCAGCGCGCCCACGAAGCGCAGTTGCGTCTCGTCGAGGTGACGCTGAAGGTTGGTCATGATGCCGCCGGGGTGCAGCGCGTTGGCGGTGATGTGATCGGCGGCCCACTGCTTGGCCATGGCGACGGTGAACAGGATGGTCGCCGTCTTCGACTGGCCGTAGGCGGACCAGGCCTCGTAGGGCCGGTTGTCGAAGTTGATGTCGTCGAAGACGACCGGGGATCTTTGGTGGGCCGAGGAGCTGACGGTGACGACCCGGGCGCCGGCCGCCGCGGCGAGCGCGTCGTGCAGGCCCAGGACCAGGGCGGCGTGGCCCAGGTGGTTGGTGGCGAACTGGAGCTCCCAGCCCTGCGCGGTCGTCAGCCGCTCGGGCAGGGCCATGATCCCGGCGTTGTTGACCAGGATGTGCAGCGGACCGGTCCAGCCGGCGGCGAAGGCGTCGATGGTGGTGCGGTCGGCCAGGTCGACGTGGGCGACCCGGATGTCCCGCCCGGTGGTGGCCTGGATGTCGGCGGCGGCGCGCTCGCCGGCATCGGCGTCGCGAACGGCGATGGTCACCTGTGCGCCGGCGGCGGCCAGCGCGCGGGCGGTTTCCAGTCCGATCCCGGACGTACCGCCGGTGACGACGGCGCGCCTGCCGCTCAGGTCGACACCGGCGATCACCTCGGCCGCGGTCGATCGGGCGTTGAAGGGGGTGACAATACGTGACATATCGGTACTCCAGGGTTATAGCGCTATACGAGAGCGGCGGATGGCCGGTTGTCGGGCCGGTGTCAGTTCGCCGCGCGGTAAATCAGGGTTACGGCGCGGCGGATCCGATCCCGGAACTCTGCCCGGGTGGCCGAGGTCTGCTTCCAGGTGAGCGCGGCGGCGAAGAGGATGTCCATGACGTCCTCGGCGCCCAGTTCCGGGGTGAGCACACCGGGAGGTGCGAGCAAGGCGATCCGGGTGGTGATCGTCGCCCTCGCCCGCTCCTGATAGTCGTGGAACATCGAGCCCAACTGCGGCTCGCTGTTCTCCAGCAGCTCGTTGAGGTCGCGGGCCACCTGGGTCTCGACGTACTGGCCCATCAGCGCGTCCAGCGCGGCGACGATCCGCTCCTGAAAGCCCAGTGTCTCGTCGGAGAAGCACGCCTCCATGGCGCCCTGGGCCCGTTCCAGGACGCCTTGCATGGTGGCCCGGTACAGCTGCTCCTTGTTGGGAAACAGCAGGTACAGGCCGGGGCGGGAAATGGCCGCCGCCTTGGCCACCGCCTCCATCGAGGTCTTCTGGAACCCGTGCCGCCCGAACACCGTGAGCGCGGCGGCCAGGACCGCGGCGCGTTTGGGGTCGGCGGACTCCACCACTGGGTCGTTCATGTTAGACAACATAGACAGATTTCTGAAAGTTGTCTAACCCGTCTACCTGAACGGGACGCGCGTCACAGGCCTCGTCCAGCGGGCATCGGCGGGGCGCATCGATGCAGGCCAGTTCGGTTATGCCGCCTGGGCACGCTGTACGTCGCCCGTAGCTACCCGATGGTGGCGTCGTCTCGCGGGGCGCACCTGCGGGGTCGCGAGACCGGGACGCCGCACCACCGCCGACGGCCCAACGGCGCAAACCACAAGTCAGGGAGGCGTGATTTCTTCGATTTTTGTGAGGTCGGTGACGATGTCGTGCGCAAGCTCGCCGAGTTGCCGGTTACTGCGGCGGGCGTAGGCGCGGATCGCATCGAATGCCTCGTCGATGCTCAGGTCGAGGGCCTGTGCGATCACGCCCTTGGCTTGCTCGATGATAATTCTGCTGTTGAGCGCGGCCTGCAACTGTTCGGTGAGGATCTCACTACGCCGGATCGCACGCTCCTGCAGCAGGGCGATTGTGGCGATGTCGGCGATCGCCTGCACCACGTGGACATCCTGCTCCTCCAGGCGCGCCTCGGCTTCGGTGCCGAATACGTTCAGCGCGCCGATCACCTCACTGCGTAGTCGCAGCGGGAAGGCGTGCACTGAGCGGAAGCCAGCCGCAACCGCGTGCGGAGCGAAGCGCGGCCACCGGCCGCCCGATGTCGACAGGTCCGCATTGACCACCGGAGCCGCGGTGCGAAACGCGTCGAGGCAGGGACCCTCGTCGTTCTGCAGTTGGAAGAGTTCCAGCAGTCTGGCCTGCTCCTGCGACGCGGCCATGAACTGGAGTCGTCCGCGCTGGTCGGCCAGCAGCAGACCCACCGCGGCGGCGTCGACCAGATCGGCGGTACGCATCGTGAGGCGGTGCAGGAAGTCGATGATCTCAAATTCGTCGACCAAAGTGTCGGCGACTTCGACGAAAACGCGGGCAAGGCGTTCAGTGGAAACTGCGGTCACGACACGCTCCATCTCTCAACCATTGAAAAGGCCCCGCTCACGAGTCCCCGTGTTGGAACCGAAGCCTGCGGGTCAGCACGTCTCGAGCCACATCGGTCAGCGCGCGTCCGTCCGCGTACGCGCGAGCCCGCAATCTTATCAGTGCCTCTTCGAGGCTCACGCCGAGTTGAACCATGATCATCCCTTGTGCCTGGAACACCGCCGCCTGGTGTGTCATCGCCCCGGCGAGCCCGTCGCTCGATGCCTCATGCCCATCAAGCAGGGTCATCAACGCGACGTCCGCGAAGGTGAGCGCCAGAGCGAGTTCCTCGGCCGTCAACCCCGCAGCCCGGGAGCGGAAGATGGTGAACACGCCCAGGCGGCTGGCACCGACCTGCATCGGGAACGCGAACACCGCACCTACTCCGAGGTCGTGCATCGCGGCCGAGTAGACGGGCCAGCGCGAGGACAGGCCATCAGCGAGGTCCGGCACCAGAATGGGGCGGCGCGAGGAAAACGCATCCGTCGACGCTCCCTCGCCGACCGTGAATTGAAATTCCTCGACCTGCTGGCACCCCGGGTCCGAGGCGACCGAAAACCCGGGCACACCATCCTTCGACATGACCCAGAGCCCGACACCCGACGCCTCAATGCTCTCCGCCGCGGCGACACACACGCGTCGCAGCAGGCCGGCAGTATCGCCAGAACCTCCAGGGGCTGCGGGTTGGCGGGCGATATCCGCGAGCACCCGACCGAGGCGCGCCTCGTCAGCGCTCAAGGGAGCCCCGCACGCAGACCGACGCGACAGCGCCGTAGGCGGGCGCGCATCGGATCTGACGTGGCACGGCCCGCACCTCTCGTCCAGAGACTCACTGGCGGCAGGGCCGTGACGCCGGTCCACCGCTCGAACACCAGACGGCTGGCAGAGGCTGGTGTGAGCGAAGCATACGGCTGGCAGCCGACGTTGTCGTGGCTGGTCTGCCCGTTGCGGGAATATCGACCGCGTCTCCGGTATGAATCATCACCTTGCTTGACCGGAGTCGATCAGC
Organism: Rugosimonospora acidiphila; assembly: GCF_039543385.1. Classification (NCBI taxonomy): domain Bacteria; kingdom Bacillati; phylum Actinomycetota; class Actinomycetes; order Micromonosporales; family Micromonosporaceae; genus Rugosimonospora; species Rugosimonospora acidiphila. The sequence goes on from NZ_BAABJQ010000008.1 coordinate 328,953, forward strand.
GCGTATGATCGACGAATCACTCTGGACCCCGGTGAGCAGTAGACCTGTGAGATACCCACCAAGGGGCCCCTCGAAATGATCCAGCCCGTGTCGCCTCTTCCGCGAAGGGCAAAAACAAGATCACCACTGACTCGCAACGTCGGGCCGTGGCAGCCCACGGCGATCACCGTGGCGGTGGAGAACTTCTACCGACTGGCCTTGGCTGATCCGGCTCTGCGCACATATTTCTTAGACAACGGCCTGCCCAGACACTGCCGCGACCTTGCCGCAGCGCTGAACGCACGCTCCGCTCATTCGTTCGCCACCGCCCTTCCCCTCGCCACGCTCAAACCAGAGGAACGCGACCTGGTAGGACATTATCTACTGACCGCGCTGCTCCAGCAGCACGTCGGTTCTGACTTGCTCATCGCCGTGGCGGTGCTGCTCAATCGGGCCCGGAGGCAACCCGCTCGGCCACCCGCGGTGCCGTCCGCCCTCCGGGCTTGGCCGAGTCCTCCGCGCAGTCGCAGCGTCCTGTAAGGCCGGCGGACGGTAACAGCTGAGGATCTCGTTGCCGTCCGTCGTCCGTCCGCTTCGCCGGGCCCAGCCGTGGCGGGAGTTCCGCCACGGTCGCCCGACGGATGCCCATCAAGATCGGCATCGGCGGCAGGCGGTCGACGTCCCCGACACTCGAGCTGAAGTCAACGTTCGAAGACGCCGGTCAGTCGGCCGCGGCCGAGGACGGGTGGGGTGACGGAGGACAGGACGCCGCGGGGTCGTGCCCGGTCCGGAGGCGTTGCGTGGGGGTTGCCGCCCAAGGGGTTTTCGAGCGCGAACAGTTGGAAGATGTAGCGGTGCGGCCCGTGGCCCTTGATGGGTGCGGGACCGTGATAGCCGCGTCCGATGGTGGACCGCAGCACCCGCACCCCGGGGCCCGGCTGCCGCGCGGCCAGGGCGCCGGGCTCGAGGTCGTTCGCTGCCGGGTCGATGAGAGCGACGCAGTGCACGGCCGGCTTGGCTATGGGTACGTCGATGTCCTCCACGACCAGGAGGAGCTGTGCGGTGCCGGGTGGGAGCGGCGTCCAGGCCAGGTGAGGGGACAGGTCGTCGCCGCCGATGTTCTTCGCGCAGTTCGCCAGCGGTATGGAGCCCCCGTCGCTGAAGTCCCGGCTGGTGAGAGTCAGCGACTCGGGGCCGTCGAGGTTGGGCAGGTTCCAGGCCGTGTGGGTCTCGCCCGCTCGGCGGTTGCGCAGGAGTCGGCCAAGCAGGGTCATCGCTCGGCCCCGACCTTGTCGATGTCCACCATTGTCAGCGCCATGGTTATCTCTCCTGTAGATCGGGCATTGTCGCGGGTGCGCCCTAGATGTTCTGGGCGAGCCGCTCCAACAGCGGGGCCGCCGCCGTGAGCTGCTCCAGTTCGGTCGGCGTGAACGCGCTTCTGGTCAAGGACTGGGCGATGAGTTCGGTCCGCGCGTTGCGCTTGTTCTTCAGCGCCCGCAGGCCGGACTCGGTCACCCTCAGCATCACGCGCCTGCCGTCGATCGGGTCCGGGTGGCGTTCGATCAGGCCGCGGTCCCGTAGCGCGCCGAGCGTCGCCCCCATCGCCTGTGCCGTGATCTGCACCTCCCGGGCCAGTGCCGCGGAGGTGGTGGGCCCCGAGCGGTCCAGGCACGACAGGGCCTGCCTCTCGGGCATAGTGAGCCCTCCGCCGGTGGGTACCTGGCGCACTCGACGCACCAGAACGCTGACGCTGGCCAGCAGGGATGCGGCGACATCGGCGGGGTCCAGATCCTTGCCCATGTACTAAACCTACCTTATCAGCCTGACTTACTTTTCATCCCACGGTGATCGAGGTCCTCGTGCGCCCCGTGACGCGACGGTGGCGAGTAACGCGACGGCAGTGCCGGGCAGTGCACCAGCCAGGCCGAGCACACCGGCAGTGGCGCCGGTGATGGCCCATCGCGTCGCGAAGGTGGGGGATTTCCCTGAGGGGGTCGCATCGACCCGTACGGGTCCAGCGGCGGAATTTGAGGGAAGACGACGGATCCCTTTGGAGGTGCTGGCCGCTTACGGTGACCACACCATCCCCGGTGTCTGACCAGAAGGGACCTGATCATGATCGAGGCGGTGGGCCTCACCAAACGGTACGGCGACCGGCTGGCCGTGGACCAGTTGTCGTTCGCCGTACGTCCGGGGCAGGTGACCGGGTTCCTCGGTCCCAACGGTGCCGGCAAGTCCACGACGATGCGGATGATCCTCGGCCTGGATACGCCCACGTCCGGCGCGGTCACCATCAACGGGAGGCCGTTCGCCGCGCTGGACAATCCGATGCGCGAGGTTGGCGCGCTGCTGGACGCGAAGGCGATCCATGGTGGCCGTAGCGCCTACAACCACCTGTGGTGCCTGGCCCAGACGAACAACCTGCCCAAGCGGCGGGTGGCCGAGGTGCTCGAACTCGTCGGCCTGTCCGAGGTGGCGCGCAAGCGCTCGAAGGGCTTCTCGCTGGGCATGGGGCAGCGCCTCGGCATCGCCTCGGCGCTGTTGGGCGATCCGAAGGTGTTGATGTTCGACGAGCCGGTCAACGGATTGGACCCGGAGGGCATCCGGTGGATCCGTAACCTGATGAGGGCGCTCGCGGCCGAGGGCCGCACCGTGTTCGTCTCGAGCCACCTCATGTCGGAGATGGAGAACACCGCCGACCGGCTGCTGGTCATCGGCCGGGGCAGGATGATCGCCGATTGCACGGTGCAGGAGTTCATCGACCAGAATTCGGAGTTGGCGGTACGGGTCAGCTCGCCGGAGGGCGGTGCGCTCGCCCCGCTGCTGCGCGCGGCGGGTGCCGCCGTCGTACCGGACGGCGACAGCACGCTGCTGGTGACCGGCCTGGGCATGGATCGGGTCGGCGATATCGCCTTCGACAACCACCTCCGCCTGCACGAGCTCGCGCCGCTGCAGGCATCCCTGGAGCAGGCGTACATGGAGCTGACCAAGGACAGCGTCGAGTACCACGCCGCCGTTCCCGGCTCCCACCCCGTGGCCGTGAAGGAGTCCGCCCGATGACCTCGCTGACCTCGGGGGCGCCGCTGCCACCCGCCACCGGACGCGCCGGACTTCCCGGGGCGGTGCGTTCGGAGTGGACGAAGATCCGCTCGGTGCGCTCCACGATGTGGTCGATCGGCGCGATGGCCGCCATCGCGATCGGGCTCAACGCGCTGATCAACTATTTGAGCATCGACCGCCGGTGGGCGGCCATGCCGTCGCCGGAGCAACAGAACCTCATTCACCATCCGCTGGACCAGATTCTGGGCGGCCCGATGTCGATCGCACAGTTCGCTGTCGCGGTCATCGGGGTCATGGCCATCTCCTCCGAGTACGCCACCGGGATGATCCGTTCGACCCTGCAGTCGCAGCCCCGGCGGCTGACCATGTTCACCGCGAAGCTGGCGGTCCTCGGCGGGCTGATGTTCGTCGTCGGCGAGGCGGTCAGCTTCGGCGCGTTCTTCGTCGGCAAGCTGGTGATCTCGCCCCACATCCCGGTGAGCCTGGACGATCCGGGTGTGCTGCGCGCGGTGTTCGGCGCCGGGCTCTACATCACCGTGCTGGCGTTGTTCTCCTTCGCGTTCGGCCTGATGGTGCGGCACACCGCCGGCGCGATCACCGCCGTGCTCGGCCTGATGCTCGTCATCTCCCAGCTGACCGGGCTGCTGCCGGACAGTTGGGGCCGTCACGTCAACGCGTGGATGCCGACCAACGCCGGCTCGCTCATTTTCCAGCAGCACGTTGACTCGAAACAGTTGCTCACCGCCTGGCAGGGGCTCGCCGTCTTCGCCGGCTGGGCCGTGCTGCTGCTCCTGTGCGGCGCGTACCTGTTGCGCCGCCGGGACGCCTGAGCGGGAACCGGGTCGGCCGCCACCTGCGCGCGGCCGGCCCGGCCGGAGTCGTGGGGCGGGCCGGTGCAGGCTGGATCAGGCCGGCCGCCACCAGTTCGACCACCACCAGTACCGCCGTGGTCTCGACGGTGAGCAGCCCGACCAGTACGAGTACCTGAGCGATCCCGGCTTGGGTCGGGCTGGCGCCGCCGAGCAGTACGCCGACGAACGCCCCGGGCAGGGTCACCAGCCCGACGGTGCGGGTCTGGTCGATCGCCGGCAGTAGCGCCTGGACCGCGGCCGGGCGCACCACGTCGCGTCGGGCGGTACGGGCGGTGAAGCCGAGTGCCAGCCGGGCCTCGTATTCGCCCCGTCGGGCGTGCAACTCGTCCAGGGCCCGCCGCCCGGCGAGCCCCGTGGCGGTCATCGCGCCGCCGATGAGGATGCCGGCTACCGGCAGTACCGCCACCGGGGTGGTGGTCACCAGGCCGGTACCCAGCAGCAGGCCCAGGACCGGCGCGACCCCGACCGCGATCGCCGCCGCCGCGAATCGGCCTCCGTGCCGGGCGGTCATCCGGCGCCCGGCGGTGGCCGACGCGACGAGAAACATGAGGGTGATGAAGCCGGCGGTCAGGCCGGCGGAGCGCAGGACCGCGACGATCAGGACGGAGACCACCCCGAGCTGTATCGCGGCGCGTAGTGACGCGGTGACCGCTTGCCGGGCCACGCCGAGGCGGCCCAGGCCGGCGACCAGTGCGGTGGTGAGGATCAGCGTGGCGAGCACGGCGGCCAGCGGGGGCCAGGAGGCCGGACCTGACGCGTTCATGGCCGGGTGGTGAGGGTGTCGGTGGTGTTCGTTGGGTCAGACTTCGACGGTGGCGGGTTCGACGTCGGGTTGGATGCCGGCGCGGGCGACGGTCACGTAGCCGACCAGCACGATGATGGCGAGGGTGGCGAGGGCAGCTACGGTGCCGTCGCCGAAGCCCAGGCCGTGGTCGGGGTGGTGTGGTTTGCCGAGCCAGTCGGCGATCGAGGCGCCCAGTGGGCGGGTCAGTACGTAGGCGATCCAGAACGCGGCGATGCTGTCCAGGCCGAGCCGCCGGCCGATGGCGGGCAGCGCGATGAGGGCGGCGAACAGGATGGCGGAGGTGAGGTAGCCCAGGTGCATGCTGGCTGCGGTGAGGTCCCCGGCGGCGGTGCCCAGGGCGAAGGTGACCAGGACGGTGATCCAGTAGTAGATTTCCCGGCGTCGGGTCACGATGCTGTGGATGGATAGGGTGCCCTCGGCGCGGCGCCAGAGGGTGAACACGACGACCAGTGCCACGGCGTAGAACGCGGTGGATCCGGCGTAGGGGATGTCCAGTGCGACGTGTAGCGCGTCGGCGGCCATGGTGCCGAACACCGCTACCATCGCGACCGCGAACCAGTAGACGGGGGCGATGTAGCGGCGGGCGCGCAGTTGTAGGGTCAGGGCGATCACGAGGCCGATGATTCCGATCGCGCCGGCGAGGATCACGCTGAGCGTGCCGAGGTAGTCGGAGGCGGCCTCGCCCATGCCGGTGGTGAGTACCTTGATCAGCCAGAACATGGCGGTGATCTCCGGTACCTTCGCCCGCATCGACGGTCGTACGGTACCGGTGACGGTGGTGCTGGGTCGCATCGAACTCCGCCCTTCTGGGTCAGCCCCCCGCGACACACTACTACACGCTGTAGGGCGACTCCGATGCGGCCGACCTGCCCGACGGGAACGGGCATTCCGGGCGCCCGAAAGATCCGACCCAGGGCCGCGGCTGCCGCGGATTTCGTGATCGAGGGGGTCGCGGTGGATTGTCGATACGCGGTTTACCGCGCGTCTCGGTGGCGCGGTTACCGTCGTCGGATTCGGCTGTTCCGAAGCGTGCGGTTGAACGGGGTCGGTTGGCTCGCCGTCGGGCTGGTGTGCGTGGTCGGTACCGGCGTCGGCTACGGCGTCGGCCGCGCAGCCGACCTGCCAGTGGGTGCCAGTTCGTTGGCGGGTGGATTGTTCGGCCTGGTCGTGGTGGTGTTCGTGGACCGTCGACGGTGGGGGCGGCTGGAGACCGATCGTTCCTGGGGCGGCGAAGGTCCGGATGCTGTCTCACGTATCGCGGCGAGCCTGCGGCAGCGCGGTGTTCCTGTGCGTCTGTGGACGGACCGATGGGGTAACCGATCGCTGCGGTACTACAACCGGGACGCTCGCCGCGTCCGGCGGGCGCTTCGCGATGTGGATCCGGGCCGGCGGCGTTGACTCAGTCATCATGCCGCCCGACAGGTCGGGGACCTATCGTGTCTCCACTTTGGACGTGCGGCGTCGACGGATGAACACCGCGACGGCGATGGCGCATGCCAGTACCACGATCGCGGCGATGATGTAGGTGGGGCCCTTGAAGGCGTCGGCCACCTTCTGCCAGTTGGCGCCGATGGCGTATC